>CAZVOU010000296.1:0-4749 GCA_964628605.1 uncultured Syntrophaceae bacterium
GTTTTAACTATATGATATAAAAGCAATAAAAAAATAAAGCCATTTTACATTTTACTTTATATATGAATTTAAAAGGCAATAGTTAAGTGTTTAGAAGCTTTTTGTAACCAGTGGTTGTCTTGGAACAGTTGGGACAAAATCGGGAGGTCCAATCGGGTAAGCGCGCTTTGGCTTCTCCTCGACGGCATTGGGCATCGATGAATGAGCCAGTTCATAGCGTTTTAGGGCAACACTTAGGCCCAGAATGAAGCATTGCAGAAAGAAGACCGGCTGGAGAAAATAAATGGAGATGAATCTGTGCACCAGTGAGGCCAGAAGCGCCGCAAAAAAACCGATAGATAGGACGGCTATCCACTGATTCTTCGAATGTGTCAGACGCCAGAAATTGATCATGCCGATGAAAATCGTCGCATAATATAGTGATGCTCCGATGACACCGGTCTCTCCGGCTTGAAGCAGAAACTCATTATGGACCGTGTAGGCCCATTCATTGCGCAACTCCATGGGGATGAATTCAAAAAGTCTTGCATGATAATTATTAGGGCCTATTCCCAGAAAGAAATGGTCGAGCACGACCTGCACCGCAGTCATCATGAGAGGAAAACGGTCTTCCATGTACCCTCCGGTAATGAACCTTTGGGCCACTGCCGGAATTATCAGGATCATGGCCAATATGCCCTGAACCAGGACGAATGTTACCCTCCTTGCAGACATGTAGCCTCGTAAATAAACGATGCCGATGACCAGCATTGATGCTATGATGCACACTCCCAGCCCTATTCTTGCCTTTGTGAAGATGGTCCCCACGATAATCAAAAACATCGATACCAGCGCCCACATCTTTGAGTAACGGTTTTTTGTTATCAGAAAGAAACTGAAAATACATGGAAACACCAGCATCATGAGGGCGGCGTGAGTGTCAGGAGCGCCGTAAAAGCCACGGGAGCGGAAACCTTCACGTTCCACGAAAGTAGTGGCCACTTCACCGTGCGTTGTGTAAGTAGTCTTGGTAACCCACTGAATTATGAGGTAAATAGCCTGATTTAATGTGGTGGCCACCAACGCGTAGTAGGTTATCTTGAGTTCACGTTCCGTTTGTATTGAATTTGCAATGAAGAAAAATATGAAAAATCCCTTAATGGTAGCATAAACTTGGTAAAGGCTATGGTTGGGCATCGTGGAAATGGATAGACTCAATACGAACATGAATCCAATCCACATCAGCATCAAAGGACCAATCGGGCTACCCATGGTCAGCCTGGTTTTCTCTGCGGACTTTCCGGAGCGGTCCAACATCCAGACTGCATACATCAAAAACAAAAGAACATCGGTGGAATTGATGTTTATACCAATGGCGAAAGGAACAGACTCGGTCTGGATCGGTTCAAAAATGATGTGCCTGCCAAATCCCATTGGAATTGAAAGCAGCATCAACACAAAGAGAAAGGGACGGATTTCCTTAATAAAAATGGCGGACGCAGCAAAGAAAACAATACCGCCGTTGATGACCAGGATATAGCGATATCCGGAACCCATGGCCAACACGTACAAATAACCGAAGGCAAGCGCCAGCGCTGTGACACCGACGTAAAGCCCGAGTTTCTTTGGGGATGTCGTTTCAAGACTCATTTCAGAAACCTGAGCCGGGCAATCAACCGGCCAATCTCAGTATGCTCCACGTCCGGACAGGACTTCCTTTACCGTCATAAGAATTATTCTCAGATCAAAAAATATCGAATAGTTCCTTATGTAATACAAATCAAAGTGAGTGTTCAGATGAAGGGGCAGGTCGCTGCGTCCCGACACTTGCCACCATCCAGTGATTCCTGGAGGAACAGACACTCTTTGCCACTGCCAGGACTTATAATTTGCCGTTATGTGCGGTTGCTCCGGACGTGGGCCAACCCACGACATTTCACCTTTAAGCACGTTAAATATTTGCGGCAACTCATCCAGTGACGTCCTTCTGATGAACTTGCCGACCCTTGTAATCCTGGGATCGCCACTAGTCTTGTATATTGGCAGTCCTTTTGCGTCATAAGTGACGAGCTTCTCCTGAAACTCCTCAGCATTAGCATACATGCTGCGGAACTTCATCATCCTGAAAATGTCACCATTCTCACCCACGCGCTTTGATGAATAAAAGACCGGGCCTTTGGAGTCAAGTTTTATTGCAATGGCGATCAAAAGAAATAAAGGCCAGGCCGTCAACAAGGCCACGATTGACAGAACAATGTCCAGGATTCTTTTGCTTACCCTACGCGGGCCACGTATGGCAGGTTCCCGGAGTCCAATGAGAAAGAGATCTCCGATACACTGGATTTCATAATCGATCATGGACAATTCCTGAAAATTTGGGGCCAGGAAAATAGAAACCGGCAAAGGATCGAGGGCGTGAACCAAAGGCCTCAGATCGCTCATCTTAGTGTCATTCCAAGCTATTATCACTACACGTATGTTGTTTGTTCTGACGATCTCCTGTAAATCCTTGACCTTCCCGAGGTAAGGGGCCGGAGCTGGAAATTCAGGCGCTGAATTGTCAACAAAACCTGCCAGCTGGAACACGACATTTTCGTCATTTATGATTGTATTGGCAATGTTGACCGACAACTCCGTCAGCCCAAGGATCAAAACCCTGTTTCGGTTTCCTCGTCGGCTTCGGCGCCTTAGCAACCTGATTACAATCAGGCGAAACCCCAGTAATGCCAAATAATTAAATACGACGTAATACAGGACTAGCAGCCTGGAAATGTCCGGGTTGATAAAAAATATGAAACCGGCAAAAACAAAAATGGAAACCAGATAGGTCGAGTTATAACGCCCAATGAACTGGTTGAGATTGAGGAGCCTGCTGTAGTCGTAGACGCCTGTCAAAGTGAACAGGATGTGCCACAGCATAGTGTTTACAATATAAATCATCCAGAAAGGATAAGAGATATACTCGAGGGTCTGATGTCCCCAGAGGTAAGTTTTGTAGTTGAACAAAGCCATCAGCATCAAAAGGGTGATGATGGCGTCTCCGGCAATCAGCAAAAACTTATATGGCCTGTAGGTTCTATACACGGCTATTGCCTCTTAAAAAGATTACTATTTTTCAGAAAGTCCGCTCAATCGAAACACGTCTCATGCCCACATGTTTAAAGCGATCATATCGCCTCGATTTTTTGGTATATTCGAGTAAGCTGCTCTATCGCGCTTTTTGTCGAAAAACTTCTATTGAAAACTTCCAGACCGGTCTTCCCCAGTTTTTCTCTGAGTTCAGCGTGATCGACCAGCCTAACAACCGTTTCCACAATTTGATCGGGCCTCCCGGGTTGGATCAGGATGCCGTTGTAACCATCTGTTACCATATCCGGAATACCGCCCACCGGCGTGGTTATGATGGGTAAGGAGGCTCTCATCGCCTCTATAATGGCTATAGGCGCTCCTTCCCTGTAAGTCGGCAGTAGAAATATCTGCGACATCATCATGTATGTTGTCACTTCTTCACGGGATGCCTGTCCTGTCAGAAAAACCTTGTCACCAAGTCCATTTTTTTCAGACAGACTTTTAATGTTGTCAAATTCTCCGGGATAGTCATCTCCGCCGACGAGTAAGAACTTTACCTGAGGCCTGGCTTCAACAATCTTGGGGGCCGCCTCCAATATATCGAAACAGCCCTTGCGCCATCCCAATCCACCTACAAAAACCACTACGATGTCACTATCGTCAAAACCCCATTTTTGGCGGCATTCCCTAATGGTCGAATCCGGGATATCCTCTTTTTCCCCGACAAAATTGTTTGTCACATAAACCTGCGCTCCGGGTAGCATCTCCTTGATCTTTTGAACCCAGAGATCGTAGAGCACTATGATTATGTTGGAAGCTCTCAAACCAAGTTTGGCGAATATTTTTTCACTTCTCGAAACCTCATCGTAAAAGACCTCCCAACCGGTGCCATGAAGGTGCAAAAGCACTTTAACCCCTCGTAATCTGAGAGACAGTATCAGGGGAGCCCGGCCGCGAAAGCTGCCGCAATCGAAATGAAGGTGGGCAAAATCGAACCTCTTTTTCGAGATCAGTGAATTGAAATTCAGGAGTCTCTTGATGTTGAAGGGCAATCGCTTGAGAACCCCGAATTCGGACGGAGCGCCTTTCTGGCTGTCGAATATCTCGAAACAATAGGTTTTGTTAAGCTCCGAATTCACTATTTCCTGAACTACTGCTGCGATTCCGCCGTACGGAGGAGGAACCGGGCCAACCATCAATACGTTTTTCATTGGTCTTTTCGATCCCTTCGTTTTAACAGAGTTGATAAAGGCGTCAAAAAATGTCCTATAAGTCTCTGGAGCGCGCCACCACGAACTGCCGTTTCCCGCTGGGGGCCGCGGCTATTTCGGATACAACTTCCACCGACAACCTGGATGACGAAGAACCAAACAGTTCTTTGAGGTCATCTGTCAGCCTTGATATTGTGTCGGCTGAAATGGAATCCCAGGGAACGACTAGCACGCGTATGCCGTCATCACTCCCCATGACTATCTGAGCTTCTCTTATTTCATCGTACCTATAGAGAGCCAAATGAGGCTCATTGGTGAAAAAGTCTTCCCCACTAACTTTAATGACCAGATCGGACGTTTTGCCGACAACAGTCGCCAGGGTAGGGGTAGCCCGTCCACAAATGCATGGCAGAGCCGATGGGATGGCCAGGTCCCCGGTGCGATAGCGTATCAAAGGCATGGAAGGGCTGCAGAAGCTGGTTCCGACAAT
>CAZVOU010000297.1:0-19523 GCA_964628605.1 uncultured Syntrophaceae bacterium
GGCGCTACGACATCTTTTCCCAGTCGTTCGGCAGTAATCAGATCCCGGGCCGGTAAAGCGGTTTCCAGGTAAGAATCCACCATGTGGGCGGAGGATGCGCCGCAACAGGCCCAGTCCGGTAATTCTTTCAGTTTGACACCCAACTTTTCCGATACGCTGCGGAAAGACTCATCAAGTTCCTGAGCCGAACCTTTAAGGCTGCATCCGGGATAATAGGTAAATTCCATCGCAAGTACTCATAATAAGAAAGAAAAATGGCTGTCGCCGAAGCGCAGCCTTGAATTTTTCATTGAGAAATCAGTGATTCTATTTCAGGCCTGATTTCTTGAAAACCTGTTTGACCTCACTCAACGAGCCTGTCTTTTGAGGAAGGATGTGCAATTTACCCTTTTTGAACATCTGCATACCGAGTTCCATGTCATCGAAGTATTTTTTGGTTCTCAGTTTATACATTCCGATGAGGAACAATTCATAGACTCGTCCGAACGTCTTTATGGTATCCATGAACGTTTTATGGAATACAGGCACCGGCGAACCCTTGGTGTCCATCTTGTCGCGCAGTATCTGGTGTCTGATAGGGTCAAGCAGGGCTGGGACATCAATGCCGTTGGGACATCTTGCGCCGCAAGTGTGACAAGTCAGACACAGCCAGATGCTTTTTGACGCTGCAATTTTGTCGAGATCACCCAAGACCGCCAATCTTACCATCTGGTGTGGCATCAGGTCCATCTCTGAGGCGACCGGACATCCGGCGGAGCACTTGCCGCATTGGTAACACTGATTGATAACAGAAGCCAAATCGGCCGGAGGCGCCGCTACTCTTCCTGATGAGGTTGCATAACCTGTCTGAGACATCTGATTCTCCCTCTCGGATACTGAAATTTTGAGCCGATTGTGCGCGTTCTCAATTTCAGTCCGACAATAGAGCGTATAACTCATAAATCCCTAATTATTGATAAACTATTTAGGACAGGGACCTGTAAGACAGGCCCCTATCCGACAAACACCGGTTAAGAAATACTATGAAGCCTCTCCGAAGAGGGCATCGATTTCAGAAAAGACCTGTTCGTCACGGAAGTGCGAAAGTTCGATCGCGTTTCCGGGACAAGCCGACGAGCATATTCCGCAACCCTGGCACAAAGCAGGCACGATTTCCGCCTTGTGGTCTTCGTTGATGAACGGAGCGCCGTATGGGCATAGCCGTACGCAGGTAAGACAGACAGCGCATTTATTAGGATCGACCTTTGAAATCACGCCCGGGAAGGTCATCTTCTCCTGGCTCAGCAGGATGGAAGCCCTCTGCGCGGCTGCAGTGGCCTGAGCTATAGACTCGTCAATCGGCTTCGGATAATGCGCAAGTCCCGCCAGGAATACTCCCTCTGTCGTGAAATCGACAGGTCGCAGCTTCATGTGGGCCTCTACAAAGTATCCGTAGGAATTGACGGTGACTTTGAATTGACGACCAATCTTGTGGTTGGTTTCGGCCGGTTCAACTGCGGCCGCCAATGTGAGAAGATCAGCCGGGATGGTGATATCCTGATCCAGGGCCATGTCCCTGACCTTAACCATCACCTTGTCTCCCGAGGCCTCCACTACTGGCTTGGCATCGGTATCAAACCTTACAAACACCGTTCCGGTTTTCCTGGATTCCGCATAATATTTTTCCAGCAATCCGTATGTGCGAAGATCTCTGTATAATATATAGACTTTGGCGTCAGGGCTGATTTCTTTCAGTCTCTCCGCAAGTCTGACAGAGCCTGCGCAACAGATTTTGGAACAATAGGGACGTTCCTCACAACGTGATCCGACACATTGAATAAAAACAGCGTTCTTTATTTTCTTAAGGCTCGGGTCACCGGCGAGTATGCGTTCCTCGAGGGAATGCTGAGTAACTACAGCATTGTGTTCCCCATAGAGGTACTCGGTAGGCGTTGATTCCAATGCTCCGGTTGCTATTATCGCGGCTCCGAACTCAACTTCGCAGGGCTCCGATCCGTCAGTCAAGTTTCCGATCTTTCCCTTGAAATGCCCAACGTGGCCGGACATATCAATGAATTCGGAATTCTTGAAAACATCAATTTTCGGATGGCCCTCTACCTTGGCTGTAAGTTCATCGACGAAAGGCTTTATCGGTTCGCCGTGGATGGTCTTCTCAATTGAATGCGCGTTTCCACCGAGTATATCGCCTTTTTCAACCAGAAATACCTTGAATCCCTGATCGGCGAGGTTGACAGCCGATGTCATTCCGGCGACGCCTCCGCCAAGAACCAATGCATTTGGAACCACTTCCATCTTGGATTTTTGGAGCGGCTTCAAAAGCCTTGCTCTTGCAATAGCCATTCTGGAAAGGTCCATAGCCTTGATTGTCGCGTCCGGTTTGTGAGTTGCATGGACCCACGAACACTGGTCACGAATGTTGGTCATCGTGAAGAGATACGGGTTGAGTCCAGCTTTCTCCATCGTGAGCTGGAACATGGGCTCATGGGTTCTTGGACTACACGATGAGACCACCACGCGGTTAAGGTTGTGCTCCTTGATTATTTCGAGGAACTGTTCCTGGCAGTCCTGTGAACAGGTGAAAAGCTTCTCATCAGCGTAAACAACATTGGGAAGTGTTTTGACGTGTTCGACTACCTTGGGAACATCAACTACGTTGGCAATATTGATGCCGCACCTGCATATGAATACGCCGATCCGGGGCTCTTCTCCAGTGACATCTCTCTGAGGAGGGAACTCCTGTTTGGTAGCCAGGGTATTCCTTGCGGGATACAGCAGCTTGGAGGACGCTCCGGCGGCGGCGGACGCTTCCATGACCGTCTGTGGAATGTCCTTGGGCCCTTGGAACATACCTGCGACAAAGATTCCGTCACGATTGGTCTGAACCGGCTGAAACGAGGAAGTCGAACAGAAGGCCGAATCGTCAAGCTCTATGCCCAATTGATTCGCAAGTTCAATGGATTCCTGGGATGTCTTGAGTCCTACAGCCAGAACAACCATGTCGAAAGTTTCAGTAACCAGGTTCTGATTCTCGTCGAGGTATGTGATGTGCAAATTGTTTGTCAGAGGATCTTCCACCACTCTGGAGACCATCGATCTGACAAAACGGACGGTTCCGGAATTTTTGGCTCTTTCATAGTAGGCGTCAAAATCCTTACCGTAAGCGCGTATATCCATGTAGAAAATGGTAGGCTCAATATTCGGGTCGTGCTCTTTGGCGATGACAGCCTCTTTTATGGACGCCATGCAACAAATCGAGCTGCAGTGCGGCATCCCTTTCTGAGGATCACGTGAGCCAACGCACTGAATCCAGGCCACCTTTTTGGGGTGGTGACCGTCCGAAGGCCTTTTGACCTCTCCGGCGTTCGGCCCGGAAGCGCTCAGGATTCGCTCAAATTCCATGTTGGTGAGAACATTTGGCGCTGTTCCGTAGGAGAATTCGCCTCGAACCTTTGTCGGATCAAGCATTTCATATCCGGTGGATAGAATTACCGTTCCAACATCGAACTCAAGGATTTCTTCCTCCATCAGGTGATCGATTGCCTGCGCGGGACATGCCTTGACGCATTCCATACACTCGGAGCAAACGCCGCAATTCAAGCAACGGTTTGCCTCGCGTAAGGCTTCCTCTTCCGAAAAAGCTCCTTCGATTTCATCGAAAGACTTGCGTTGTGAGATCGCAATTTCCGGAGGCATGGCCCTTTTTTCGGCCTTCATTTCGGGAATTGGGGGATATTCCGGGTTTTCCGGGAAGGTTTGTGGTCTGCAGGCGGCCATGTCCCATCCATTGATGTACCTGTGGATGGATTCGGCAGCTTCCTTCCCCGCCGCTACGGCTTTGACCACCATTGATGGCCCTGTCACAACATCGCCACCGGCAAAGACACCGGGCAGGCTTGTTTGAAGCGTTACGGGATCGACCTCAAGCCTTCGGTTTGCTACGGTGTTTATTCCCGAGGGCTGAGCAAAACCAAGATCTGCAACCTGGCCAATGGCCATGATGACCGTGTCCGCCTGAATTCCCATTGAACATTCATCATCGAAACCGGGATTGAACTTGCCTTCTTCATCGAACACGCAGACGCATTTCTTGAAGCATACACCCTGAATATTGCCGTTTGATTCAGTTAGGGTAACATCCATGGGACCCCAACAGTTGTCGATCAGGACGCCTTCCTTCTCGGCCTCTTCAATTTCCCATGCATGCGCAGGCATTTCGTGACGGTCTTCGAGGCATACCAGGTGAACTTCTTCAGCTCCTATCCTTTTGAGGACCCTGGCTGTATCTATAGCCACGTTTCCGCCGCCGATGACAACTGCCTTTTTGATGGGATCGAACTTCTTCCCAAGAGCCTGATCTCTAAGGAAATCGACACCCTGCATCACTCCGTTAGCCTCTGTTCCGGGAAGAGAAAGCTTGGCGCCGTTGGAGCAGCCTATTCCAAGGTAAATTGCCTGGAAGCCGTCTTCCTTAAGGCTTTCTATGCTCACGTCCCTGCCGAGCGCAGTATTGGTCCTGACTTCAACTCCAAGATCAAGGATGTGGTTGATTTCCTTTTCCAGTATATCCCTGGGTAACCTGTAGGAGGGGATTCCAACTCTCAACCAACCGCCGAGAACCGGACCTGCCTCAAAAATGGTCACCTTGTATCCATTTAGCGCCAGATAGTACGCGGCCGACAAACCTGATGGGCCGGAACCGATTACCGCTACCTTCTCGTCCCTCGGTATAATTTCAGGTATGGTCAGAGAAGAATAGTCTACCTGATCAGCGGCAAATCTTTTCAGTCTGCATATGGAAATAGGGGCGTCTTTTTCGCCGCGCCTACAAGCTGTTTCACACGGATGTGTACAGACGCGTCCAAGGACACCCGGCAAGGGCAAGTTTTTATATATTAATTCAACTGCTTCCTTATATTTGCCTTTGCTTATAAGAGCCACATAACCCTGAACGTTTATGTGAGCCGGGCACGTAGCGACACAGGGGGCCCTGTCACCCTTATCTATTACGAATGTCTGAGGAATAGTCTGGGGGAACAGCCTATAAGTAGCTGATCTTTTGCTCAATTCCTGATCAAACTGATTCGGGAGCTTTACCGGGCAAGCCGTGGCGCAATCACCGCAGGCCTTGCAGCGGTCTTTTCTCACGTAGCGAGCCTTCTGACGCACCTTGACATTGAAATGCCCTACGTCACCTTGTATATCCGCAACTTCACTGTAAGACAGCAATTCAATGTTTGGATTCTGGCCGACAGTGACCAGCTTGGGCGAAAAAATGCAGGTGGAGCAGTCATTGGTCGGGAAAGTCTTGTCCAACTGGGCCATTCGCCCACCGATACCTGTTTGACTCTCGACCAGATAGACTTTGTAACCGGATTCCGCCAAGTCTAATGAGGCCTGGACCCCCGCAATTCCGCCTCCGACGACGAGGGCGGCGCCTACTACGTCCTTCGGTTGGGCCATTACAATCTCACTTTCCGTATTTAATATTGGTTAAATAGTACACTGAGGATTCTTTCATATTTAGCAATATGATCCCCTACTGTCAACATTTCATCATACCTTATTATATATTCACTCTGGTGACGGCGTCTCTTATCCTTTTCCTTGTCCGTGAGAGGAACTCTCCATTCACTCCGGGATGGGCTGCTGGAAGGAGAGTGCAGTTCTGGAACAGCGTCTCCTCTTTCAAGGGATAAGCTGACTTTCCAAGCGCCTCTTCCCACATGAGGGTGCCCGGTATAGGTGAGTATTCAGCCAGTTTCGGGTGCGCCCCCGTATCGAGAACAAATTTTACATCCTCTTCTATCTGGGCGCTCGTTTGATCCGGCAGCCCTACGAGCAAATACGCTCCGATTTCCTCCTGAGTGAATCCATTTTCACGTAGCGACCGGACTGCGTTAACAAAGAATTCTCTGCTCGTTTTACCCCCCGTTGATTTGTTGAAAGCGTCCGATGAACTTTCCAGTCCAATCCTGATTGTCTTGAAGCCGGCCCGTTTGAAGGATCTCGCCACTCTCTTGTCTATTGCTCTGGCGTGCAAACCATTTGGGCAATGCCAACTCAGTTCAGGCTCGTCGGCTTCAAAAGGCTCCAGTATTTTGAGGGCATGGTCTTTGGAGTTGACCAGGAAAGCGTCGTCGTAAACGGCGATGTCCTTGCATCGGTATTTTAGAAGGCATTCCGTCAGTTCCTTAACTACTTGTCTGACCGGACGCTGCATGAAGAACGGAGCTACAATTTTTGATGCGCAATAATGACAGGTGTAAGGACATCCTCTGGACGTGAGAAGAGGAATAAAGCGAACCCTGGTCAGCAAATCCAGGGCAGGGGAGAACCCTATCTGATCCTCCTGAGATTCCGCAGGCCCCACGTTTAGTAATTCTCCCAAGACCTTGTTCACCCGGTATTCACCCGGCCCCACGATCACCCTGTCGGCATTGCAGGATTTCATGGCGTTGTGAGGGTCTATGGATGCGAAAATACCTCCCAGCAGAACAGGAATTTCGGGAAACAGTTTTCTGATGAGATCCGTTGTTTCCTGCAGGCCTGTCCTCCAGTAGGTCATCATGCTTGTGACCAGCACTGCGTCCGGCCGAGCCAGGTTAGATAAATCCGACTCTACAAGTTCGTACGGCGTTCCGTATCTCGCAAAAGTTCTGGGCACATTTTTCAGAGCATCAGGTTTTGGTATTTCAGTGCGATGGAAACGGCCACGTGCTCCTGATCTGCGCGACTTCTCCGGAAGTCCGGGGTGATCCGGGTCCAGGCAATCAACAAATGAGACCTCCCAACCGGATTGTCTCAGATGACTAGCCAGTATCAGCAATCCCAAAGGCTTGGCCCAGAGATCGTAAGCGGAAAAATCATGAACCCAAGGGTTTATTAAAAGTAGCTTTTTTCTGTTCATTTGCGACAAATGCTCACAATAACCCCACATGTTTAGTCGGAGGTTGCAAAATAACATTAATCGTAATTATATAAGTGAATGAAGTCATAAATGGCCTACAAATCAATAGTAAGAATGGACCATTTGGAGGTTCCCTTGTTCAACATGAAAGATTTACTCCAACAGGCGCAGGGTTTCCAGTCGAAACTTGCGGCAGTGCAGGAAGAACTGGCTGAAAAAACGGTGGTGGGAAGCGCCGGTGGAGACATGGTAAAAGTGGAAATAACAGGCGCTCTGGAAATAGTCTCGGTCAGCATAGAAAAGGAAATGGTCGATCCTGAGGAAAAAGAAATGCTTGAGTCGCTTATCGCTGCAGCAGTCAACGATGCGATTGTGAAGGCCAAAGAACTGGCGACTCAGGAGATGAGCAAGATGACAGGGGGACTGAAAATTCCGGGTCTTTTTTGAGACCGGAGTTGGTTCATGCCATCTACCCAAAGCCCCTTGAGGCTCGACATTCCATTAATCAAGAATTGGGGAAAAAGTGGTAACACCCCTTGAATCGCTGATCAGAGCGCTAAAAAGATTCCCCGGGGTTGGAGAAAAGACGGCGACCCGGTACGCATTTCACATACTCAATGCGGACAAAGGCGAGATTGAAGATCTTGTTCGGACCATCAACATTGTTAAAGACAGATTGAAATTGTGCTCTCGCTGTTTTAACCCCACAGACCTGGATCCATGCGCAATATGTCGTGACGTTCGGCGCGACGAGTCTCAAATATGTGTTGTGGAGACTCCCATCGACCTCATAGCAATAGAAAGGTCCGGGTTGTTCCGGGGAGTTTATCACGTTCTGCACGGGACTCTCTCGCCTCTGGACGGAGTCGGTCCCAGGGACATAAGGTTGATTGAGCTACTGGAAAGAGCCGAGAAGGAAAAACCATCAGAGGTCATTCTTGCTCTAAATCCCACAATAGAGGGTGAAGCAACCGCCTCTTACATAGCCTCAAAATTAAAAAGTTTAGGGGTAAAGGCTTCCAAGATTGCGTACGGTGTGCCCATCGGTGGGACTCTGGAGTATGTGGACCCACTCACGTTAGGGCGCTCCCTGGATAACCGAAAAGAAATCAGATGAACCACAAAACAGGAAAAACAATTTGGTTTACCGGCTTGTCCGGTTCAGGCAAATCCACTCTCTCATGCAGGGTCAAATCAATTCTCGAAAGACGCAATGTCAATGTGGTCTTGCTGGATGGAGACGCGTTACGCTCAGGCCTGAACCGTGACCTTGGTTTTTCGGCCGAGGACCGGGCGGAAAACATAAGAAGGGCAGGGGAGACCGCCAAGATTCTGACCGACGCCGGGCATACGGTAATAGCAGCGTTTATCACCCCGCTGGAAACCCTCAGGAAAGCTGTTCGGAATCTTTTTGAGCCCGGATGTTATGCGGAGATCTATTTGGACTGTTCGCTGAGTGTTTGTGAGAGCAGGGACCCCAAAGGGCTGTACAAAAGGGCTAGAGAGGGCAAAATTCCCAACTTTACGGGTATATCGTCGCCTTTCGAGATTCCTCTCGCCCCTGATTTATTGGTGAACACCGACAAAGTTTCTCCTGAGACGTCTCTTGATCTGATTCTAAGATTCCTCGAAGACAGATTTCATGATCTCAGGCCCGGCCATCGACCTGCTAGTCCTAAGCCTTTGAAAAAGAAAGGTAGGGTGGCGGTCATAGGTCTGGATGGAGTTCCCTCGAGCCTTGTTTTTGGGCGTTTCATGGGAAAGCTCCCAATCTTGAACCTTTTGATGAAACATGGGACATGGGGACCGCTAAAATCAACTGATCCACCCATAACCATTCCGGCATGGACCTGTATGACAACAGGAAAGGATCCCGGCGAATTAGGTATTTACGGGTTCAGGAACAGGGCGGCTTTCGATTATTCCCAGCTTGTGACCGCAGACGCCTGCTCTGTCAGTGCGCCAAGAGTATGGGACCGTATTGAAGAATCAGGAAGATCATCCATTCTGATTGGAATTCCACAAACCTTTCCAGTGAGGGAGCACCGGGGAATTACCATTGCAGGATTCCCGGCTTCGCGCTCGAGTAATGGTTTTAGTCATCCTCCGGAATTGGCGGAGCAGCTAGATGGCATGTCCGATGGACAATATGTGGAAGACATTTTGAATTTCCGAAACAGGCCATTGTCTGAACTGGCACAGGAATTACGACAGATGGTTAACGGTCGTTTCAGTGTGGCCGGCAAACTCTTGTTAACAAATCCTTGGGATTTCATGATGATGGTGGAGATAGCCCCCGATAGGGCTCATCATATGTTCTGGAGGTTTTTCGATCCCGAACATCCTGGATTTGAGGCGAATTCCGAATATGCTGAGGTAATTCCCGATTTTTACGCCCATCTGGATACCAGGATCAGTTCATTGCTCTCGTTGATGGATGATGAGACTACCGTCATGATCGTGTCTGATCACGGCGCAATGCCGTGTCATGGTGGTGTTTGCGTGAACGAATGGTTGATTCGGCATGGATACCTCTGTCTCAAACGTAAGGTCGAGAAGGTTTCCAGGTTAGAGCCTTCCATGATCGATTGGAGTCGGACGGCGGCATGGAGTGAAGGAGGCTATTACGGGAGGATATTTATCAATGTTAAAGGCCGAGAGCCTCAAGGTATTGTGGAGTTAGAGCATTATGAAGCATTCCGTGACGAGTTGGCCAAAAAGTTGGAAGAAATCAGGACTACGGGAGGCGAATTGATCCGGAACAAAGTTTACAGGCCAGGTGATTTGTACCTCGATCAGCAAAATATTCCACCTGATCTGATCGTATATTTTGACGGGCTCAAGAGAAGAGCCCTTTCCACGATTGGAACTTCAGCCATTCTGGTGAAAGGGGATGGCTATTCTCTTGATGATTGCAATCATGACCCGCTCGGCATATTCATTTGCACGAAGTTGTCTGATTTGAGATCGGGCAGGGTAGTCGACAAAACAGTTGAGGGACTGTCCTACAAGGATATAACCCCTCGAATTTTGAGTTTTTACGACGATAAAACGATTTCAGAAGATACGGCGCCCAGCTTTTTCTGTCAGGGCGCCCTAGTTTTTGAGCCTGCTGGTGTCAATGACCCAGATGAATCGGTCGCGCCGGGGGTATCCGGAACAAAGATTTGTCAGGAGCGTGGATTCTCGTCTGAAGAGGAAGAGATTGTCAGGAAGCGACTTGAGGAGTTGGGCTACATTTAGGGCTATCAGTGTGAGTTGAACATCCTTAGGTTGAACACCGGTCGTTCGAAACGGGCGCCACGTTTGCTGGAAAATCTGGTTCTATTTTTCGCTATTGCGAAGCGTCTGTGGCGCCATCAAATCCTGTTCCGAACCAATCTGTAGGACAGCAACGGCGCAAACGCTGAAAATCGCTCCAAGTATCTGAAGTGGCTCCAGCGTCTCACCAAGAAATATCCAGGCTATGAATCCGGCGGAAACAGGCTCCAGGGTGGCGGTAATCATTGCCCTGGTTGAACGGATGTAATTTATTCCCCAGAAAAAGAGGCTGAACGCCCCTATGGTTCCGACAAGTATGATGTAAGACATCCCCAGCAGTTGGATTGTTGAATAAGAGGTATGGATGTATTTAAATGGTGGGTGAACGACATGCCACGTAATAGCGGCGAAGAAAAGCGCGTAGAAAACGACGGTCCAGGGGCTATACTTGCTCATCAACTTCTCTCCCAACAGACAATAAGCCGCGTAGCTTAACGCAGCGACCAATCCCCCCGCGATCCCATTAACATTCAGTTTAAGATTGTCCAGATTGTAGCCTCCCACAGCCAGGTAACACCCAGTAAATGCCATTGTTATAGCCAATAGCTTGAATCCTGTAATTTTTTCGTCCCAAAAGAAGGCCGCATATATGGCCACCAGGATCGGAGAGAGGTATTGAAGCAACAATGCCGTCATCAGTTGCAATTTGCTAATAGTGTAAAAATAGGAAATTTGGACCAGCGCCATCAGCACGGCGCCGTGGATGAACATCCATTTCAAATCTGTGAGAGAGACCTTCAGAAGAGGCCTGAAAAAGATCAATAGATACGCGCCAAAGACCAGAGAGGCGAATGTAACCCTTATTTGAACAAGATCGTAGGGGGTGACCCCCTGACTAAACAAGGCTTTTCCAACCGCCCCGGAAGAGGCCCACAGGATGGAAGCCGCAATTACGCTCAGATAACCTTTTAATGAGGAATCTACCATTTGTGCTAATGACAAAAAGAGCCCGAGAGGCTAATTGCCGCGCCCGGGCTCAATCCCAGATAATTTCAGATATATAAGATTTACATCACTACTGTTTCTTCTCTGCCGGTTTTTCCTTCTTTTCTTTCTTAGGACACTGCTCTGCTTTAGCCTTTTCAGCGTCAGCCTTCTTGTCAAATGGACCTGCGATGGTGGTTGGAGTTTTTTCTTTGGCCTGGATAACCTTGCAGACCCCGTTCTTATCCTTGGTCAGGAAGAATTTCTTGTCAGCCGCCACTGCAAGAACTGAAGTCGCTGCAAAAATGACCAGGACAAAGAATACAGTAAGGAATTTCATTAGAGATCGTTTCATGATTTAGCCTCCTAGACTGTCGTCATTGACAAAGCCTCTCTAACACGTAACTTAATAACCTGCAAGACATAAAACATATAACACCTTATAAAAAGAAATAAATTGTTGCCTTGTATAATGCTTTAGCCAATAGCGCTCTTTCCTCTATGTTTTTACGCGTATTCAGGCGTGCAGCCAATTCCATCAACGAATCATTTCCTGATGGTTACATTGGCGCCCTGCTCCATGATCTGAAATGGGATGACCTTTCCTCCAGCGTCAGAAATGGCTTTTTCAACTCTTGCCCGGTTGTTCTGTTTTACCATGGATATCATGCAGCCACCTCCGCCAGCGCCGCAGATTTTGCTCGCCAATGCGCCCGCATCTCTTGCTGCAACCATGATAGAGTCGATGGTCCCGGTTGAAACCCCAGGGGCCAATGACCTCCTGAGAGTCCATTCACAGTCGATTAGACGTCCAACCTCATCCCATTGCCGTTCATTTATGGCTGTGGCCATATTTGAGGCTATGTCTCTGATTTCGATTAGCTTTTGTTTTACGTCACCAGTCTTTTCGATGACATTGCGCGTGATGTCCCAGTTGTTCATTCCGGAGAATCGGCCCTCACCGGTGTATGACAGGACAATCATTTCTTCAAGGACTGTGTTTACTACCTCAGGACTAGCGCATCCCCGGCGCACAAAACCGGTGAAACCGAATTCTATGTAAGATACCCCACCGTATAAGGCTGCGATATGATCCTGTTTTCCGGCGGGAACTCCGATGAGGCTGGTCTCCACATCTGCTGCATGATGTATGATCTGGCTCTTTGACCAACCATCCGTCCTGATTTTCTCCAAACCGAGAGTCAGCGCTATGAGTAACGCGCTTGAAGCTCCGAGTCCCGAGCCTGCGGGCGCGTCGTTCTTGGTGACTATTTCTAGGCCGCAGGCTGGTGGAAATGCTTTGAGAGCCTTCATGGCCAGGGAGAGAGGCCCTTTTGGCTCCCAATCATCATGGAGTCCCAAGACAGCGGTTTCCCCCAGATCCACTGAGCTTATTCGAATCTCGGGAATGTCCAGTGTCTGAATCGTTGCGAAGCTTTTGACTGATATCGACGCGTTGACTGTAAAGCCACCGTCCATGAACAAATACACCGGGTAAAGGTCAGTGGTGCCTCCAGCAAGATCTATTCTGTTAGGCGCAATAACCTCGACTAACATTTTAGTAGCCCAGGTCTTCGGCGATGATGGCCACCTTGAGGTCGGTCATCATGGGACGCCTGTGAATGATGCTGGTGATGTTGCAGATTCGCTCAGGACTGTCACAGTCCATGCATTGGGCCGTCTTTACGCAGGGGGTCTTCCTGTTGAGGCTGATGGCCCTGATCGGCGCGGCTACCTCCTCTATACGCGTCAATGCAGCGTCCAGATCAGTAACCAGCTTGTTGCGTCCAACAACAATGATGACCTTCCTGGGCCCGAATGTCATTGCGTTGATCCTGTTGCCGCATCCGTCCTTGTTTACTATTTCGCCGGTCATGGTAACGGCGTTGGCCGAGGTGACAAAGAGGTCGCATGTAAGCTGTTTTTTCCTGCATGCCAGTTCCTCCGGATCACCGGGCTTGAATTTCCAGTGGTCATAAACCGTTTTTCCCGCCTCTTCGAGCATTGTGACGATGCCTAAAGCTCTTACGGTATGGGTGCCTGCAACTCCAGCCGTTACGGCGTCCTGTGAGTTATCCAATATGAATTTTAACAGTGAGTCCCGTGTTTCGAAGAAATGTGCGTCAAAACGGTGCTTGCGAAGTTCATGCACCGTAGTCTCAATCATCAGGTTCATGTGGGTTTCCTGAAATTTGTCCAATTCTGCCTCCTTGAATTTGTTTGTGGTCTTTTGCAAAACGACGCGCTCTTGAAATCAAGCCCGCATTCTCAACGAACCCTGTTTTTCAAGGGCTTTTTTGTATCCATTTCGTGTCTCATTGGACACCATTCAGTAGGCTGAGTGCCGGAAACGAATGGCTCGTGAGATATTTTTGGGCACATTGAGGTGGCCTTGAGTCCAGAGTCGGAACAGATCTTCCTGAACAAGATGCCGGTAGGCACAAATGGCGCCGAGTTCCTGTTCAACAACGGTTCCATGATTTGATCCATCAGCGCTGATACTTTAGTCTGATCTCTGGGCATTCCATTCAGTCTTAACACCATCAGTCCGCCAGAGTTATAAATTATGCCCCACACTCCTCCAGAATCAACAGATACGAACCTTGACGGAATCATGCTGAGATTCTGCGTGAAATCATCTCCATCTCCGATTCCCTGCACCTTCTTTAACATGTGATTTACCAGATAGATTGCAGAAGGGTTGAGAAATTGTTTTCTTCCGGATTTAACGTCCGGTTTGTCCAGGTGAGCTGCCCGGTAAATGAGTGAAGGCTCAGAAATTTCACCGACATTGGCCAGAATCGAATAAGTCCTGGCCAATTTGTTCATGTCAACATTTCCAATTATCAGTTCTCCATTTGATTTCAATTCTACCTTGACGCCCATTTCTCTAAGCAGTTCGAAAACGACATCCACCCCGAGGTATTTGGTCATTTTTGATGTAAGAGCCGCCCTGTTTGATCGGAAAGACTCAAGCACCGATGCGCTTTCATCGCTGGAATCCCCGAGGAATATCTGAGACGTCAAAGCGTATTTGGGAGCGCTTTTCTTATCAGTGGAGAAGGCTGGAACTAAAAGGAATGGAGCAAAAAGGTCAATTGATCCCTGAAAACTATCTGCCGAACGCTGTAGTGGAGAATAAACCGCCAAGACTGCGCCGCTATCGGGAGCAATCACAAGAGCCTGCGCGCTGACTGATGGGTCGGGGAGTTTTCTCAGCCCGGCGTCCATTCTCAACTGCAACAAAGGGTCAATGGTGGTGACCACAAAACGGTTGGTATTTCCGGATGTGGCCTGGGACATCGCTTCTGATGAGGCCAGAAAATCGATCAGATTCGGGATCTTGACCGGCACAGCCCCTGGCCTCTGCATGGTAACGGGTTTCGAAAGGGCTTCATCGTAGATTTCCCTGGAAATCTTTCCATTTTTTAACATCAATCCGAGGACAATATTTCGGCGCGCCGTGGCTCGATCAGGGTGACGAAAGGGGTTTATCACATTTGGAGCGCGTATTATGGCCGCTAACAAAGCGCAATCCGACGCGTCAAGCTCTCCCAGGGATTTTCCCAACAATTCGCTCGCCGCTTCATGCGCTCCATGAATCGGAAACGCGCCTAGCTGGCCGAAATAGACACGATTGAGATAAGCTTCCAGAATAGTGTTTTTGCTGTAGATGGCGTCCGCTAACAGGGATAGTACAATCTCATTGATTTTCCTGAAAATTGTCTTTTCATTGCTTAGCAGGGTCATTTTTATGAGCTGCTGGGTAATTGTGCTTGCCCCCTGAACGTAACGACCAGCCTCTATATTGGACCTGATGGCGATCATCAACGAAGCCCAGTCAATGCCGTGGTGAGAGAAAAAGTTTGAATCTTCGGTCAGGACAATTGCATCGACCAGCAATGAAGGGATTTCATTGATCGGCGTGAACCTGCACAACTCGGCAGGAAAGCCCTTGGCCGGAATGACAGTCAGTATTTCCGGTTCCAGCAGAATGTCGGCGGTTTGCTGCTGGGACCTCATAAGCCTGATGTCTTTTATTCTGTTGGCCTCGAGGGTGATGTTGACCGGTCCCTGTATGATCCGGTAACCAGTAATCGGAGGCCGACGGAAATTCACCGTCATAGACCAGTCAGACTGCCTCCATTCACCAAGATTTACGGACCCAGATGATGTGCGCGTGTAACCAAGACGACTTAGCCTGTCAGAAACTTCGAGATTAGTTATGTCGTCGCCTACTCCGATTCTGGTGGGAGCAGCGTAAATATAGACCGGGAAATTCCTGAGCCTCACCTCGAAAGCCCAGACTACAACGCCTGCGGCCACAAAAGTTAGAATCGCCATCCCCAAGGCGACTGTCTTGATTACCGGCCTGAAATATTTACTTGTTTGAGCTAATTTCTTCCAAGGCATTGTCAGCTTCCAAATAAAGCTCAATATTCGATTGAACAACGTCAGCCACTAATGCCTTACATCAATTAAAGATATTTTAGAAGACACCATGAAGGATGGTGGAACGCAAAAAAAATTCTAAAGTGAAACAATACAATTGCGGTCAGGAAACAGTTTGTAGGACCGGAAATAGCCCCTTTATTGCGACTGCAAACTAATTTTTTCTCATTAGATGTGTCACAGCACGTTCCAAGCCATCCAGCGTGAGTTCGAACATGGGAAAAATCGAGGCAATAACCCCTATTGTTCGAGTCATGGGCCAAATGCGTTTGGGAGTTGGGTTGAGCCAGGCGCTGCGAGCAAAAATTTTCGCCAGCAAATGCAACCTGTCTATACTCGGAAGACCGCTACGCTCCTCAATGTGAATTGATCCATCAGTGGCCATCAATTCATAAGGGGCCATACTCGCGTCCCCCACTATTATCAAACGTGTGTCCTTGTCCCATGAAGCGAAATCCTGGACTCTTTGCGCCTTAAATCGCCGTGGAGGGTCTTCCCAGACGTAATCATAGATGGTGTTATGAAAATAAAAGGATCTGACGTCCTTGAACTGGGCTCTCGCATAATTGAAAAGGGTCTGGACTACTTCAATATACGGGTCCATGGACCACCCGCCGTTGTCTATCATGAGCACAATTTTGAGCCTGTCTCTGAGGCTTCGATCAAAAACGATATCTATTTCGCCGGCGTTCCTGGTAGTGGCCCTAATGGTTTCATCGACATTAACCTTATCCTTAGGGCCCTCGGGAACCATTCGCCGGAGCCTTTTCAGAGCTTCACCCATCTGGGCCTGAGTCAGCGGAGTCTCTATCGAATAGTCGCGATAACGTCTATCCATAGCTACCTTTACGGCTGACTTGTTCCTTGAAACGCCCCCGACTCTCATGCCACCGGGATGGTAGCCGGAATGACCCACAGGAGATGTGCCCCCTGTTCCTATCCATTTGGATCCACCGTGATGCTCCCCCGTCTGTTCCTTGAGTCGATCCATGAAATATTTCAGTAATTCTTCGGGTTTCATGGATTTAAGCTGTTCTTTGGACATACCCAAAGCATTGGCAAGGGCATCGGGGTTTTTGAGCCACTCATTCAACAGCTCAAGAGCCGCAGCCTCCAATTCCAGACCTTTGAAGTCCGGCAGTTCAGCGCCCCGGAAGAAATGAGCAAAAACACGGTCATAAATGTCAAAATAACGCTCACTTTTTACCAATAATGTCCTAGCCGCGATATAGAATTCATCGAGGTTTGAAACCAGCCCTTCAGACAAGGCCTGGTGAAGGCGCAAAAACGAAGTCGGCGAGACGGGAACGCCGGAATCCCTTAGAATATAGAAGAAATCGACGAACATTTTTTATTCCACATTCCTGGTCATACCCGCAACCTTCTGGTCTGCTGCGTGGCCTGATGGTAATCGGAGCTTTTTTTGAACAGAATACCGAGAAAAGGTATTTTTGCCTGCAAGAGGTCCTTCGGCCTAAAGTCCGGATCAGCTCGTAGCGCCCTTACCCAGTTGATCAATTCACGGGTTGCCGGGCGTTTTTCTATACCCTGAAACTCACGTATCTTGTAAAACGTGCGCACACAGATGTCCAACAGCTCCTGATCCACATTCTGGAAATGGACATTCAGGATACGCCTCATCATATCGTGTTCAGGGAAGGCTATGTGATGAAAATTGCAACGCCCAAGGAAAGGATCCGATAAGTCCTTCTTGGCGTTAGAGGTGATAATTATGACAGGTCTCGTTTTTGCCTTAATGGTTTTGTCAATTTCTATGATGTCGAATTCCATCTGGTCAAGAACATCCAGCATATCATCCTGAAAGTCGGTGTCCGCCTTGTCTATTTCGTCTATGAGCAAAACAGTCTTGATTTCTGAAACGAAGGCCTTGCCGATCTTTCCCATACGGATGTATTCTTCGATATTGCTAACATCCCTGGAGGAATCTCCAAAACGGCTGTCATTGAGTCTCGTCAGCGTATCATATTGATATAGAGCTTCTATGAGTTTGAGGCTGGATTTGACATTTAACACAAGCAACGGCATCGAAAGCGATTCCGCTATCGCATGCGCCAGCATGGTCTTGCCGGTTCCTGGTTCTCCCTTCAGCAGGAGGGGCATTTCCAATGCCATGGAGATGTTGACTATCTTGGCTAGCTCTTCATCCAGCACGTACTTGGAAGCCCCAGAAAAAACCGCGGCATTATCTCCTGTCATAAATCGTGGCTCCTTTTGGTTTCGAATGTCTTCACGGCGGGCCAGCTTTGACAAAATGTTCCGCAAAAGCCCTTCCGTTTTGAACAGCATGATGAATTCCCAATCATATCTTACTTGATCATCAACTGTAAATTACCCTTCACTAAATGAAGAGTCAACAACAAGATTCAGTGCGAACCGGCGAACACTATACTGAACAATGGCATCAGAATCAACCAAATGTCCGTGGCCTTGTTTGTCATGCCGAAGAAAAAATCGCAGGCACGTCCATCTCATTATTCCAAAATCTCATAAAACAGAAACTTTGCCTAATCAGGCCAGGCTCTCCAGGAAAATTAAAAAAGCAAGCCGAATACCCAATTGTAGGTCTTGGCGCCGCCACTCCCCATAACCATTTTTTAGCTTGACAAAAAGATTTAGGCAAAGCTATGTTACGTCGCAAAACATTCAAGCATAAAGTGAAAATTCAATAGTATTATTCGGCCAAAAAAAGGGTTGACAACAAGAGGTATTTCTGTAATAAAGTTAAAACACATCCAGAGCTATATTTTTTGGAGGCTATCCAAATCTGGTATTTAGGCTTCCTTTGGACAAGGATTTATGAAAGGAGGATGAGGGTATGGTTAAGAGAACTATGGTCGTTCTCGGAATTTTGTCTCTGACAGTTATGGTAGCAGGTAGCGCTTTCGCATTCTGTGGGTCATCATGTGATGACAAGTGCCTGCCGCTGTATGTTCCGGTTGATGTTCCCGATACGACCGCAAAGACAATAGTTTCTACATGGGAATGCAAAATAGTGGGTCCCTGTCCCGCTCCCACACCGCCCTGCTGTGGTCCGGCTAAAAAGGGTTTCAACCCTGGCGTGCTGACCTCACTGGCGACTGCTATCGCAACACCGTTCGATATGCTGTTTGGTGGCTTTGACGGCGTATATGGCTGTTTGCCTAACACCGGTTTTGGCGGCGGCGCATTCGGTGGTGGCTTGGGTGGCGCTTTTATGGCGGTTCCCGGCATGCTTTCAGGCGAGACCACTATTTTTGGCGGCCTCTGGTAGTCTTATTTGCTTGCCTTTGTGAGCCGGGGTACTCCCGGCCACTCTGGGCTTGCTTGATTACGAATTCAGACGCGCTGAGAAGAATCAGCTTGACATTTGTTACGAATTTGAGTAAATATAACGCATTGCATAGCGTTAAAACAAGTTACACATTGATGTCCGGTTTGAAACTGGAACGTCTTTAATGAAAGGAGGATGAGGGTATGGTTAAAAAATCCGTTGTAACTCTTGGAATCCTAGCGATGGTTACTCTCGGTTTTGGGATGTCCTGGGGTTACACCGTTAGCTCTTGGCCAGTTCCTGGTATCCCTAACACAACATTCGGTGGTGGATCTCCCTGCTTGGTATCCCCCGAAGATGTGACACTTAAGGGCCCGGTAGCCCCGGCATGTGAGCCCCCGCTAGTTCCTGGCTTGATTCACGCTGCTCTTAGCGTTCCGTTCAGAGCAGTTGGTTTGGTCGCCACTCCGCTATTCACTGGTCAGCTTACCGCAGGTGAGCAGTGCTGCCCCATAGAACTCGGCGACGCAGCCTATGTGACAGCAGCCGTTCCTTGCACACCAGTCAATGTATACACCCCACCCAAGGGTTGGTAAGTACATAGATTAGTAACAAGAAGACCGGAAGAATCCTTCCGGTTTTTTTGTT
>CAZVOU010000298.1:0-2181 GCA_964628605.1 uncultured Syntrophaceae bacterium
TGGAAACACTTTTTGAGAAATAGGAAGCCATTTGATTCCAACTTTTTAGTTTGGCCACAACATTTCGATCTGTTGTTTCAACTACACCAACCAGGGGATCAACCTGGTTGATTGATACGGTCTGAAAATCAACTTTAACGGTTGCAATCAGACAATTCTTGCCGAGATAATGGGCGTTTAGAATGGGCTGGCGGATCTGGGAATTTAATTTTGATTTTGTTTCCGAATGCATGCAGGATGATTGCTGCAATTAGGGCTTGGCTGGTGTCGGCAGCTCTTACCGATGGTTATAGCATCCCTGGGGAGACCCCCAAAGGTGATTTAACCCTTTTTCAGGCTTGCTGTTCACAATATGCTGCTGCTCCTGGTTTTGAAGAGGCATAAAAAGATCGAAAACCAGTTTTGGAATATCTCCTTGAAAAAAGTGGAACCTCATCGAATTTTGGCAATAAATGCCTGTCATGATTTGATTTGACCGACATCCGATGAAAAAGCCTGCATGTTTTTTATCAACGGTATTAGGATAAGGTAAACATCAACCCGGAATCTGGGTTGAAATGGGTCGGAGAAAATGAGAGGGATGTTGGGTGAAATAGCCTGAAATTGTGAAATGACATTTTTATACCCTAAAGAAAAAATTACAGAGGCGAGTCTGGACGCCTCTGTAAACGGCCGAGCAGCAAGGAACGACTGAGTCTACGATGGGCAAGCCTGATGCCGCCTAAAAGGCCAACCGTTTGAGATAAAGCTTTTTCATGTAGTAAAACAAATGTCCTCACGATGAGTTGTCTGCAATCTCCAAGCAAAGCAACTAACAGATTTAATAGTTTTAGAGTAACAAGGTGGTTTTTTTGGCGTACTGATCGCCCACAAAGCATGACTTGGGAATCATGGCATGTATACCTTTGGCCAGGTCAACCACCTGAGTAACATGTAAATCGACTCCCATGCTACAGAAAGCGTATGCGTCTATGTCGCTCATTCCATACCTCTTGGTAAGAAACTTGATGGCGTTCCGGACAGCCATTTTGGTTGATTCCAGCATGTCGGTATGGAAGCCCATTGCGATCCAGTGAGTTGGGGTTGATGCAAAAGGCTCCTGTACTATACCTTTTAAATCTTTTCGGACTGTAATTCGTAAGGTGATATTCTTGAAATAACCCTCAAGGGCATTCAGATTGACCTCTCCATCCCCTTGGGCATAATGGGCGTCACCTGTTTTAAGACCAGCCCCGGGAATATGAACAGGGAGGTATAGTACAGTGCCGGCAACCAGTTCCTTGTTGTCCATGTTACCGCCGTGTTTTCCCGGTGGAACATTGCTCCAGCTACCCTTGTCGGGTAACTGAACGCCAATTGTTCCGGGAAAGGGTTTGACCGGGATTTCAATTCCGGGCAGAAACTCAAAGTTCATTTTAACAGGATTGACCCGGTACCAGTTTAGACGCCCTTTGGGAAAATCTTCGGGAAGAAGCCCCAGTTTGACGAAAGATGTTTCAGGATTGAGATTGAAGCCATAACTTCCGGGGACTATGTCAAGAATTTCTATTTGGAGCATGTCGCCTGGCTCGGCTCCATTCACATGCACCGGACCCGTAAGTGTGTGATGACCAGCTCCTTTCTTGGCAGCTTTAACTCCGGTCTTTTCATCGGGGTAAAAACCAGTATCAGGGGTCTTTGCGATAACCTCCTTAAACCACCCCATCCAATCTTCGATCTCAGCGCCGGGGATCATTTTGCCCTTGAGATGAGTATCTGTCTGGATCTCTATGATATCGCCGGAATTCATGTTTATAACAGGCTTTTCAGAATTGTCCCAGTAGCCTTCTGTTGAAGTTACATCATTGGCTCCCAGCATGTGATACTTGCCGGTGGAATCCATTCGTTTCAGGTTCATGCTGTAAGAGTGAGTCACTGCAAACTGTGAAGCCAGAAGTGAGCTTGCGAAGGCAGTGCCATATTTAAGTACAGTTCTACGATCAATGCCTCGTTGTTCACCTTTTATCTGAATGTCTTCCTGTGTTTTCAAGGTATCCTCCAACTTATGTATTTCTGAATGAGAACATGGATCTCAGACGTTACGTCCACCAGCATTTTCACACTTCCCGAAGTCAGGACGACGCTTCCGTCCATTCTGCGCCTAAGCTCAAAGAGATATTTGAACTGGCCGAATGCTAATGG
>CAZVOU010000299.1:0-31812 GCA_964628605.1 uncultured Syntrophaceae bacterium
TTCTACCTGGTATCTTTTGCCACTTCTGTTTTCAGCCTTTGAATTCATTCCCTCCTCACTTTGAAATTGGGTTACGCAATGCCTGTTCAGAGATTCTTCGAAGCCCCGGACGGAACTTTTTCGTACCTCGATTGGGGTGGAAATGGTCCTCTGACCCATATAGCCCATGCGACAGGTTTCTGCGCAGGGGTCTATGATCCTCTTGCACAAATGCTGGCTACCAGACTTGGCGTAGTGGGAATGGACAATAGGGGGCACGGAAGAACCTCCGCTCCTGCCGATCCTAAAAATCTGAGAAGCTGGAACACGTTTGCCGATGATCTTGGGTTTTTCTTCAACAGATTGAAAGCTCCGGTAATCTCTATCGGTCACTCCTTGGGCGCTGTTTCAAGTATGATGCTCGCGGCAAGGCAACCGCAACTGATCAAGGCGCTGATCCTGATTGATCCAACCATAATGTCGCAATCACTCAATCTGGTCCTGTTCATGACCCAGCGACTAGGTCTTACGAAAATGTTTCCAATAGTTTCCGGCGCCGCCAGACGAAAACCGGTCTGGCCGGACAGGTCAACTATTCTGGAGGCTTATTCCCAACGAGTCCCATTTAATAAATGGACCGATGGTTTTCTGAAAGGTTACCTGGATTATGGTTTTGAGGAGATTGAATCCGGATCCCTCAAATTAAGATGTCAGCCGGCATGGGAGTCCCGATGCTTTTCAACATGTCCTGCAGGTGTCTGGAAAATACCCGCTCAACTCAAAATGCCTGTGTTGATAATCTACGGGTCCTCATCAGACGTTTTCCTCAGCAAATGCGCACTCAAATTCAAAAAGGAGTGCCCTATGGTAGAACTGAAACGGATGGAAGGGACGGGGCATTTTGTCCCAATGGAGCAACCCCAACAGACGGCAAAATCCATTTTCGAATTCCTTGAAAAACTTAAAATTCTCTGACACCAACCAAAAAAATAAAAGACCTTGGATATAGGTGGGGGCCAAGGTCTTTTTCGTAGAGTATGTATACTGAGCGGCAAACTAGCCTAGAAGGTTGCCAGTATTAGAAGCAAGTATGGCGCCAAAAGTTTAACTTACCCAAAAACAGTTCAGTGCAACGTCTCGATGAACCTTGGCGCGACAAATCCAAA
The DNA here is from genome assembly GCA_964628605.1 of uncultured Syntrophaceae bacterium. GTDB lineage: Bacteria > Desulfobacterota > Desulfomonilia > Desulfomonilales > Desulfomonilaceae > CAITZA01. The sequence goes on from CAZVOU010000299.1 coordinate 1,146, forward strand.
GCGTAAAAAGCTACATTTTTGTCAATATCTGTAAAGTAAAGTTACCATTTTGTAAGAAGTCGTGATGTGGGGGGTCTCAAAACGACCTGTTTCCACAAGAGGCTTGACAAAACCGACTAAGTCCGTTAAAAACCTAATCGCACTAACCAGTCAGTCAATTAATTAAAAAAGACTGTTATGGTTCGGGTCAGTAAAATTAATTTGAGGATGGTATGTATAATACGGTGGAAGATCAAATCAGTCTGGTCATTGCCAGAACAAAGGCGCACAAAGACACATTTGCGGTCCCGCAGCTTGTGACGATACTGTCTGGTGAACTGAGCCGCCAGGACATGGACGATAACTTAAGAGCTGAGACAACTCTGGTTTTTGTTGAAAAGGTTTTAGGAGTTCTCACAGCATCTCCGATCTACTCTGACGCGTTGATAAGGGAATTCTACCGTTGTGTGCTTGAGACTGCTGAAAGCCATGGCATTCAGCGCAAGGAAATACTGGAAGATCTCTTGTTCCAGAGTTTAAGGCGACCGACGCAACATGAGCCTCACAAGAGAAAGAAACAGAAAGACGCGCGCGATAGGATACTTACTGCGGCGTTGGCTGAGTTTTCCGAGAAGGGCTTTCATTTATCGACGATCGACAGCATAGCCGACAGGGCTGGAATAGCCAAGGGGACGGTTTATCGGTACTTCAGCACAAAAGAAGGCTTGTTCACGGCCCTCAAAGATGACGCTATGACAGAGTTCGTGGATTTGGCCAAAATGAGTCTAAGCGGCCAGGAGGATGTGCTCGAAATAATCGAGAGCATTCTTCGGATATACCTGACTTTCTTTGAGCGCAATTCGGCTTTTTTCAAGGTGATAATCCAGGAACAGAAAGATTTTGGCCGAGAATTCTCGGAAAAGTTCACTCAGGAGCTAATAGGATCTTTGCCATCGCTGAAGAGACGGTGCTGGAAGGCATCGCGTCTGGGCAGACTCAAACAGTTGAATTACAACACGGTATTTTTCGGGATCATAGGCTTTCTGAACGGTGTGATCCAGAAATGGCTTCACGAGGGAGGGGAGAGTTCACTCCTGGATGAGCTGGATACTGTGCGCGAGGTCCTGTTTTACGGATTTGCGACAAAACCCGAAGAGAACAAAAATACCAGCATTTTAAAGGTGATTTCATGAGACCATCCGGTGTAGACAATTTGAGGATACCAGTCTTATACATTAACCCTTTCTTCAATACTGACTCCAGGTTGATAGAAGAAGTGACGCTGGCAGGGGGCGTGGGGGTTGTGGATCATGCTACCGCCGGCATTTCTCCCATCCGTGTTCCATCCGGTCTTCATCATGGCATTCGGGTCAAATTGAAAGACCTGGCCGCTCATTCGGGCAACACAAATATCAGGCTGGCAATAGTTCCATTGAGTGACGTTGAGGATTTGAGATCCGAGAACACTGGATTGCTCACCATGGTCCCATTTCCCGTTTTTGTGGAAGTTGGCTCCGCGCAGGACGCATCCATAGCGGAAAAGGCTGGAGCGACCGGACTGATAGCGCGTGGTTCGGAAGGGCCGGGCTGGGTGAGTGAAACCAATGGGTTTGTGCTGTTACAAAAAATATTGCAGTCATCGAGGTTACCGCTATTCCTACAGGGCGGGGTGTCATTAAGAACGGCAGCCGGCGCTATCAGGGCCGGGGCTTCCGGGGTGGTTCTGGATAATCACCTCCTTTTGACGGAATCTTCATCCCTGTCTGATAGCCTCAAAAAATTCCTGTCCGGTCTGGCTTTGCCTGCCACGGCGATGCTTGGCGAGGGTTTTTCCAGGAACCTCAGGGTTTATTCCAGAGTTGGGACAAAAATAGTAAGAGAACTCAGAAAGATAGAGGATTCCCTTACTGATGATGAATTACCTTCATACTATTTCAGGCTGGACACCTCAATCGGCGCTCCGTCAAACACGCCTGACCTTGACGAAACATTGCTTCCTCTGTCTGAAGACATAATCACCGCCAAAGACCTGACATCAAGGTTCACAACGTCGGGCGCGATCATTGGGGAATTTGGCAAGAGCATGAGCCGGGTGGACACGTCATGGCCTTTTGGTGAGGATTCTCTTCTGAGCCGAGAGCATGGCACACGTTTTCCTGTGGTTCAGGGACCAATGGCGCACGTTAGCGATAACGCCGAATTTCTGGGTCTTATAGCCAAAGGAGGGGCTCTGCCTTTCCTGGCGTTGGGTAATATGCCTGGACCGATAGCAAAAAAAGCTATGGACGAGGCCCGGGAAGAAACCGGCGATCTTTATGGAGTGGGACTGATGGGGCTGGATGTAAACGCATTCAGGTATGAAGCGCATCTGCAACTGATGTCCAAGAACCCTCCCAAGTTCGCTGTTCTGGCGGCTGGTGGCCCTGATCTGGCCAGGAGAATAGAGGCGTTAGGGGTCAAGTGCTACCTTCACTGCCCGGCGCCGGCGATGCTGTCCGACGGCTTGAAGGCAGGCCTGAGGAGGTTCGTTTTTGAAGGGGCCGAATCAGGTGGTCATATCGGTAACCTTGGGAGCCTGAATCTCTGGAGTTCCAATCTAGATGAATTGGCCAGACACGCCGACAATGGACTTGATTTGAGTGAGGTTTCAATCCTTTTTGCCGGAGGAATAGCCGCACCGCAAGCCACGGCGTTCATAGCGGGCATGCTCGGAGATCTTACGGCCAGGGGATTAAAGTCCGGCTTACAGATGGGGACGGTTTACCTAACAAGCGCTGAAGCGGTCTCATCGGGCGCAATTACAGAGTGCTACCAGAGACTGACTATAGAAAACGCCGCAACCGTGGTCATTGGACGGACCGTAAACATTAAGGCGAGGGCGGCTGGATCGCCGATGGCGTCCATGCTCATAACCCGCGAGCACGATCGTCTCCGTAACGGTGTCTCATTGAGGGAACGCAAGGAACTCTATGAGAAGGACAATCTGGGCGCTCTTAGACTGGCCTCCAAAGGTTGCGCCATTGATCCGGCGACCGCAAATTCGGAGACCCCCGTTTTCTGTGACATTTCAATTGACGAACAACTGGAGCGCGGGCTCTACCTGATGGGTCAGGGAGTATGCCTACTCGGACAGACAACTACTATCGAAAAAATTCACGACGAGATTCTCAACAAGGGGCAAGACATTTTCATCATGGAAAACCCAGCAAAACTTGCGCCTGCCCGGGCGGCGTCGACCACCTCCGAGGTTAAGGCTCAGGAAAATACCAGGGCAGTCATCATGGATCAGAATTCGGAGAGCAAATCAGAGGCTAAAACTGTTACAGTTTTGGAAAATGTGTCTCCTTCCGGTAAGGAAATGGAGCATATTCCCTCAATTCATGCAAATGGCCCATCACATGCTGAACAGGAATTCAGGCCGTCTCATGAGCCCATCGCCGTTGTGGGAATTGGTCTGAGACTTCCGGGATCTGATTCACCGGAAAGTTTCTGGAAATATGTCATAGAGAAACAGAACGGTATCTCAAAGGCCCCATCTGACCGGTGGAGAAATATAGATCATTATTATGATCCGAATCCGAAGGTTCCAGACAAGACATATTCCTGCATAGGCGGGTTCATAACAGATTTTGAATTTGATCCACTGAGATTCAGGATACCGCCTTCGGTAGCCAAGAAGATGGATCGAACGCAGAAACTGGCGGTTAGCTGTGTGGCCGACGCTTTGGATGACGCCGGTCTGAAGCCGGAAGAACTCAAAGGTAAAAAGGTCGGCATAATTATCGGCAATTCCATGGGCGGAGAAACCACAGACCGCTACGCAGAAAGACTGGTTCTTCCACGAGCCGTGGAGCTGCTAAAGGAATCACTTGAAAAGTCCGGTCTTGATAAAGCGGCGGGAACTGCGGCGATCGAAATATTCAAGCAACGATTCCTGGATGGCTTGCCGGAAATAACCGAGGATTCCCTCCCCGGTGAACTTCCGAACGTAATTTCAGGACGAGTGGCCAACGTGTTCAACCTCGAAGGCCCTAACTTCACCGTTGACGCGGCATGCGCATCCTCGCTTGCGGCAATCATGAACGCCATCAATGGACTACGAGCCGGATTCATGGATATGGCCTTGGCCGGAGGAGTCGATGCGGCTATGCATCCTTCTTCGTTTATCAAGTTCTGTAAGGTGGGCGCATTGTCCGCTGATGGATCAAGGCCTTTTGACGCAGGCGCCAATGGGTTCATCATGGGTGAGGGCGCAGGTATTCTGTTGATGAAGCGGCTATCTGACGCTGTACGTGATAATGACCGGATTTACGGGCTTATTATGGGTGTAGGCTCATCATCGGACGGACGGGGTAAGGGTATAACCGCTCCGAACGCCGCTGGTCAGGAAAGGGCCATCATGGCGTGTCTGGAAGCTGCGGACGTTGATCCAAAAACGATAGGGTTGATAGAAGCTCATGGAACATCCACTCCTGTCGGTGACAAGACTGAGTTAACGCTGCTTGATGACTTCTTCCGCAGAGCGGGCTCTCCCAAAGGCTCTGTAGGCATAGGCTCAGTGAAATCCCAGATCGGCCACCTGAAGGCAGGAGCCGGAGCAGCGGGAATTTTAAAGGCTTTGCTGGCTCTTCACCACAGGACCTTGCCACCGACGATTAACATTAGAAATCCGAATCCTTGCATAGACTGGGATAAGTCACCACTTAGCCTGCTGACGGAATCGCGTCCATGGAAACCTCACAACGGTGTCCCTCGCCGGGCCGGTGTCAGCGCTTTCGGTTTCGGAGGCACCAACTTTCATGTTGTGCTTCAGGAGTACACGCCGGATCTGAAGCTCGTTCCCAAAGTGGAAGCGTCGGTCGAAATGCCCCAGAGGATAGAGTTTGTCCAGCCAAGTTGGCCAAGAGCGGCGAACCACATCATTCAGGGCGAAGCCTGGGCCATCGGCGGTAACTCACCAGAAGAACTTAATGGGAAAGTCAAAAAAATCCTGGCAAATCTGAATCCATCTTCTTTCCGGAGAACTGCCGTTGAACTCCGAAAGAGCGCTGCTTCTTTCGATCTTCGATTCGGTTTCGGGGCTACTGACGCTGAGATGGCCGTTAAGAAACTCGAAACCATTCTTGAAGTGATAAACGATCCATCCAGGAAGGCTGTGCTGCCTGCACGTGGAATCAGTTTTGCCCAAGGTCCTTCAGCCAGGCTGAAAACCGGCGCCGCATTTCTGTTCCCCGGTCAGGGATCACAATACACTTTCATGTTCAGGGATCTGTGTGATCGATATCCCGTCGTGGCAGAAACCTTCGGTGAGGCGGACGAGATATTGCAGTCACTGGGTCTTCCTTCAATCGTTTCCATGTTGTTTCCGGATGAGGCGGCGTTGAACAAAATGGGCGCCGAGGCTTCAGATCCTTTGAGAGACACCCAGACTTTGCAGCCGATGATCCTGACTGCCGATACCGCCATGCTGAGACTTCTGGAGACTATGGGTGTAAAACCTGTAGCCTGCGCAGGGCATTCATTGGGCGAATACGCCGCATGCGTGGCGGCTGGTGTTTTTTCTTTCAGGGACGCTCTGGAAGCGGTAGCGGTGAGGGGGCGAGAGATGGCCAGGGTCAGCATTGCCGATCCGGGTCTGATGATGAGTATTCCGGCAGACGCCCGCCTTGTTGAGGAGGCGCTTGCCGAGATCGACGGATACGTGGTGGCGGCGAACAAAAATTCTCCCAAACAGACAGTAATATCGGGTGAGACAGCCGCGGTCATGAAGGCCGGGGAGCTTTTCAAATCCCGTGGTCTCGAAGGAATACTTGTTCCCGTTTCCGCTGCTTTCCACTCCGGGGTGGTTGCCCCAGCCAGGGAGCCATTCATGCGGACTCTGGAAAAACTCGAGGTCAATCCGCCTACTACTCCTATTATCTCAAATGTGACCGGAGACTTTTATCCACTGGGTCCGGCCGCTCCTGACAAGATAAGGGACCTGCTGGGCAAGCAGTTCGCCGCCCCGGTAGAATGGGTCAAAACGCTGAGGAAGATGTACGGCGAAGGAATAAAAGTGTTTATTGAGTGCGGTCCAAAACGGGTAATGACCAATCTTACCCTGGATACCCTGTCAAACGACGCTTTGCCCCTTCCGATGAACCATCCCAAAAAAGGCGGGATATTGCAGTTGATGGAGAGCATGGCTGCCCTTGTTGTCGAGGGATTTGACATCGATTTTGACAGAGCGGAAGCTGGTCACACGACAATTTCTTCATCATCCGGGCGTCCTGAACTTAAAGTTGTGAGATCAACGGATCGGTTTGTTCCCGCCCCAGTGGAGGTCTTGCCTCCAGTAGTCAAGACTATTCCTTCGCCGCTGGATTTATTACTGGATGATGATCTCAAGCAATTGGTCGCAAAAAAGGAATTTGGCAGATATGTTGAACTGCAGGGCGCTCCCATCAGGGCATTGCTGAAAACGGGTTATCAGTCATTCGTGGAAAACATTTTGCCGCTGGAAAAAACGGTCGAGACTGTAAAATCGGAGGGTATGGACTTTGCCCCGGTTGTAGTTTCAGGTGTTTCCGCTGGTCTTCCTTCGGATGTGCGGTTCGCTTTTGACCGAGAGAATCTTGATGATCTGATTCTTGGAAAGAATTTCATAAAACAGGTTCCTGAGCATGGTCGAATCGACATGTTGGAGAAAAATCTGGAGAGGCTTTACAAGGGACCCAATGGTGAGGCTGATCTGAGATCGGTTGATGATATTTCTGACGTGATCCAGCTTGCGGGTTTCTTCAATGACTCTGAGATAGTTCGGGAATATGGCCTCGACGAGAAGCTCGTAGCAGCGATGGACGTGACTACAAGGCTTGCTGTTGCGGCGGGGTTGGAAGCGCTTAGAGACGCCGGCATTCCATTGGTCAGGCAAATGAAGATCACTTCTGCAGGGACAGAGTTACCTGACTCATGGGCGTTGCCTCCCGAATTGCGGGCTGAGACAGGTGTAATCTTCGCATCGGCGTTCCCCGGAATGGCCTCTCTTGTGGATGAAGTGACCAGGGAAACAGCCGCAAAGTATGGCGCCGGGGCAAAAAAGAGACTGATTGAATTCTACACCGGTCTGGTCGAGAGAATTCGCGACGATAGAGAGCGTGAGCGTGTAACAAAATGGTTTACACAGGAGTTCAGCAAGCTCTCCGGGTCTGATGATGAAGACCTTTACACCTTCAACAGGACGTTTCTGCTAAGGGTGATGAGCATGGCTCACGGTCAGTTGGCCCAGTTGATCAAGGCTCAGGGCCCAAATACTCATGTGGACGCTGCATGCGCCGGAACCACGCAGGCCATTCTTCTGGGACGTGACTGGATCAGGACCGGTCAGGCCAACAGGGTCATAATCATAGCGGCGGATGACGTCGCAGGACGTTCATTGCTTCCATGGGTCGGATCAGGATTCCTGGCTATGGGGGCTGCCACCACGGGCTCAAATGTCGCCGAAGCCGCATTGCCTTTTGATGACAGGCGTCATGGCCTTATTCTAGGCTCCGCCGCAGTCGGACTGGTGCTCGAGAAAGAGCAGTCGACAAAAGAGCGAGGTATGGAGAGCGTAGCCTCCATAGAGGCCGGAATAGTAGCCAACAGTGGCTTCCACGGAACCAGGCTGGATGTTGAACACATATCCGGGGTCATGGAAGGCCTGATATCCAAATGGGAAAAGCAATCGGGCTCAACCAGGGCTGAACTTGCCGGGAAGATGTTCTTCATGTCACATGAGACCTACTCTCCCAAAAGGGGCGGAAGCGCAGATGCTGAAATTAAGGCCCTAAGAAACACATTTGGTGAGAGCGTGGTTCGAATCCCTATTGCCAACACGAAAGGCTTTACCGGACACACGATGGGGGTAGGGGTTGAGGATGCTGTTTCATTGAGGTGTCTGCAGAAAGGTATGTTGCCGCCCATTCCAAACCTGAAAAATCCTGATCCGGACTTTGAGGACCTTAGCCTTAGCCGCGGAGGAAAATGCGACGCTGAATATGCTTTGAGACTCGCCGCCGGATTCGGTTCCCAGATTGTAATGTCCCTTTACAGGGTCAACTCACATGAGGAAAACAGGATCGTCGATCTGCCGACTCATCGCACGTGGCTCAAGACAATCACAGGCTATGATGATCCTGTGGTCACCGTAGAGGACAGAACCCTGAAGGTGTCTCAGAGGGCTGGTTCAAAGGTATTGACCCGGGTAGAGCACAAAATGGAGGTTCAGGAAACGCCTGTGGAGGAAGTTTCTGCGCCAATTGCCTCAGTGCATGACGCCGATCAGGTTAGGTCTGAAATTCTTGCCCTGCTTTCTGAAAAAACCGGTTACCCATCGGACATGCTTGACACCGGACTTGATCTTGAAGCGGACCTTGGCATCGATACAGTGAAACAGGCTGAATTTATCACAGAAGTCAGGGAAAAATTTGAAATACCACGAATAGATGGTCTAAAAATAGCCGAGTTTCCGACCATTGAGCATATAATTAATTTTGTGCTCTCGCATACGGCATCCAAAACAGGAGTCGTCCTTGAGGAGAAGGCTTCAGGGAGCCCGGCCGCTGAAGATCATGCCGCTGTCCAGGAAAAAATCCTCGCCTTGTTGTCAGACAAGACCGGCTATCCCTCAGATATGCTTGATGTGGAGCTTGATCTTGAAGCGGACTTGGGCATCGACACAGTGAAACAGGCTGAATTCATCACCGAAGTAAGAGAAGTCTTCGGAATCCCCCGAATAGATGGTCTAAAAATAGCTGATTTCCCAACCATCAGGCACATTATCGGCTTTGTGATGGAGAGTCGTCAGTCGGAACCGTCCCCCGTGGCCACGACGGCTGAAATGAAGACTGAAGTTGAAAAAAAGACTGAAAAGAAGTCGACCATACATCTTTATGAATCCCGGTTGACCAAACTTCCACAGCCTTCGGCTATAGAACAACCCCGGATCGACAGATTCATATTACTCTCCAGAGCCACGGAACTGGCCGACAGTGTCGAGAATGCCCTCATTGCCGGAGGTCTGGGAAGCGTCGTCAGACTGGAAACCCTGGGTGAGCTGAAAAACTTTGCTGAAGGACGCACTGGAATAATTAATCTCTTGGGAACTCAGGAGGAGGATCAGCTCGAAAGAGAGAGTTTTGAGCTGTTCATTGAATTGGCCAGACTTTACGAGAACGGTCCTGCGGCGTTGATTACCGTAGTCGAGGAGGACGGAGCCTATGGATTCCGTGCGCCGAGACAATCTGGTTACAAGACCGGAGCTTTGACCGGGGCCGCCAAATCTTTTGCAAAAGAGTATCCTGAGACCTTATCGAGAGTAATCGATCTGGAGCCTTCGCTGAGTGTTACCAAGAAGGCAGGGATAGTAGTGGAATCTCTTGTGGCTGATTTCCCACTGGAAACAGGAGTGGACAGGGAAGGACAACTCGAGGCCATAAGGTTTGTTGAATCTGCGCCCAATCCGGACAAGACAGCGCTGAACCCGGGAGACGTCATCCTGGTGACCGGCGGAGCCCGTGGAATTACGGCTGAATGTCTGAAAAGGATGGCGCTCAAACACCCCTTGACATTTGCCCTTCTGGGCAGAACTTCCCAGACCTCAAAATCGGAATCCTACGCCAATTTTACCGAAGAAGACTGGCTCAAGGAGCGTAATAGAATAGTAGAGGGCATGAAACGTGACGGTTTGGCGATAACTCCGGTGAAGGTTGAAAAAGAATTGTCCAGAATGCGAGGGGAGGGCGAGGTATTCCGTAATATCAGCGAATTGAGGAGCCTGGGCTCGGAAGTCATGTATCGGTCGCTTGATGTCATGGACTCGGTTTCTATCGACGAGTTCATTCGCGATGTGGCCACAGTTTGCGGACGAGTGGACATGGTCATTCACGGCGCTGGGCTGGATATTAGCAAGGCGCTTAGAACCAAGACACTGGAGCAGATCGAACTCGTTTATAACGTCAAGGTCCAGGGTATGAGAAATGTTATTTCGGCTTTGGAGAAACACGGTCTTCCTCCCAAGAGGATAATCGGATTCGGAAGCGTTTCGGGTCGATTTGGAAACATGGCTCAGCTCGACTATTCCGCGGCTAATGACGCCCTGGCCCATCTGATGAGATATGTGGGCCACAACTCTGACACAAGAGCCACCGTTATCGATTGGGCTCCTTGGGCTGAAATTGGAATGGCGGTCCGAGGCAGTGTTCAGGCGACTCTTGAGAGTGCGGGAATAGATTTCATCCCGCCGGAAAATGGCGCTGAACTCCTGGAGGCGGAGATTTATCGAACCAGTGATTCTCCGGAAGTCTTAGCCGCCGGGAAGCTAGGGCCTTTCGCCATTGACGCCTTCCTTGTCGCTGATGAAAAGGCGGAATCAGATCTCAGAATCGGTGGACAGAAAGCAAATATTCTGGAGTTAGTCCCCGGGAAGCGGGCTCGAATTGAGATATTCCTCGACCCGACGCATCCTTTGCTGGATCACCATCGTATCAACAGGGCGGCCGTGTTTCCAGGCGTTGGTGGTTTGGAACTGATGAGAGGCGCATACAAGGTTCTTGATCCCGAGGCTGGACATGTGACTTTCTCGGATGTCCGTTACCTGCAGCCACTAAAAGTCTTCAGAAATGATCCTTTTCAGGCGGAGATTGAGGTTGAACTGGAAGAATCCAGTGGTTCATCCAGCCCAACATACAAAGCGAAGATAACGTCCATATTCCGTGACAAGGAGGGCCGTGCCCTCGGTGAGCCTCGCGTTCACCATCAGTGCAGATTGCAGGCTGCTCAAACGGAAGTGCCGGAATGGCCCGAACCGGAATTCTGGAATCTGTCGCTATTCGTTCCATATTCCGAGATATACGCACAGTTTTTCCATGGTCCGGCTTTCATGCTGCTTGATCACTGTTCGATAGAAGGAAATTGGGGCGCAATCAGATTTAGGTACAGGGATACCGAACAAAGACCCGATATGTTCTCAGATGTAATTCCGGCAGGTATTGAGGCCGTGTTCCAGGCTGTGGCCGCATTTGGAATGGAGTCCCACGGAGTCATGGCACTACCAATCGGTATCGAGAAGGCAATAATTCATAAGGCCGACTCCATCCCCTTTGACGGAGAACTGACTCGTCGGGAAGTAATTACAGCCTCATCGGATGAGGAACGCTCACGCTTCAAGTTTGACGGCTGGATCAAAGACAGCGAAGGCAATCTGATGGTCAGCCTGTATGGCGTGGAGATGATCGAACTCGAGGGTAAGGCCAAGTTTGTAGGAAAACTCCATGAAGCCACAGTGGAAATTGCTTCATTGGTCAAGGATGAAGATTCTTTCGAGGCCGAGGTAATCCAGAAGAGTTTGACACCTGATGAGATAGCCGAGGCAAAATCGAAAGCCACTCCGAAAAGGCAAAAAGAGTGGTTGAGTGGTCGCATAGCGCTAAAGCAGTCGGTGCAGCGTTTACTGGCAATGGAAGGAATGGGAGACACCCCGGCCACAGACATCAGGATATTCCAGGATGAACTGGGAAAGCCCTTTGCTGAATTGGCCGGTCAGGCAGGGAAGAAGATAGGCTCAGTGTCGCTGACTCATTCCAATGGTGTGGCAATGGCTGCGGCCGCTGCAGTAGAGCACTTTGTCGGATTCGGTATCGCCGTGGAAAAGGTAGAGCAGAGAAGCGATTCCTGGGTAACGGATTATTTTGATGAATCGGAAATTGCGCTGGCCGGTAACGGTCTTGAGAAATGGACCAGGCTCAACGGGATATGGTCCCTGAAAGAGGCTAGCCTGAAGGCCCTCGGAGTTGGTTTGAGATTTGATCTCAAAGACATCGTTGTATCCGAGCTTGACGAATGTGGAAGGGCAAGGCTTGAGTTTCGCAACGAAGCCGGCCGAGCGGTAGAACGTCTGGAATTCTCTGAAATAGAGGCATGGGTAGAAAAAAGGAACAATCTGGTAGTGGCCCGCGCTTTTCTCAGAAATTAGCAGAATTATCGTAGAGTCATAGAAAACCGGCGCCGCAACGACGTGTCATAAAAAAGGCATGTTCGTTGTCGGCGCCGCCTTAGCGCCCCTGGAAAAGTCTCACCATTCATCTCAGAACCTGCCATTTCAACCCCCCATTCGCAGCGCCATCTTTTGGCTGAAAATTTTTTTTGAACCATTTTTGAAAAAATGCGCACATTCGGAGAGGAATAGATGTATTTGTAATTCCTTGAAACGGTGAAGGTATCTGGAGAGAGGAATGGAACAAACCTGGCATGTGGCCATGATATGGGTGGGGCTGGCGCTTCTGGCAAGCCTCATATCCATTCGAACAGCGATATCCGTGGCGCTGGTTGAGATATTTGTAGGAGTGATAGGGGGTAATTATCTGGGACTAGATCCCAATGTGCCGTGGATAAATTTTCTGGCCGGTTTTGGGGCCATACTTTTAACATTTCTGGCCGGCGCCGAGATAGAGCCTGAAGTTTTGCGCAAGTATGCAAAGGAGAGTTTGGCTATAGGGTTCATGAGTTTCCTTTTGCCGTTTCTGGGGGCAATGTTTTATGCCTACTATGTTGCCGGTTGGACGTCTGACGCTTCAAAAATATGTGGTCTGGCCCTGTCCACTACTTCGGTGGCTGTGGTCTACGCAGTCATGGTCCAAACCGGACTGAATAAAACCGAACTTGGTAAAATCATACTGGCCGCTTGCTTCGTGACGGATCTTGGCACTGTAGTGGTGTTGGGAATAATGTTCGCCAATTACAACATGTGGCTGATAGCATTTTCAGTTGTGACCCTGGTCACTCTCCTGATAACACCCCGGTTGATTTCCTGGTTCTTCGGGAGTTTCAGCGGCCATGTCAGTGAGCCGGAAATAAAATTACTTTTTGTGATGTTGCTCGGACTTGGCTGGTTAGCCGCCCGGGCGAACAGTGAGGCGGTCCTGCCGGCATACCTGCTGGGAATAGTGGTAGCAGGCATTTTCCAGCAGCATCGCGAGCTTGTCAGGCATTTGCGAACGACTACATTTGCGCTTTTGACGCCATTTTATTTTCTGAAGGCCGGCTCTATTGTCTCTATTCCAGTAATTTACGGAAGCCTGGGACTTATTTCCATACTTCTGGCGGTGAAGGTTGCGGCCAAATTCATAGGCGTTTATCCAGTGTGCGCCGGTTTCCGTTTCTCGCACAAAATCGGAATGTTCACCACACTTCTCATGAGCACCGGACTGACTTTCGGTAGCATATCGGCTCTGTTCGGTTACACACGAGGCTTTATAACGCAGGAACAATACACCATTTTAATCACGGTAGTGATAGGGAGCGCAGTAGTTCCTACACTTATCGCCCAATGGTTCTATGAGCCAAAGCCACAAGACTTAAAAGGAAACTGGCAGAAGTCGTAATAGATCAACTGGAGATCACAAACAATGTACAAAAAACTGTTAGTGGCGTATGACGGATCGGCCGGATCCAGGAGGGCGCTGGAACGTGGGATAGTTCTTGCGAAATATTTCGGAGCCGAGCTTCACTCAATATCGGTAGAAGTTGATCTTCCCCAATACGTTGCGACCATTGGAGAATTCGAGGAGGTCAAGGCCAGGAAGGACGCATATTTTGATCAACTCAATAAAGAGGCAATCGAACTGGCACAAAAAGAAGGAGTGATGTTGATTCCACACGTAGTTTCGGGGCATGCTGTCGATAAGGTCGTGGGCTTTTGTGAAGACGGGAAATTTGATTTGCTGATAACCGGTTTTACAGGACACTCCAGGATTTATGAGCGAATATGGGGCGGAGTTTCCAGAAATTTGGCCCGATTCAGTCCTTGTTCCGTCCTGATAGAGAAATAGATTTGTAGGTTGACGGCGAAGCGCCTTTGGAACTGGAAGCCACACAACTTTTAGTGTGTCCGAAAAGATCAAAACTGTTACAAAAAAAAGCGATTTATCGTAAAGTGATGTTCAGAATCTTGCTCGTTGAAAACCGAACACGCTTCTCAAAATATTCAAAGAATGTTTGGCTGCTAATATGTGGGGAGAACAAGACTTGAATCAGTCATCCTGATAGACAATGGAGGATGTTGATAATGGCTGAGCCTCTGCGCCGGGAACCGTTCGTGATGGATGCCAGGGACAGGCTGCCTGCCGCCTTGAGACGAATAGCGTACGATCAGAACTCTATAAAAACTTATCCGCCGGGCGCGACCATAATGGGACGAAGCTCGGAGACGGATAAGATCGTTTACATCATTGCCGGATCGGCAAGCGTGGTGCTGCGGGATGAAGATAAAGAGAAGGTTTCAGTAGATGAACTTGGTCCTGGAGACATCTTTGGTGGAATAGAATTCTTTACCGGTGTGCCATGGCAACTGGATTCCGAGCTTATAGCCGATGAAACGACGGAAGTAATTGATGTAGATTCGGTAACCTTTGAAGCCATGCTCCGTCAGGATCCGGACTTTACGGTAGGTTTGGTCAAGAATCTCGTCAGAAAGCTCTTTGCCCAGCGCCGCAACATGTTCAGGAGTAAGCTAAAAAGGAGGGCTCTGCATTCACTGATCAGTAGTGAGGAGCACATTTTCCCTGATTATGTTGTTGGCGATTACGTTCGAAAGAATATCTCTTCCAGATTGGCAGAGTTGGCGGCAAGCGATGGACCTGCTCTAATCATCGGCGAAAGCGGTGTGGGCAAAGAAGTCCTGGCTCACAGACTTTTTAAGCAGAGTCGCCATGGGAAAGAAGTCTTTCTTATTGTGGACCTGAACAAATCTGAGAGTCCAAAGCCGTTTGGACATGTAAAGATGGACCGAAAGGCTTCCCTGGAGGAAACTACCGAGCAGCAGTTGAAGCTCTTTTTCGGTTATGAAGAGCCGGGATTGGATGGAGGGATCAAAGAGACTCCCGGATACTTTGAACTCACTGATGACGGCACCTTGCTGGTGAGAGGGGTTGAGAGGCTCACTCCTGTTGTCCAGATGAAGCTGCTTGAAGCGATAGTCACAGAGACTTTTAAAAGAGTTGACGGTGTCAGGCTCCTAAAATCGAAAGTCAGATTGATTGCCACCACGCGCCTGGATTCATCCGAAATTTTGCTTGAAGATCATCCATTCATTTATGCGCTAATGGAAAGATCTGTAAGCATTCCTCCCCTACGCAATCGCAGGAGAGAGATTCCGGTCCTCGCCAGGCATTATCTACAAAAATATACAAACGAACTCGGAAGGGATGTGGGCCCCTTGCCGGCTGAAACTCTCAAGACGTTGCTTAATTACTCCTGGCCCGGTAACGACCTTGAGCTTTCCAATTCCTTGAAAAGAGCTATCCTGGTATGTGAAAGAGGAGTGCTACGTCCCCAGGACATATATTTTGATCTCAAGAGGGCGGAGGATAAATGGAAGTTTAATATTCTGAAGTTCAGTTTTATCAAGAAAGCCCTCCTCAGCCCATTGTACCCAGCCGTGTTGCAGAGCGCTGCGGTGCCGCTATTCTTTATAATTCTGTTATTTCTCTTTCTGGGACCTCAAGATCCACTGAAGAATCCTGCGGCTATGGTGGCCTGGGCGATTGGATGGCCGGTCATGATAATAGGCGCCCTTTTCTGGGCAAGATTCTGGTGTTCTCTGTGCCCTATAGGGGTCATCGCCTCGATGGCCAAGAAGGTCATGGCTCTTGAGCGACCATTTCCAGCGTTTCTGAAGCGCAACTCGGATTTCTTGATAGCAGGAGCCGTTCTTTTCGTCATCTGGTTTGAAACGGCGACCGCAATCAGGAATTCGCCGTTTAACCTCGGTCTTCTTTTGCTCACCATGATTTTATCCGCAATACTGGTTTCGATGGTTTTTGAACGACAAACATGGTGTTTGTACCTTTGCGGATTGGGCGGAATGGTCGGCGTTTTGTCCAAGACGTCATTTGTGGAGTTGAGAGCGAACGGCAATGTCTGTATTTCGGAGTGTTCTTCAAATGAGTGTTACCTTGGGACGCCTGAGCGAGCCGGATGTCCTTTCGGGCATGCCGGTCCAAGACTGAGAAGCAACCGGGTGTGCAAGGTTTGCGGACAATGTCTCAAGAACTGTCCTCACGGCGCCATAACACTTAATTTGCGGGCCCCGGGTCAGGAAATCTGGCAACATTCCCAGCGACACGCCGGAACGGCGTTTCTGGTCTTGGGCATGATTGGCGGACTATTCAGTGAAATGGTTACCAAGATGCCCGAGTACAAAACTCTCACATCCATGATGCCGTTCCCGCCGATAATCAATTTCACCATTGTTTTCATGTCAATTCTGGCCGTCATTAATGGTCTGATGATAACGGCGTCTTTCATATCAAAAAGAGCCTGTGGGGACACATTGAGGCAGAACTTCGCCAGGTTCGGGTTGGCGATGTTACCGCTGACTTTGGGAGCGTTTACGGCTTTTCATATCTATTACCTGATAAATCTGGGTGTTCAGATCCCCATTCTGGTCAGCAAATATTTTGACATAGAGGTCCTGCAAAGCCTCATCATAACGGTGCCGCCGGATGTTACATTCTATTTGCAGCAGGCGGTTATATGGATTGGTCTTATCTGGACACTGATAACAATTTACAGGCTTGGTTTATGGACCAGAAAATCAGCCATGAACATGCTGAACATAGTTGGGCCCCACGCAATAGTGGCAATTTTTATAGCGGTCCTGATTAGCGAGGCCATAACCAATTTCTTCTATTGATGTTACAATATCCGTTGACGCTTGGCTCATGACCCTACACGTTGAGATGAACGTAATGTTTGTCATGATGAGTCAAGTATTCAGATTAGTTTAAAACAAACATATCGACGGAGCGACTCTTGGATTTACTTGATTCAATAAAAATGACTATGGAGCGACTCGAGGGAGAACTCATAGAACAGTTGAAAAGCAGGGTTCCGGTGGCCTTCAACATAGGCGCTCACATCATGAACAGCGGGGGAAAGCGCATCAGGCCGCAGTTGTGTGTGATATCAGCCCGAATGGGTGGTTACGAGGGTCTGGATTCCATTAAGCTCTCAGGGGCCATTGAGTGCATTCACACTGCAACCTTGTTGCACGACGACGTAGTGGACATGGCCGACACCCGGCGTGGAAGACCTTCGGCAAACACGCTCTGGTCAAATGAAATGTGCGTGCTTGGAGGAGATTTTATTCTCGCCAAGGCCTTTTCAGCTCTAACTTCCATAGGGAATCTTCGGATATTACAGATCGTTTCCAGGGCAACCGAACGTCTCAGCGAGGGTGAGTTGTTTCAAATGATGAACATCGGAAACATCAATTTATCCGAAAAGGACTATTTCCAAGTGATTGCCGACAAGACAGCCATATTAATGGAGGCTGCGTGTCGAGGGGGCGCCATTTTGGGAAATCTTGCGGCTGAACAGGAAGATGCTCTGGCTTCTTTTGGGTTCAATCTCGGCATGGCCTTTCAGATGACGGACGATGTGATCGATTACAAATCGGACAAAGAGACAATGGGCAAAACCCCCGGGAAGGATATAGAAGAAGGCAAACTCACTTTACCTCTTATTCTTGGTTTAAAAAAAGCAAGCGATTCAGACAGGAACGTCATTAAAAAGATGATAGAAGACAAGAGCATGTCGGACGAAAAATTAATCTGGCTAAGGGAGTTTCTTGATCGAACCGGTGGTATATCTGAAGCTTTGGAAGTGTCGAGGGGGCGCCTGACACAGGCGGTTGACAAACTGTCAATTTTCCCTGAATCTGAAGAGAAGAGCGCATTGATGAAGTTGTCCGACAGGATATTACACCGCACCTATTAGGCTTCATGTTGACAGAATCATCAATGATTGCTAAAGAATTGCGAATGCTTATGCTGGCAAGAGGCGCCATCAAGTGAAATCAAGACTCCTGTTAATAGTGATAATACTATCCACCATGTTCCTGGCTGGATGTCCCTCTATATGGAACCTGGATTCCAAGGAAGCGAAAGAATCCCCGGAAGAGGCCTACAAACAGGCCCAGGATCTCCTGAAAGACAAAAAGTATTTTCAGGCCATTGAGAACCTGGAGAAACTGAAATCAGCCCATCCGGATTTCAAGGAAATGCCGGAAGTCTACTTGAAGATTGCGGACGCATTCTTTGACGAAGGCTCTTACGACAAGGCAATAGCGAGATACCTCCAGTTCCTGGAACTCTACCCAAACAATTCGGATGTTGCGAGGGCGAAGTATCAGATAGGAATGGCCTATTTCAACCAGATCAAGGGCACGGACCTCGACAATTCTGTTGTTCGCAGCGCAATCCAGGCCTTTAAAGTGGTGACAGAACTTCCGGAACCGGGAGAGTGGGGCAAAAAGGCTGAAGAAAAAATCAATGAGTGTAGGAAAAAACTTGCAGAGAAAGAGATTTACAAGGCCAATACCTACATTAGTCTCGGTAATTACAAGGCTGCAAAACTGGCTGCCCAGAGAGTGCTGGATGATTTCCCCAAACTTGGTTTTGATGAAGTGGCCGGTGATTTGATAAAAAAGTACCAGGACAGGTAAGATTTGTTTACGAATGCTCCTGCCTGACGCGTAGTGGAGTAAAGATCACCACCGGCATATATATGTCTAAACATGATTCCACAAGAACGTAAAATAAAAAAGGGAAACCTTGATTGAACAAGGTTTCCCTTTTAATTTTGAAAGAGAGTGAATCCGTAAATTACTCTATTTCTTCCAGACTCTTTCCTCCGGTGCGCTGACCCCATATCATGAGAGGTATTACGGGTAGGAAAAAGAGTATCGCCACCGATGTGAAAACACCGGCAAACCCATAGGCTGCGTGAATCATGGGGATGAACGGCTGTGAAGCTGAAACCGAAAGCCTGGCCAGACCGTTATGGAAGCCGGTGGCGGTATTACGCATACGTGTTGGATAAGATTCTGCGCAGTAAGAAAACAACGTGAAGTTCAAGGCCATGTTGAAAGCGGTGACTGAGAATCCTGCTACGATAAGGAGTGTGAGAGTGGTCATCCCTCCGAACACAAGAGCTGAAACGGCTGACAAGACCCCTAAGACTGCGAGTGGGATTTTTCTTCCGCCCATGTCGGAAACTATGGACGTTAGGAAACAACCAGCAGGGACAGCTATACTTATTATGGTCATGGCGGTCAGGCTGTCGGTCACGGAAAAACCTAACATCTTCAATAACTGTGTAGTCCATGTGGTGAGCAGGAATCCCGCTGGAGTGATGCACACGAAAAGGAGCATGAGCAACAGCGTTCTTCCTATATATTTTTTTGTGAACATTCCAACAAGGACTTCGGACACGGCTATTTTGGGAGGAACCAATTTGGCGGCTTCCGACAAATCAATGTTTTTGCCGGTCAGAAACCTGGTGATCTCTTCCGCTTCCTCTAATCTTCCGTGGGCGACCAGCCAGCGTGGTGATTCCTTCAGATATTTCAGGCCGACCACGAAGGTCACGAGTCCCAAACCACCAGCGTAAAATATGTAACGCCATGCCTCGGGAGAGAGCGGAATGACCATGCGGCAAATGAATGCCACGACTGGCACGGCGCAGAATCCTATAGCCGCCACTCGGCCCTGCCACATACCGCGACTGTCCGCCGGCGACATTTCAGCAATATACGCCTGGGAGGTCACCATCATACAAAACACGCCAAAACCGGTGAGGGCCCTAAATATTGTAAATACGACGAAATCGTTGGTGTAACCGGTGATAATGGACGACAGAGAGAAGATGATGATGGCGCCAAGAAAGGTCCTTCGTCTTCCGATGAAGTCAGAAACAACTCCTCCCAAGAAACCGCCTGAAGTCATTCCTATAAAATACCAAAACAAGATTATCGCCAGATCTGTCGGCTTCAGTCCCCATGACTGAACTAAGGCGGGGGCAATGAAACCGAAGTTCCAGTTGTCGAACTGCTCGAAAAAGTAAGCGGCCATTATCAGAAAGAACAATAACTTGTGAACGCCGCGAACTGGAATACCGTCAAAATAGTTGTTGGTGAATCTTTCTTGATTATCCGCCGTGTTGTCTTGTGACTTGTTCGTCGGAGTGTTATCCATACTCTGTCCCCTCTCCTGAAAAAATTGATCAAACTCCTTCCCATTTACAAGTCGCAATTCAACCGTAGACAGGCACGGAAGGAAAAAGCGCCTGTAAGGGTTCGATATCTTTATAGTCTTAACGATATTGGCCGTGGCTGGTTACGGACGGATCGAATGATCCTCCGACATGTTAGAAGCATTTTCCTGAAATTTTGCTTAAACCCCTGTTGTTATCTAATAGAATGTCTAATGAGACTTGGTCAGGATATGATGCCGGAATCGATTCAGCAGCCCTAAACTTGCTGATAAAAGGCCAGCAATTCCTTTGGATTCATCAGACCAGCCTTGCTCGCTACCACCTTTCCGTCTTTTACAACAAGCACAGTTGGGGCGCGTTCCGCTTCAAAAGCTTTCGCGGAGTTGGTGTTGTCCTCTATGTCGATTGACATGAGACTAACGCCCGGCTGAAGCACGCTGAATTTCTCCATGACTTTCATCATGTTTTTGCAGTGAGGGCAAAGTTTCTTTATGAAGATGCATACGCCTGAGTTTGTGGCGGATATTCTTTCCTGATATGTGGAGTCGGTGAGTTCTTCCATGCTGCTGTATCCTCATTTCACAATTTAAGAGGGCCGGTCGGGCTGACTTCCCGACCGACGCATTTGTTCACAAAAATTACAGTGTCTTAAGTTCGCCTATGTAAAGTTTGAGCTGTTTCAGCAATTCTCCGGCAACTTCATCATTCTGAGCGATGATGTTGTTGAGTTGCTGGGGGTCCTTTTTGCGGTCGTACAGTTCATCACCTTCTGGAACTTCCTGTTTGGCTCCTGCAGTACACGACCACATAGCTTCGTTTTTCATGATTTCTTTTCCGGGGGTGTTTACGTTCGCGTAATCGCGCTGGCTGGCGTTTTTGAGCAACCAGTGGATGTAGCTGTAATCTTCCGTAATGATGGACCATGACATGCCGTAGTAGCCGGCAATGGCGAAGTCTCTGATTTTATCGACTTCTCCTGTCATCAAAGGCATGAGATCCTTGCCCTGCATATCGATGCATCCGTAGACCGGGAAACCATGGCCGCCGTCCAGTGAGTTGAGGTCTTCATAGAGGTTGAGGGCTTTCAGGATGGTTGGGGCTATATCGACGTTCTGGACGAACCCCTTGATTCTCTTGCCACCTTCAACTCCCGGGACATGAATCATGAGCGGCACGTGAACCAGTTCTTCGTATGGCCAGGGACGGCATTTTCTCATGATTCCATGGCCGTGTTCACCTTTACCCATGGGCTGGCCATGATCGGAAGTGATGATGATCATCGTCTCGTCCCACAGACCCTGATCACGAATTGAGTTCAGCAATTTGCCTATCTGTTTGTCAACCAGTTCAATGTTCTCAGAATAAAGGGCTCGAATGTGTTCACATTCTTCGTCCGTGATTCGTCCTTCGACGGGAGTCCACGGGGCCAGTAGGATGGGGTTGCCTTTCCAGTCCGGGTTGTAGGGGCAAGGTTCTTTTGCCCACATTGAAGGGGGATCCCATGGCTCATGCGGGTCAAAGGAATCGATCCACAGCATAAACGGCCTGTTTTTGATGCGGACATCACTTAGCCATCTGTCAGCCTCTTTGGCGACTACGCTGATATAATTATCCTCTTCCGATCTCCAGTGCTGGCGAATCTTCAGGAAGCAGTCTATTTCTGCCAGAAGGGCTGCGCTGGCGTCGTCTATCAATTCACCCTTCTCATTGTAGACCATGGTGGGGCATGTGTAATCTATGGCTTTCATACCCGGGTCGAGCGCGTCATCCTTATTGATGGTGTGGTCAAGTTCGTGTCCCGGGCAAAACTTTACGTAATCAAAACCGCGGGAATAGCCGTATTTTGGAAGACGCATCGGCGGAGTGTCGTAAACGAGCGCCGTCTGAACTTTACGTCCCCAAAGTATGTCCGAAATTGTGGTATCTTCATGGGCTAGAGGTTGCCATCCACCGAATGGAAGGGTGAAGCGTCCGGTCATGAGAGCGCGGCGCACCGGAACTGTCGGAAGACCTTCACTGTAAGCGTTTTCAAACAGAAAGCCGTTTCTGGCAAAACGGTCCATGTTGGGAGTCTTTACAGTGGTGTTGCCGTAACAACCGAGATAATTGTACTGTAATGTGTCTAACATTATGAAGACGACATTTTTAATTTTAGACTCTGCCATTTTTTCTCCTCATTTTCATACAATACATAACAGGAACGGTAAAATATTAGCGGGTCAGCGACCTGGAGATTCGCTGACATTGATTAACAGCCAGTTGTGGCTCCCTTTGCCGATAAACTTAGTGTGATGCAAACTGTCGTCTGCAACAACTCGTAAAATTACGAGGTTTTCCCGTTACTTTTTCTAGGGGGTGACGCTTTATTGTTGGTTTGTAGATTTAGATCCACGAGAGGCCCATTGCCGGTAGGTGTGGGGCAACGCGTAGCCTTTGTATCAGAAAATTGAAGTGAGGATAAGAGGCGCTTTTTCTAAGAATCATCGAATATCGGAGAGAATCACGTTTCAGGATCCGGCCAATCTGACGCAACAACTACTCGTCAGATTGACCGTAGCAATCAAGGCTTTTCCAACTTTAGGCCAATCGTGTTAAAGGGGGGCGTCCGATCCGATGAACGGAGTAACCGGTCTCAAACAATTTCCTATGGTCCAGAATGTTTCTGCCATCGAAAATAAAAGCCGGCTTCTCCATTTGTCCATAGATCCTGTCATAATCGTAATGCCTGAATTCATCCCAGTCTGTGGCTATGATTATTGCATGGGCCTCTTCAGCGGCCTTGTAAGGATCACTCTCCACCTTGAATCGTTCACTGTAATCGGCTAACTCGCAGGTAATTCCCTCACTTGCTTTAGGGTCATAGATTGACAGGAGCGCTCTTTCAGCCATCAGGGATTTTGCTATAGAGATTGCAGGAGATTCCCGGGTGTCTCCTGTATCGGCCTTGAAAGCGAATCCGAATAATGCAATCTTCTTCTCGGCAACCGTGTTGAACATGCTGTTTACGATTAATCTTACAAAACGTTCCTGCTGGTAGCTGTTAATTTCCACGACCTGTTCCCAGTATCTGGATACTTCGGTCAAGCCATAGCTTTCAGCTATATATGCAAGGTTTAAAATATCTTTTTTGAAACATGATCCGCCGAACCCCACCCCGGCCTTCAGAAATTTTGGCCCTATTCGACTGTCCATGCCTATTGCCCTGGATACTTCCTCAATGTCCGCGTTAGTTTTTTCGCAAAGGGCCGATATGGTGTTTATTGATGAGACCCTCTGAGCCAAAAATGCGTTCGCGACCAATTTTGACAATTCGCTTGACCAGACATTCGATGTTACTATTTTTTCCCTGGGAGTCCAGTGAGCGTAAATGTCCACTATTTGCCGCAGGGCGTCTTGTCCGGATTCGGTGTGCCTCGCCCCGACAAGTATTCGGTCCGGATTTTCAAGATCCGCTATCGCCGTTCCTTCAGCCAGGAATTCCGGATTTGACAACACCTCAAAAAGAATGCCCTTGTCATTCGAATTTAGAATCCTCTCCATCGCTGCCGCAGTTCTGACAGGCAAGGTGCTTTTTTCTACTACTATCTTGCCGCTTGAACTGTTCCTCAGTATCTGTCTGGCGGTTTTTTCCCAGTATTGCAAATCGGCGGCACGGCCTGCTCCCTGACCGAATGTTTTTGTGGGAGTGTTGACACTGACAAAAATTATGTCGGACGATTCTATATGAGAGTCAACATCGGTGCTGAAGAAGAGGTTTTTATCGCGGGTTGCAAATACTACCTGGTCAAGACCGGGTTCGTATATTGGTAGGTTGTCTGATTGCCATTGGGCTATTCTTTTGGGATTGATGTCCACAACAACAACCTTGTATTCCGGACAGTGTTTAGCGATTACCGCCATGGTGGGGCCGCCGACATACCCGGCTCCGATGCACAGAATAGTCTTCTTGAACATTTCAACCTTCCAGTCATGAAAAATTTTAATTTTTACGCTGCTTCTTCAACATTTAAATCTAGGAAAACAAATCCATTAAATCAATATGTAATTGCCCTGTTTTGGTCAAGGATGGTTTCTATTCCCGAATCGGGGATGGGTCCTTTCTCAGGTTTTAGGTCAAAAGAGAAATAAAATGTGCATCCCTTTCCAACTCCCTCAGATTCAACCCAAATCCTACCACCATCTTCTTCTATGATCTTTTTCAAAATTGCCAGACCTATTCCGGAACCTTCAGAGTTGGCGTCAACTTTCATGAACAATCCGAATATCTTGCTTTGGTGGGATGGATCAAGGCCTAACCCATTATCCCTGACAAAAAATATCTTTACTTCGTTATCGATCTTGCATCCGACGTCTATGGCCGGGGTCTGCTGATCGCCCATATACTTTACTGCATTTTCAATCAGATTCTGGAGTATGGTCAGAAGTCGATGTCTTTCACCCATGATGCTAGGCACATTTTTGTCTATATTGATGACAACTCCACGATCGGCAATTTTTGTGGCAAGCAGATCGACAACTTCTGCAGCTATCTCGGCGACAGAAATTTCTTCAACGGCCCCATGCATGGAACCGGCTCGCGACAGTTTCAGCAAATCATCGATCAACTGTTCCATTCGGGTGGCCGAGAGAGTGATACGGTCAATAGTTTTCTGGAGTCTCTCCAGGTTCCCTTCTGTGGCGTCCCGTTGTACCCACTTCATAAGACCCTTGATGGTGATCAATGGGCCTCTGAGGTCATGGGAGACAGCAAAATTCAACACTTTGAGGTCCGAATTCTTGGCTTCGAGTTCGGAGATCAGACGCTCCCTTTCCTGTTCGATTATTTTCCCCTGGGTTATGTCCCTGATCATGGCCATTTTTGAGACAGACCCGTTGGGATGGTATATGGGGGTGTTGATGATGAAGTAGTGTCTGTTGTCCTTGGGACTAAGGACTTCCCACCTCACCGTCTCTCCAAGGTAAACCTTGTCATCGATACACCACGGGCAGACTGAATCCAGTTCGTGAAGGGCTTTGTAACACTTTTCACCTAATGGGTATGATCCGGTTCTTTCGATAAGACGATCATTCATGAACTCTATGCAATGATCCCGGGAACAAACGTATATGAAGCCCTCAAAAGCCTTGATTATTGCCTCGAGCTTGGCGCGATTCTCTTTACAGACATCAGTTTGAAGTGTCAGAGCCTCAACTTCTCGTTCCAGTTGGACCACACGCTCTTCGAGAAGAGTCATGTCTGAAAGACGTTCTAAATTTTCTCTGGTGTCATGACTCATTAATTTCTCCGGGACCAGGTCGTGACTAAATATAAAACTAACAATTTGTGAGCCATTATTACATCCGTAAACCAACGGACTTACAGACTTCAGCCATTTTACCACAACAGTCTAGTCAACTCTACGTTTGAACAACGCCGCCGCCAACGCAGTATAAAAGAATGCCATGATGACGATTGGAACCAATTGTGGCCACAATACATCGAAACCTGTGCCTTTCAAAAAAATTCCCCTCACTATCGTGATAAAATATCTCAAAGGATTTAAATATGTCACATATTGAATTATCCACGGCATATTCTCAATAGGGAAAGCATAGCCGGATAAAAGAACCGAGGGCTGCAGAAACATGAATGATGTAAGTATAGCCTGTTGCTGCGTCGAACAAAAGGCGCTTATAGTCATTCCAATTGCTGATGCTGTTGTCAGGAAGATCATTGACGAGAAGAAGAAGAAGATCAATGATCCTCTGAATGGTATATCGTAAATCCATAGCGCCATAGGGGTTATGACCAGGAGAGTGGTGGTTTCGATCATGAAACAGGGAATGGTTTTTCCGAGAATGAGTTCCAATCGGGAAATGGGAGCCACCATCAATTGCTCAATTGTGCCAATTTCTTTTTCCCTGACAATGACCGAGCTGGTTAAAACGGTAGACATTGCAAGAATTATCAGTACAACCACCCCTGGGACAAAAAATTCTTTGGAATTAAGATTAGGGTTGAACCAGGCTCTCGAAGAATCAGCGAACTGTGGTGTAATCAACCTGGGACTGGTGGAATCAAACAGTAGTCCCTGCATGGAGTTGATTCTTGAAAGAAGAATGTCGGCTGAAAACCTGCTGATTATTGACTGAGCGTATCCTGATACCGTCCCGGCAGTTATTGTGTCCACGCCATCAATCAACACTCCTATCTCCGCTGTTCTGCCGGCCCTGACACGCCTCTCGAAATCTACGGGTATAAGCAAGGCCATCACTGCCTGGGTTTTCATTAGGTATTGATCGACATCGTCATATTTTTCCAGATTGCCCACAATTCTGAAGTAGCCGGATTTCTGGAAGGACTCAATAATCTGACGGCTTGACGCGCTGCGGTCAAGGTCAACAACCACAGTCTTAACGTCTTTCACGTCCAGCCTGGATGCGGACCCAAAAATGATTAACTGCAACAGCGGCGCTATCAACAGAAGCGCAAAATTCTGCCTGTTTCGAGCTATCTGAATAAATTCCTTAACTATGAGTCTTGTTATTCTCTGTTTTTTTAATCGGAATCTTTCATGTGGTCCGGCTTCATTCGGAATTTTTCCAAAAGACGATGAAGACTCGGTCGTTGTTTTTGCAAAGAAGCTTTTCACATCAACCTCTTCTTCAGTTTCATCACGGCCACAGTCGTTACGAAGAAACCGAATACCACCAATAAAACGATCGGAAAGAGAATGGCCTCTATCCCGGCCCCTTTCAGATATATAGCCCTCAGGATTGTGATGAGTTGTCTTGCCGGAACCACGTAGGTGACTGTCTGGAGCGCATACGGCATGTTGGAAATGGGGAAGACGAAGCCGGAGAGCAGGAAAGTAGGCAGGAATGTTCCAAGTAAGGCCAGTTGTGTAGCAAAAAACTGATTTTTGGCGACTACTGATATCAGAAACCCTACCGACAACGCGCCTACCAGGAAGATGCTGGATGCAAGGAACATCAGAAGAATGCTGCCTCTGAAAGGAACCTGGAAGACGTACTGTCCCAAAAGATAAACCAGTAAAAGATCGACATATCCCAAGACAAAATAGGGTATCAGTTTTCCAACTATGAGTTCATTCGGTTTAACCGGGGTTGATATGAGTTGCTCCAGCGTTCCCGTTTCCTTTTCACGGACAATGGTCAAGGAAGTCAGCAAAGCGGCTATGACCATCATGATGATTGCGATCAGTCCTGGAATGATGTTGTTACGACTCTGCAGCTCAGGATTAAACATCAACTTTATTTTTGGCTGAACAGGCGCATGAACTCGAGCAATTGCCGACTGCCTGGTGAGAGCTTCATTTTTAAAATCGAGTTCGAATGTTCCAACGATGGTTTCAAGGTATACAATAGCTAATCCGGCGCGAGTGGAATCGGAGCCGTCCACCAGCGCCTGAACAGTTATGTTTTTTCCCTTTTTCAGGTACTCACTAAAATTGAACGGGATCACCAACCCTACGCTTATGGAGTTTGAGTCGATTCCTGATACAATTGCGGAATATGAATCTACCGCCGACACCATTTTGAAGTAGCCGGAGCTTGTCATGCGATCGATTAGCTCCCGTGACTGGGGGCTGCGATCCTGATCCCAAACTGCCACCGGAATGTTATCTACGTCCAGAGACAGCGCATATCCAAAAAGAAACATTAGCATTACGGGAATTCCGAGGGCCAA
Organism: uncultured Syntrophaceae bacterium; assembly: GCA_964628605.1. Classification (GTDB taxonomy): domain Bacteria; phylum Desulfobacterota; class Desulfomonilia; order Desulfomonilales; family Desulfomonilaceae; genus CAITZA01. The sequence continues at coordinate 28,888 of CAZVOU010000299.1, forward strand.
ATAAAGTGACCTGGAATCCCTGACTATTTGCCTGGTTTCTTTGCGGGCTACTGCAATGGTTCTGGATAGGTTCAAATTGCTCCTGAAGATTATTTCCGTTTACGGGACTTGGGCGAGGTGAGCGTGACAAAGACATCCTCGAGGCTCGGTGTAATTACTTCCATACGAAAAACCTTCAGGCCTGCATGTTCAAGAGCGTCACGCGCCAACGACATAGCTTCATCGGGCGTTTTTGTCACCAGGTGGATTTTGCTTCCAAATATTGCAGTCTCTGAGAAAATGCTTTTCGTCCCTAATATTTCGGATGCCTGAATGACGTTCTCGCACTCAAGATCTATGACCGTTTCCGTCATCCACTTTTTCTTGAGTTCGGAAGGTGATCCCAGGGCAATAATTTTACCTGCGGCCATCAAAGCCAATCTATTACAGTATTCCGCTTCCTCCATGTAGTGGGTGGTCACGAACACTGTTACACCCTTTTGCGCGAGTTCATTGATCAAATCCCAGAAATTCCTTCGAGAAAGAGGATCTACGCCTGAGGTTGGCTCATCCAGAAATAAGACCATGGGCTCGTGAAGAACTGCGCACCCTAGGGCAAGCCGTTGTTTCCAGCCCAAGGGGAGGGCGCCTGTCAAGGTGTTGGTTTTATCGAGTAAATCAGCCATGTTGAGGACCCACTCATCTCGTTCTTTTTTCTTTTCAGGAGTAAGTCCGTAAATTCCGCCGAAGAAATCAAGATTTTCAGATACGGTCAAATCCTCATACAGAGAAAATTTTTGGGACATGTATCCGATGTTCTTTTTGATCTCCTCATGTTGCGTAGAAACGTCATAGCCGGATACAGAAGCGACACCGGATGTCGGAGTCAACAGTCCGCAAAGTATTTTTATCGTTGTGGTTTTTCCGGCGCCGTTAGGCCCTAAAAAACCGAAAATCTCTCCCTTTCCAACTTCGAAACTGATGTGATTTACAGCATTGAAATCTCCAAAGGTTCTAGTGAGGTCATCGGCAAAAACTGTGATTTCGGTTGTCTCGTTTCTCAATCGGGATAACCCTTTTGGCGCCTTGATGTTTGGCGAGGAATCAGTGATAGAAAGGCGTCCTCCATCGAGGGGTCTATCCATTTCCAGGATAAAATCTCCACTCCTCCCTGAGACAGAAGATGTTTAACAACCGACTCTACCGATTTGTTTTCCAATCTTACGTGCAGCGTGTCACCAAAAACATTCACGTCCAGGACGCCATCTCCCAGGACGAGGCTTTTCCTGGCGCCAGAGACATCTGACGGCGCCAACTCCATCATTACTCCGTGGACGAGACTTTTCAAATAGGCCGGAGTCCCTACATCTATGAGTTTACCGTCACTTATCAGCGCAGTTCTCGTTGTTCTCTCCGCTTCGTCCAGGTAGGCTGTGGAAACGAGGATTGTGATGCCCTTGTTGAGCAATTCATAAAGTATTCTCCAGAAATCCCTGCGTGAAACCGGGTCCACTCCGTTGGTGGGCTCATCCAGCAGGATAAGCCTTGGAGAATGAATTAGGGCGCACGCCAACCCGAGTTTCTGTTTCATTCCTCCGGACAAAGCCCCCGCCAGCCTGTTCTTGAAAGGACCGAGCCTGCTGAAAGCGAATAATTCTTCCATTCTCGATGCGCGATCTTTGGCCGGAACCTGAAAAAGATCGGCATAAAAAACCAGGTTTTCAATAACTGTGAGATCCTGATAAAGGCCGAACCGTTGGGGCATGTAGGCGATATGTTCTTTCACACCTTCCGGGTCATTGACGACCGAGACGCCATCAATCCAGGCGTTTCCGGAAGTTGGCTGAAGAATTCCGGCTAACATTCGTATGGTAGTCGTCTTGCCGGCGCCGTCCGGACCGACCAAACCAAAAAGTTCACCCCTCCTGACTACAAGCTCGAGATTCCTGACCGCCCTGGTTTCACCGAAATCCCGACAAAGGTCTTGAACTACAATGACATGATCGTTTTCGTCTGTCTGAGGCATTCGCAACGGACCCATAGCGTTAATGGTTTTTTATGAATGAGAATCATCCACAATTATATAGCCCTCCGCCGGCATGCCGATCTTGAGATCCTGGCTACGGTTGGGGATTGTGATTTTTACCCTGTAGACCTGCTTGATTCTCTCTTCGCGGGTTTGGACATTTTTCGGAGTGAATTCAGCTCTCGATGAGATGTAAGTCACAACGCCCTCATAATGCCTGTCAGGATAGGTGTCTATGGTGATTCTGGCTTTCTGGCCCAGTTTAATTTTACCCAGGTCCTGTTCACCCACATACCCTTTTAACCAAACCTCATCGATTTCAGCTACCGTGGCCACCGTGGCTCCAGGTAAAATTACCTCACCCAACTCGTTGGCCTTCACCAGAACGACTCCGTTTATCGGTGACTGCAACGATGAGTGCTTTATATCAAGCTCAATTCGTTTCAGTTCCCATTTGGCACGTTCAAGACGCGAGCGCGCCGCTCGTATTTGCTCTTCTCTCGGCCCTCTCTCTAACTCGGTCAGACGTTGAACCGCATTGTTGAATTCCTCAGTCGCCACCTTGAAGGCCATTTCCTTGCTGTCATGAACCGACGCTGAAATAGCTCCTCCTTTGAACAAAGCCAGATGCCTATCATACTCATCACGAGCGTTGGCCAAACGACTCTCCGCCGCTTTTGCCAAAGCCCTGGCGCTCTTTATGTCTTCCTCCCTGTAGCCGGCCTCAAGCTCATCCAAAACAGCTTTGGCCGTGGATATTTCACTCTGCGAAGCGCCCTTCAATGCCTCCATGGTGTCTGTGTCCAGTCTGGCGATCTCTTGATCTCTGGAAACACGATCACCCTCCATTATCGGCAAATGGTTTATCTGTCCGGCGATCCGAAAGGATAAATCAACCTCTATGGCCTCTATATTGCCGC
>CAZVOU010000300.1:0-1534 GCA_964628605.1 uncultured Syntrophaceae bacterium
CGTGTCCGGCCACGGCAGTGTCGTGCCATTTTGCGCCTACAATCTTACCAGCTCTACCGGACATTCTCTCTACAGGGGGCAATCAGTTTGATGGACATCACCCCTCTGAATTCATGGACCGCAAAGAGAATTTCACCGGACAGCCATCATGGCGGACTGAGTGTAACGGACATGGAGTCCTATCATCTTGATAAACTCAGAGAGACTATTTCTTACGTCAAAACCCAAAGTCCTTTCTACAGAGAAACTCTGTCCGCTTTTTCAAGTGGTGATCTGGTAAGCCTGGAGGATATCGACAAAATCCCGTTCACGACAAAAGACGATCTCAAACTCCAGGGCCATCGATTTTTATGTGTGTCACAAAGCCTAATAGAGAGGGTTTTCACGATAAATGTTCCAGGACCGGTAACCAAGAACTCCAGGGTCTATTTTTCATCCGAAGACATTGAAAGAACCATAGACTTCTTTCACCACGGGCTGACAACATTCACCGAGCCTGGGCAGACAGTGATGATACTGATGCCGGGCGACAGGCCGGACAGCGTTGGTGACTTGCTGGCACGTTCGATTGGTAGAATCCCGGCTCGAGCCATCGTGCATGGCCTTGTTACAGACCCGTCCCACACAATCAGCGAAATAGAGCGTAATAACGTAGAGGTCATTGTTGGGATTCCGATCAACATGCGGACTCTGACACATCACAAACAGAGTTTGTCATCGGGAAAATCGACAATCAAGAGCGTTTTGCTGACTTCTGATTACATGTCCCCCGGGATAGTGTCCGAGTTGGAGCATTCCTGGGGATGCAACGTGTTCTCCCACTACGGGTCAACAGAAATGGGATTTTTGGGGGGCGTCGAGTGCTCGAGTCACAGCGGATATCATCTGACAGAATCGGACATTTATTTTGAGATCATAGACCCAGAATCCGGAAAAATCATGGAACGGGGCCGTACAGGTGAGGTTGTGTTCACCACACTCAACCGTCAGGCCATGCCTCTTATACGCTACATGACTGGAGACCTCTCGAAATTTATCATTGAAGATTGTCCTTGTGGTTCCAGATTGAGGCGACTTGGTAAAATCAGGGGGAGCCTTGCGGACACACTCAGGATGGGGAACGACCACTGGATTGGAATACAGGATTTGGACGATTCGATATTCAGCGTGCCTGAGGTTGTCGATTACCAGGCGTCTTTGACCTCAACAAATGACTCAACCGAACTCGACCTGATTCTAGAACTCAAGGCCGGTTGCGACCCGGGCGCTTTGGAAAGAGTCCGACTTCAACTGCTCGAAAATGCGATCGTTGACTCAGCAATCAAAGATGGAGTCATGACAATCGGATCGCTTGCAACGGGAACTGTCGCCAAACCGCTTTCAACTGCTGTCAAGAGAGCCATAACAGATCAGAGGAAAAGCCGGGCTTAGGGGAAACCGAGGCTGAATGACACAGACCTGTTTTGAAATCAGCCATGCCTGCTTTGCCTTTATGGAGGGTATTCGTGGCAACTGATGTAATTGCTCAAACTGC
>CAZVOU010000301.1:0-1552 GCA_964628605.1 uncultured Syntrophaceae bacterium
GCTCTTAGAAGCATCCTTTTTGGAAGCCGTAACCTGCTGACGAAGATCGTCCAGAAATGCAACAAGGTGTGGATCTGTTTCCCACGCATAGGCTCTCTGATACTGGGGAATGTGAAACACAGAGTTGTTGAAAAGACCCGCCAGTCGTACTCTAGATTCCATAATACTCTCCAAATTGAATTTATCAGTTTATTAAAGCAGCCGAATAATTCTCTGAACTCTTGTTTGAAGACTCGTGAACAGCCCCAAAACTATGGCCACTCCATGGTTACCAACTTCCTAAAAAATCGTAACTGCCGAAGTGATCGCTTTTTAGCAGTAAGGCTGCATTCCTAATTCAGGATTTTCGTGTGTGCTAACCAAAAAGGACCGACAATTTTAGCTCTGTTTGGGTTCTAAGATAGGTTGATTTAATGTCTCCAAGCAATAAAGGCTGCCCATGCATCTGATGACATTCAAGACAGCGAGAAGAATAGTTTTAGGTTCTATAATTCTTGCCTCCTCCCCAAACGACAGTATCCACGCCACTATCTCCGACTCACTGGAAGCCGTGAACTTGATCCTGACCTTGTCGCCATCTCTGGTCAACTCCTGATCAGGACTCCACACTCTCTCCTCTACATAAACAGCCGCCCATCCGGTAAACTCTGCTTCAACTACGAACTTCCCGTCCTTTATAATCCCGAATGTCTGGTTGAACGCTTTCTGGAAATCGTATTCCTTCGGAACCTCAAAGTGAGCTTTGGTATTGTCAATCTCTACTTTTTCGAAGCGATGTATCGCCAGTACCGGGTCGAATTCCGGTTCAACATACTTCTTCTGCCAGGGATCTTTCGCCCTGATCGCATGTAGATACAATGCCTCCTTGTAGGAAAATATCTTCAACGGCTTGATGTAGAAGGTTTTCGATTTTGGATTCCATGGTGACTTGTAGACAACCTTGCACAGGCTTTTATCGTTCATGGCTTGTATAAGCGTGCTGATTGTCTCCTGATGTCTGGTGTAGTCAATGCTACCTGAAAACAGGCAGGCAAAGTTCGCGTCATAAATGTAACCAGGGTCTTTCAGGAGAGTCCGGCTCTTGTCCAGCGCATCCTTGGCCTCATCAAACAGTTTCTTTCCCAGCAATCTCTCGGTAAAGGCATGGCACATCCACAGCAGATCCATTTCATTTGGCGTCAGGTAGGCCGCTGGAGGCGGCTTCTGCCCTTTTATACAGAAAATGGCCTCGCGCCCTCGAGTAGTCCTGTCAACCTGAACCTGGTAGGAAGATTCAATGTCTCCGAGTATGCGCAGTATCGTCTGCTTGGAACAGTTCATGGCGTTGGCCAGTTCGGTCAGACTCCGTGGTCGCCCCGAAAACAGCAGGCCGGCAAAAAGCCTGATAACTTTCTCGCCATAGCTCTTGTCCATGTCGCGTTTTTTCGGCATGCGAGCAGCCCCTCAATAGACCGGAGTAAGTCCGGGTATGGTTTGTGAATGCTGATAAGACGATGAGAGCCGGTTCCTGCTAACTGACGTTATCTTACTTCAGGCATTTTCATGTTTCCAG
>CAZVOU010000302.1:0-11630 GCA_964628605.1 uncultured Syntrophaceae bacterium
TATATCTTTGTATGGAATCCCCGGAGGTCTGGGATAGAGCGCTTGGCCGGAAAATGGCAAATAACGATCAACTGTCCCAATATCTGGATGAGGCATTTTTGGAGAGGCATTAATTAAGACTGGATAAACGGGGCTGAATGCTCATGACACTTGGACAGACTGGAGACATCTCAATTTCCTGGAACACGCATGCCCTAATCACAAGACTTGCTTCACAGGATATTTTCAATAGTCATTCAGTAAAACCGGTTCTTGTAACTCCTGTGGAAGAGTTGCTTCATGAGTGTAGGGATGACTTGTTGAGGCTGGGTCAACTTTTCTGCAGGAAGCTCCGGGATAGGCTCGGGTTGAGACCGACTGTGGCGTCACATGGTAAACGTCTGGAATCCGTAGAGGACTTTTTCAGGCTGTTCATTTACAATCCCGGAACCGGTCTCGGTTATGTGAGGGTTTTTGATGTCAATGAAATGGGCCCTGATGTAGGACATGATCAAAGCCGGGATGGCCCGCCGGGGCATTCATATGTGCCTATGGAGCTGGGATCCGTTAGTTCGGCCATGGATGTTTTTGTCACGTATTCCGATGAACCCGATTGGGGCATGGACCAGGACATCTTCTCTGTGCAAGACTACGAACTGGGTAGCCCGCCTTTCGGTCCACTCAAAGGGCCAAGTTCTCAGGCTCCTTTTCATATGGATTTTCCCCACGAGAGCCGACTTACGTACTGGATCGTTCCAGGCTTGTCCATGAGCCTGCTGTCTTTGAGAGCAGAATCATGTCTGAATCTCTCAAAATTAGCTTTTGAAAAAGAGCAGGACTATTGGGGATGGAGGTTTTTAGCCTGGGGCGCGCATTATCTGCAAGATGTAACTTGTCCGTTCCATTGTTGTCCATTTCCTCCCGGCAAAACCCGCATGCTTCTAAAATTTTTCCAAAATCCTAATCCTGGAAAATTTTACAATGCGAACAGGAATTTGTTGAGAAACCGACACAGCCTTTTTGAGAGCGCTGTTAGCTATTTGATGAACAAGCACGTAAAGAAGAAAATCCCAAGCCCCTTTTTGGACGCGCTTAAAAAAAATCCGGGAGGCTCCACGGTAGAATTGGAGTCTCTAATAAGGGAAGTATCCAAATTACCCAACATACTGGCTCCAAAAATTAATGACCTTATGGTAGATTTGTACTCCACCTCCAGAATTGATGATCCAGGCTATCATGTGGATGACGATGCAGATTTTGTAATTGCTCTTGTCATTGAAGAAGCTATCCGGAACAGATCGACCACTTATGATGAATTTGTTTTTCTTGTTTCGGAATGTCTTTCACAGGCGGGTAGGGTTACGAGATTTGCTCTGAAATCGCGCCCTCGTTAAGAAACAGATCAGGGATCGTTGTCATGCAGGCCACCAATGGTTATTCCTAAGTCTATCAAATGGTTTTCTAAAAAAGATACGATCTTTCCAAGTTGCATTATTTGAGAAATCAGAAGGAGGTTTTGGAAGATGAGATACCTTGCAGCCATGCTGATATTCCTGTTTGTATGTGTAACGGGCGTGCCGTGCTGTCTGGCGGATCTTGATGAAATTAAAGCCAGCGGTGAGTTGCGGCACCTCGGAGTGCCTTATGCCAACTTTGTCACTGGCGATGGCGAAGGTTTGGACGCGCGCATCCTGAAAATGTACAGTGAGAAAATAGGTGTCAAGTATCGTTATGTAAAGACAGATTGGGACACTCTAATCGGGGACTTATCCGGGAAGAAGTTCGTGGTTCGTGGAGACAACGTTGAGTTTACCGGCGAGGTCCCCGTAAAGGGCGATATCATTGGAAACGGGTTGACCCTCATTCCCTGGAGACAAAAGATCATCAACTTCTCCCAGCCTTACTTCCCTTCGGCGATTTGGGTTGTCGCAAAAGCCGATTCTCCCGTGAAGCCTATTCAGCCGACTTCAGACCCGAAAAAAGATGTCGAAGTGACACGCGATTTGCTGAAGGGAAGGGAAGTTCTTGGGATAAAGAACACTTGTGTCGATCTGGATTTGTATAACCTGAAAGATTCAAAGCCCATCTACATGGAAGGTATTTCGCTTAACGATTTGGCCGCAGCTTTGATAAAAGGAGCAGCGGAAATATCCATTCTGGATGTTCCGGATTCCCTTGTCGCTCTGTCCAAATTTCCGGGGAAAATAAAGATCCTTGGCTCAATCACGGGCAAGCAGGACATGGGCTTTGGCATTTCAAAGGATTCTCCAAAGCTGTTGGCCTCGTTCAATGAATTCCTGGATGAACTCAAATCATCCGGTGAACTTGGTAAATTAATTCACAAATATTATCCAGGAATTGACAGGTACTTTCCGGAAGTGACCAAATAGGAACAAAGTCCTCTATGAACGGTCCTTCATCAAATACTTCAAAAAGAATCAGCTTCACAGACAAAATCATCCTGTTCTGCGGCATTCTGGCAGCTTTTTGTTCGGTCAGCGTCTACATGCTGTATAGCTTGTTTTCGACGTCTGAACTACTGGCCCAAGCCAGAAAAGACACTTTCGTCAATGAATTCTACGGCAAAGCCAACGTAATATCTGAAGATTTCAACTACAGGATGATTGACTTTCAATCATTACTGACCAGCCAGCCAATAGCAACCTATTATCATAACCGGGCCCTCGGCATGTCTAAACAGTACGGGTTGGATATCTCATTGCAAGACATGTCTGATGAATTTTCCCGAATTCAGAAAAACACTAGAGATTCGGGCCATGCTGTTCTGTCCGGTATATTGTTTTATGACTTGAGCGAACGGGCGATCATTGCGCGCTCAAAATCTGACAGCAACGAAGAAAAGGCCTTCAACGCCTTAATCGACTGGGTCAGTGGAAATTCATGGCCCAAGAATGAATCCATGGAGTTTACCGTAAGCGCTGAAAACGGCATAACGTTGATGGCGCCGTATCGTTATAGGGGTGCTATCACAGGTTATTTATTCATGCAGTTGAGTGAGAAGCCTCTAAAAAGAAAACTGGATCTGCAGGATGACAGATCTTCCGATGGCTTCAGCGCGCTGGTCAACTCTGAAGGGATAATAATCGTTGGCCCAGCAGACCTTACCGGTAAAAACGTCAGGTCGATCATTGATTTTCCCACTGTTTTCCCTGAAACGGGTGTTTTTGATTCCTTGAGAGTTGTCCAGAGGTCTGGTGAGAGGCTCATCGGAGGTATAAAACAGATACCTCCTTTAGATCTATATTTCCTATCCGTGGCTCCGAGATCCAGATATTTGGCAGGCCATTCTTCGCTCTCATGGGTGCTGGTGATAGGAATCCTTGTTGTCGGCATTGCAACCATGGCGATTGTTATAATAAGGGGTGTCCGAGAGAGACAGGTAATCTTTCAAAAACTTAATGACGCTAATACGAACCTTGAATCCAGGGTGATTGAGAGAACTCAGAAACTTGCCGAGAAAAACGCTGAGCTTAAAAAGGAAATCCAGGAGAGAGAGCGCGCAGAAAGCGCGTTGAGACAAACCGAAGAACGTTACAGGCAATTTGTTGAGAACGCCTCAGACATCATTTACAAGACGGATTCCCGAGGCAACTTTGTATATGTCAACTCGGTGGCGATCAGGATTACCGGATTCTCTGAGGCAGAACTGTTGAATAAAACCTACCTGGATTTGATTTCAGAGGAATCCAGGTCTGACACCCAAAAATTTTACGAGGATCAGGTCAGAAATGGAATTGGAAACACCTATTTAGAGATTCCCGTCATAAGGTCTGACGGTGAGAAGATATGGATAGGTCAAAATGTTCAGCTAATATTAGACAGCCAGGGATTGGTCAGTTTTCAGGCCATAGCCAGAGAGATCACTGAACTCAGGCACGCGATGGAAAGACTTCAGACGGCCAATGAAGTTCAGAAAAAAATCCTCGAGACGGCTGCCACCGCTATATTCACTGTGGATGAGCACAGAAGAATAGTAAGTTTGAATGACGAATTCATCAGAATTACAGGCTACAACCTGCCCGACCTGATCGGGAAACAATGCACTACTTTTTGTGATGAGCCCTGCAGGAGTCAGTGCGGTCTTTTTGACAAGTCTATAGACGGCCCCATTTATAGATCCCAGAGCAAATTGGTCCACAAGGATGGCGCAATATTAAGCGTGCTGAAGAATGCGGATCTCATCAGAGATGAGTCCGGCAAGATCACGGGAGGAATTGAATCATTTATAGACGTCACTGAACTGATATTCGCCAGGGAGCAGGCCATTGCAGCCAGTGTCGCCAAGAGTGAGTTTCTGGCGAACATGAGCCATGAGATTCGAACGCCGATGAACGGTATCATCGGTATGACGGAGTTAGCGCTTAACACCAAACTAAACGAAGAGCAAAAGGACTATCTTGATTCTGTCATGGGCGCCGCTGACGCCATGATGATGATAGTAAACGACATACTCGACTTCTCAAAAATAGAAGCCGGCAAGTTTGAACTCAGTTTTACGGATTTCAACATAAGGGAATGCCTGGAAGAGGCGGTAGGAGTGCTTGCGCTCAGGCCGCAGAGAGAGAAAGAGATCGAGATATCCTGCCATGTTCGTCCCGAGGTCCCCGAGATGGTCAGAGGGGACGCCGGAAGGCTGAGACAGATACTCATGAATCTATTGGGAAATGCCATAAAGTTTACCGAGAAAGGTTTCGTAACTGTCAGTTTGGATCTGGCCTCTAAACATAACGGTAACGTCGTCTTACTGTTTTCTGTTTCGGATACTGGAATTGGAATTCCCCCAGAAAAAGTAGAAAATATTTTTAGGCCCTTTGAGCAGGTTGACGCATCGACTTCCCGACGTTACGGAGGGACTGGTTTGGGGCTGGCCATAGTTTCTCGTCTTGTGGAACTAATGGAAGGAAAGATATGGGTAGAAAGCCATCTGGGAGAAGGAAGCAAGTTTTCGTTCAAGATTCCTTTTGCTCTGTGTTCAACCAGGAAAAACGGAATTCACAAGAATACCGAGGAGGTGGCCAGACTCCGTGGCCTGAAAGCTCTCGTTGTTGATGACAATCCCATCAACAGGGTCATCCTCGTTGAAACTCTCTCCTCATGGGAAATGGAACCTCATCAAGCCAATAATTCAGAAGAAGCCCTGGAATTACTGCAACAGTCTCATCACAAAAATCAGCCGTATGACATAATTCTTCTGGATGTTCACATGCCGGGGATGAGCGGATTCGAATTGGTGAAAACCATCAGGCAAACTCGAGGAACCTTTGAAGGCGCTATATTGATGATGAGTTCGGATCACCGTCGATTTGACAGCAACAAATGTCAGGAACTGGCTGTTGCAGGATATTTGATTAAACCACTCAAGAGATCCCAGTTGCTGAAAGAACTCTTGACTGTTCTCAGTTCAACCTCTCAACACGTCTCGCGTTTCATCAGAAAGCCCGTTCTGGAATCATATAAACCCGACAGGAAGCTGAGAATATTGATGGCTGAAGACAACCCGACCAATCAAAAAGTTGTGAAGATCATGCTGGAGAAGGTTGGGCACGACGTTGTCGCTGTAAAAAACGGAAAAATGGCCTTTGAAGCCATTCAACACGGAGAATTTGACTTAATTCTGATGGATGTGCAAATGCCGGAAATGGACGGTTTTGAGGCGACCAATCTTATTCGGAATCATCAGGAAAAAACAGGTCTATACACGCCCATAATAGCCATGACCGCTCATGCCATGAAAGGTGATAGGGAAAACTGCTTGAAAGCGGGAATGGATGACTACGTCTCCAAGCCAATTCAAATAAGAGAACTACTCAGAGTGATCGAGTCAGTATCCCGAAAAAATCATGGCATTATGTCTATAAAATCTTCTCTGGATTGATTGATGTTCTCCTGGACGATTCATTTGGCGTCCTGAGATAGGACACGAATCCTTGTCAACGCAATCACCGGCACCAATACGGATGAAACCTCGATTTTCTTGCCGATTCCCGGATCATCATTATGTGATGATCTTACGAACTGACAATTCCGCTCATACATGCTAGATTGGTCAAGGGTAAATGTAAAATTTCCCGCACACGAAAGTATTTTTTTGTGGATTTAAGGCTGGGCATGTCCGGAACATTCCATAATGAGGTCACTGCAATTGGAAGCCTCTGAGTCAAAATGCGGGAAGCAGTGCGCCGCTGATTTGCAGTCGCGTTTAAATGATGCACGGGTTGCACCGCACTTGTCTTCCCACGAAATGGATGAAGACGTTAGTGTCTCCTCTGAAGAGCCTGATGATGGTCAGTCTTTGGAACAAACCGGTGAAAACTCTCTTTCCATGAAAGGCTTTCAATCTGATGACCTTCACACGTTGGCAGATTACTCCGGAAGAGTGGCGCATGATTTCAACAACACGATTCAGGTGCTGCTAAGTGGTGTTCAATTTGTCCTGGAAGATGATCAATCCATATTTTCCTACGAAAGCCACCTCATCCTTAACAAGGTAGTTGATAAACTCAAGAGAGAGGGGGACAGAGTCAGGCACATTCTTGATTTTTCCGGGAGAAAGAGAAAGTGTTTTAAACGAAAAGCTTCCCAGGTAAATTTGTGCCTATTGATAGAAGAGGTTCTTGAACATTTTAAATGTGAGTTTGAAAAAAGTGTAGCGGATCGAAAGAGTCAGATAATTTTTGAAACCCAATTCTGTAAAAATTGCATGGTGAGCGCCGAAACTGAAGAAATCAGAAGCATGATGATGTGTCTTCTTACCAACGCTGGAGAATCAATGCCTGATGGGGGTAAGATAAGCGTCTGCGTCCAGACCGGGAAAGACTCTGTCATCCTTGAAGTCGCAGATGAGGGCTGTGGGGTAGACCCCAAAGACCTGACCCGAATGTTCCAACCTTATTGGACCACCAAAAACGACAAGCAGCGTGGAATCGGATTGTCTACCGTCTACTGTCTGGTGAAAGCTCTGGATGGCACAGTCACTGCGAACAGCCAAATAGGAAAGGGCACAAGAATATCAATTTACCTCCCCTTATCATCCCACAACAAAATAGCCGAAAACCCAAGAAACAATTCAACTGATTAAACTGGTCGATACGCTGGGGCATCGACCAGTTTTCTGAAATCCATTCCAAATAGAGACCGAGGGGGTAGCGCTTTTTGACGGGGATTCAGGTTTGTCCGGCAAAATACAGGTCCGGTTTCTCAGGAATTCTTCTTCTTAGCCTTTCCTGCTACTGACATCTTTGCCCAGGCTTTCCTGGCGCCGGCCAAATCTTTGGCTGTGTCAGTTCGAACCGTTTTTACATCTTTTTTAAGATGAGCGATGAAACCCTGACGGTCTTTTCGGGATTCCGTGGCCATGGCATCGAGAGAAGAGTCAAACGTTTTCAACAAGCCGGTTACATCGTCCCTCAACTCGGAAAAAAACTTTTCTCTACTCTTTTTGGAGGAAGCGGCCATTGCTTCATGGTTCTTGGCAAAACCTGAACGCATGTTTGAGACTTCACTCTTTATAGCCTTATTGTTGTTGGCTATAGCCGTCTTCATGGAAGCCCGGGAAGCCCGGGAAACCTCTATCTCATCACACAATCGTTCCATGTCTTTGGTGATGTTGCCCATGTCAACTCCTGATCGTTGTTAGGCCCGGAAGAAAATGTCAAAAGTATCAAGACCATCCATAGAGGGACGCACAATTGATAGCAAATTTTAGGGGCCTGAAAAGGCCCCTATTTATTATTCCGGGCTATACTCTTGAATTAGGCAGGGGCAGCGGCGCTAGCTGTGAGACCAATCGCTTCGGCGTATTTCAAATATGTTTCCACGGAAGCGATCACCACTCTTGCCTCAACTGAGAGCAGCTCAATACCAACCAATGAAACTTTGGCCCAGGCATCAATCACGATACCTTTGTCCAGAATCCTGTCCACAACCTCGGCAAGGCTGCTGGAATCGGTAGATTTAGCTATTTTGGCCATTTTCACTCACCTCTCTGGAATTTAGCCGTCGCCGGCTTTGTGGATTTGTCGTCCGACTATTGGTAAAGCGAAAATCGTGCCAAACCGCAGCCGAGTTTATCATAGAATAAAACATCAATAAAAACAGCTGCATGAGTTCTGAGTGATTGTCGTTGCCTCGGTCCGTTAAAAAACGGGTTCTAAAACTGTGGAATCAATTCCATTGTTAAAGGAAAAATTTCCACGGTAATAGAGTCCATAAAACGAAAAGGCGGTCACGTGAGGTAAGTTAGGCCAAGTGGTGAGATACCCTCCTGATAGGAGTTGTCTTAAATCTGTTCTTCCTGTTTGGGCTTACCTCCTTCCATTTTAATCCTGATGTTGGCGCTTGCAGACTGGTTTTTGATTTTGTCGTGCAACACTATCCGAACCATCATTGCCGCCGGTTTCTTTTCCATTTTCAAATTGAGCTCTATTTTAAAATACAAGTCTAGAATTGGGGAACGGGAAATCCTGTTGATCTTGGAGGCGTTTTCGGTTGACAGAAGAGGCTTACCGTGAATGTCAAGTATCTGTAAATCTACCGCGCAGTCAATGATGTAACGGTCGGCGCTCTGCAATGTGCTGAAATTCGCGGGCTCAACATAAAATATTAGTTTGTTGGTAGGTGTTGATGGTTCAATGGGTGAATAAACACCAAAGGCGTCAACGGACTTGCAGGTGACTATCTTGTTAAATCCTAGCTTGGACTTGTTTTGAAGTTCTATTATTGACGCTTTGAGGTTGGTGATCTCCTGAACTGAGCTGTCTTTAGGCGCTACAATTCGCTTCCCGGATTCTGGAGCCGACAAGGGGTCTGGTTGAGTTTCCTGCGCGTGAGACAGCGGCATGGTCAACGTTAGCAGGATGGTTGTTATTGCAAATAGACTAAAGTAACCGGTCATGTTCATCCTCCCTGGATTTGTCGCCCCCGAGAATCGATCATTTGGGAAGTTGCGGGTGTGGAGTTTCTATGACATCTCCTTTGAAGCCTACGTAAAGTATCTGCCTTCCAAGAGTTTTCCTCATTACATCCTGTGCAAGACGCTTTCTGTCACTTCCCCTGAGTCCTGCGTGAAGCGCGTATTCATCCAGAAAACGCATGCGTTCAACTTTATTCAACAGCGATGGGGTTGAAAGAAATATCTGGGCCAGATTCTTGACTCTTTTTCGCATAGGGATATGACCAAAAAATTTTACATCATCGTAGTCCAACAGGCAGAACCTGAGTGAAACAGATTCTTCAACAGGCGCAGAAGGTTCAGAGCCGGCATCGGGTGTGTCTTCCATCATGTCTTCGGAAACCATAATATTGCAGGTTTTCAGGTCTGAATGAAAAATTCCCTTGGAATGCATGGAGCCTACGAATCTTCCAAACTGACGAACAGCGCATTTCTGTTCCTCTTTGGACCAACCCTGTTCAAATTTCCCCAAGAGGTAACGGTCAAGTTCCCGGAAATTGACCATACATTCCATTATGACCCATTCAATGCTCACTAGTCCTCTATGTCTCTTTTTTGCGAGAGCCAAGGGAGTTGCAGCTGGAATTCCGTGAGAGATGAGATACGCCCCATTGTGAAATGTTCTTGTGCCTTGTGGTTTCCTGAAGATACCTTTGATGCGATGTCCCAGGCCTCTGTCATTGAATTGTTTGACGCAAAATACCGCGGCGGCTGAGGTTTCCACAATGGTAACAGATGTTTCAGGGGCGTTTTTTAATATCTTGCCGACTTTTGTGTCCAGGATCTTGATGTGATTTCTTACAGCCCTGATAACCACTTCACGGAAGTTTTCAGTGGGGATTCCTGTGATTGTCGAGGCCTCCGGTAGCGTCACAATCTCGAGATCATCCAGCCAGGACTCTTCCCACCTATTAGTCGAGATATTGTTCAATACCGTATAAGTCCTCAATTATGCTTAAAAAATGATAACAATCGATATTTAAGATAATAACGCCACGGACGCAAGCGAAAGGGTGTCCTTTCAACTGATTTCCTGAACCATGTCATGGCGTCATCCATTTTTCCGGCATTTACGAACGCCCTGCCAAACGATATGTCATGATCCGACATTGTTCTTAAGTACACTTCTTTTGGGATTTTATCAGGATCGTAGTGTTTTGTCAGTATATCGTAGGTGTCCGTTCTTACTCCGACACGATTATGGGAAGTGTTTGAATCGTAGAGCCTTATGAACACCATCGGTTCATTGTAGTAAGCCACCTGAAATGACTTGGCTATTTTGAGCCAGACATCAAATTCATCAGCGAAACGATATTCAGTTGGAAATCCTCCCACGGCGTCGAACACATCTCGTCTTATCATGACCGACGAGGTGTGAATGAAGCTTTCAGAGTATTCTTTGAGGAAAAGATCACCCTTAATCCACATCGGATGGGGACATGTTTTGGATTTGCGTCCCAGCCTTGTGTGCTTAATTGCCAGCATGCCCAGGTCAGGATTTGCCTCTGCAAAATTTGCCTGAACTTCCAGCTTTCTCTCGTCCCACAAATCATCATGATCTAAAAACGCCAGCCATTTCCCGACACTTAGTGAAGCCCCTTTGTTTCGCGAGGCGGCAATTCCGGAATTGGCCTGAGTAACGTATCGTACGCCCGAGAGCGTCTCGAGCCATTCCAATGTGCCGTCTGTGCACCCATCATCCACTATGATAAGCTCATAGTCCTGAAAAGTTTGCGACCGGACTGAAGCGACTGTTTGCTTCAGAAGGCTAAGCCGGTTGAAGGTGGGAATTATGACGCTAACCAGAGGGCGCATTGACACTTCTTTCAGGCTTGATGATCATTTTTGAGGCTTCCTGCATTACCGCGGTCGGTTTAATGGACCGCATGCACGGATGGTCAGGTAGCGGACAAGAGAAATGCCGACACGGCGAGCAGTCGCTTTTTCCCCTGATTATTCGGGCATTCTTTCCAAAAGGGGCTGTGGCTCCGGGGATAGTCGGTCCAAATATGGTCAATGTTTTTGCGCCGGCTGCAACAGCTAGATGCGCGCTCCCGGTGTCGTTGGAAATTACAAGATCACTTAGGTTCATCACTCCGAGAGATTTTTCGAGGTCAGTCTCACCTGCGAGGTTAAAGACATTCTCTCTCCCGGTTTCATTGATGATGGATTGTATCATGGGATGCTCGGACGTGGCCCCCATGAAGATGATGACGGCGTTAAATTCGGTTATCAGGAGATTTGCCAATTCAACAAAATAGTCGGCGGGCCAGCGCTTTGCATCGGAATTTACCGACCCGGGACACAGACACACTAATGGTCGGGATTCCAAATCTGTGCAGAGAGACGAAAGAAGTGAGGATGCCGCCTGTTTAAGTTCTCTGCCTATAAAAATAGAGCAATCCGGACTCTGGGCGCGAAACTGTGAGTTAATGCCAAAGTAGTCCCCAAGGTGATTGACAATCTTCCGATAATAATGAACCTGGTGTTTCTGTCTGATTTCTTCTGTCAGAGGGACTTTTACATTCAACAATGGTCCCCTGCCATCAGTGGGGTATCCGACTCTCAGCGGGACACGCGCCAGCCATGCCGTAAATGCGCTTTCAAAGGCGTTCTGGAAAAGAACAGCCATATCAAATCTTTTTTTTTTCAGGATGGAACTCATTATGAAGGGTCGCGA
>CAZVOU010000303.1:0-5389 GCA_964628605.1 uncultured Syntrophaceae bacterium
GACGGGTTGGATGTCAATTTGTCAAAAATACCAATGAGGTTGTCAAAAGATGGCTCATCAGGGGTGAATTGACACAGACACTCAGGATGTCAGCAATATATAAATACTTTTTATTATTAATAAAAATTAATGTTTGTCTTATATGCGCCCACACACTGATGATTTTGGGAAGGAGGAATTTGTATGAATCCGACTGCAGTAGAACCGATAGTGTCTGACATGAACAGGTTCGGTCAAGTCCAGCAAAACAGGTTCAAGACACGTGACCGAAAGCGGAGAAGCCCGGTCAGCGCATTTGTGGCAAGAGTCCTGATAATTTTCGAGATGCAAAAGGAGATTTACCTGGATGAAGAAGGGGCCCTTCATGAAAATCATCTCACGGTGAAGGAAATCGCCGAACGGACCGGATTCTCCCGGGAGAGGGTATCAGCGGTCCTGAAGACCATGAAGGAAGTCAAACCACGTTTCACTTACAGCAGGAAATACAAACTGGTCCACAACAGACCGATACTGAGACCAGGGAGCGACAGATCATGAAACGAATCTACGTAGCGGGTCCTTACAACGCCGCAAATGTCATTGATGTGCTCTCCAATGTGAGAGTAGGAATAGACACTTCAATAAAAGCCATAGAAGCCGGATTTTCAGTTTTCTGCCCGTTTCTGGATTTTCATTACGGTTTGATCTCATCGCTTTCAATCGAGCAGTATCGAGCCAATTCGATGGCATGGGTCGCAGTTTCGGACGCCATCCTTCTGCTTCCGGGGTGGCAGAGGTCAGAAGGAGTCAGGGAAGAACTTCGTGTCGCCTCAATACATGGCATACCGTCTTACGAATCCCTGGACGAACTCCAAAACGCGCTTGGGAGCTAGTCCATGATGAAAAGCGACTACTGCGGAATCGGTTTATGGTGAGGTGAACTGACAAGATGGGAAAGCGGACTGCAGCTCAAAAATCTCTGAAATGCATCGTCTGTGGCAAAGAACTGTCAGGACTCATGACACGCTACTGTGGCCGTGAATGCTATCGTCGCTTCTACCTCAGACCTGTCACATCTCTGGGTGAAGCAAAGTGTCCCATCTGTGGCTCGATTTTCGGTAAACGACGTCCCAATCAGGTCTACTGCTCCAAAAAATGTGTTTACCTCAGAAAAAACATGGCGGCAGTCAGCCTCAGAAAACAGAGAGACAGGACCCGCAGGCAGGACACCGAAAAAAGCGAAATGATCCTTTGCAACATGTGCGGTAATCCATTCCGCACTTGGGACAGGACAAGGAACCGACGTTGCCTGAGGTGCCAGCGTGAGGTTGAAAATCTTTGCAGAGGCTCCGACATAAGGCTTCTTGAGGGCATCACCGATTAGAAGACTCTACACACACCTGACCCACATTGATCTGTTTTCCGGAATTGGCGGGTTTGCGCTTGCAGCGAGATGGTCAGGATTCGAAACGATCGTATTTTGCGAAAAGGATAAATACTGTCGCCGTGTCCTGAGAAGACACTGGCCCGATGTGACTACTGTAGAGGACATACATGAATTTGATGGCGCACAATACGCCGGTTCAACCCTGCTTACTGGAGGACTTCCGTGCCAGCCCTTTTCCCGAGCCGGGAAGCGCCGGGGCTCGTTTGATCACCGTCATCTCTGGCCGCAAATGTTCAGGATTATATCGGAAGCCAGACCCTCATGGATCATTGCTGAAAATGTTACTGGAATCATCAGCGTGGAACTCGACCGCATGCTTGCTGACCTGGAAAGTCAGGGTTACCAGACACTCACGCTCAATATTCCAGCTTGCGCCGTCGATGCCCCTCACCAAAGGCAAAGGATCTGGATTGTGGCCAACGCCAACAGTTCAGGATTCAAGAAACAATGGTGGTCCCGCCCAATACAGGAGAAATACCATTCCGTTGAATGCCCTTGCAGGTGGACCGCTGAACCCGGAGTGGGTCGAGTGGCTCATGGGATTCCCAACCGGGTGGACCGAATCAGAGGATTAGGAAACGCTGTCGTTCCTCAGGTGGCGCACCAGATTATCCGACATATTGCGTATCTGGAGATGGCGACCCCTCAGGAAGTGACA
The DNA here is from genome assembly GCA_964628605.1 of uncultured Syntrophaceae bacterium. Taxonomy (GTDB): domain Bacteria; phylum Desulfobacterota; class Desulfomonilia; order Desulfomonilales; family Desulfomonilaceae; genus CAITZA01. The sequence continues at coordinate 2,085 of CAZVOU010000303.1, forward strand.
GACCAAACCTCACAAAAATGGAGATCATGTTCCGATGCTTTGTTCAATTTGCAGAAAACCATTCAGAAACCGTGACACTGCTACCTCCTATGTCGTGGGACATATTCCGGGAATCCGGAAAGCTCACGATGAATGCCTGGCTGGATTGATCTGTCACAACATAAGGGAATTAAGTCATGAAATCTGTTCTTTTCCAGAGTCCGAAGATGACAGGGATAATGACTCATGCATGGACGAATCCGCCAATCACCAATAAATGTAATTCCGGGAAGCGCATTGGAAAAAACGCATTCCATGTCAAAAAAAGCTGGAAAAAATTTTCTTGCCGGACTAGACAACATCCGACTCAATTTTTCCGAGGGATTCTTTTTTCATGCAAAACCAGTTCAGGAAAGACCAACCAGCCTCGTTCAGCCCGTGGGAAGCCCTAAAAAGCGCAATTAGAGAAATGGGATGCAAGGATTGTGAGCATCTCCATGGCCACGCATGCTCTGGAGGCAAATATCCCAGGCTACTCCTGCTAATGGAGCGCTGCCCCAGACTCTGACAAAACAGGAGCACTGTCAGCTTCGATTTAACATTACGAGTTTAGAGGGGCTCTCAAAAAATAGTATCCAGCATATGACTAACTCCATCATTACTTAATTACTATCACCCCAAATCTGTCAGGGTTTGCCGGTCTGAGCGTGATGGCTCTGGAACCGGCAATCCAGTGGACGGGGTCTGATGAGCTGAATAAAACCGAAACAGGTTTTCTTCAATTTCTGGTCAGGCTCTATCGGATCATTCTAACGGCATTTGATGTGTTCACGAAAAACTATGTAAGGATAATTTCCGGATTCCACCACCATCAGGTATTCGTTGATTGTCTCGAGTTTTCTGACCTTTAAACCCGGTGAGGCGCTTATTATCTTTCCCTCCTGGATATTTTTCATGATCAAAGGCATTGCCTGCGCCTGGGAAATCGTAAGGACCCTCTCTGTAGTCAGAAGTGTTTCCAGGTCCACAAAAAACAATGTATTCTGAGTCGTCCAGCATTCGGAAAAAACTGGACCCGAAAGCGCCACTGAAAATACAAACCCCACAAACAACAGCACAATTTTTTTCATTCGCCACTCCCATCCAGACAAATTTTGAGACTTCAATGATTATAAAACTCAACCATGTCAGCGAAGGACAAATCAAAATCGAAAAAATAAAAAATCTTAAAAAATAATCACGTGTATTTCTGGATGTTTATCTCTGGTGGGTTGATTTGTGAGAAAATAAAACGGGAATCCCGGGTTTTGCCCGTTTCTTGATTATGGACTGGGCAGCCCCAGATCTACACATTGTGGACAGGGCCAAAGTGGCGCCAAACAGAGGTATGCTTCACCCACAACGATGGAAACAGTTTCCCCAAGCTCGACAAATCTTTAATTGAAGCGCGGAAGTGGAATTTGCGCCGGGTTTGGCTTATACCTTGCCGCAAATTAAATGAAACAGGCGAGGCTTTTATGGCGTGCCCAGATCGAACCAGGATCCGGTCGAACAGACACGCCATAGAATCGAAAACTACTTTTTCACAGCATCCTTGAGAGCCTGGGCCGCTGAAAATGACGGAGCCTTGCTTTCAGGAATCTGAATCTTTTGCTTGGTCTGCGGATTGATCCCGGTTCTGGCCTTTCTCGTGCTCACCGAGAATTTTCCGAACCCCGGAATGGCGATAGCCTCTCCCTTGGCCAAAAGCTCGGCAACAGTATCAAAAATCAACGCCACGTCCGTTTCAGCCTGCTTCTTGCTGATGTTGGCCTTTTCCGCAATCTTGGCCACAAATTCCGCTTTTGTCATGTCTGCTCCTGTCAAAATCATGAAATCATTGTTATGAGCCAGTTTCCCGTTTCAATACGGCATGGAATCAAGGTTGTCAAGAATGCAAACAACACAAAAACCACCGACAGAATAGTGAGCCTTCACAAAAAGAATCAGTTTCTCGGTTCCAATGCTGCTCCCAAGGCCATTGTTGAGTGACGCCTGACTCAAAACATGAAAAATAACTTGTGACAGATATGGTTGTAAAGACATTCAGAACTTGGTTGAAAAAAAACCATCGACAGTCAGTTAAGATTGATGTTGCAAAAGATCCCTGCCTTGCTAGTCAATGATTTCAAGCAATAAAGACAACGTGGTGAACTTTCAGCTTTTTGGCACATTCCTTGCTCCGTTTCTGAACGTCTGGATTGCGCATGGCGATTTTATCGCACATTGGCAGATCTTGCCTTTGACCAACAAGATGAGGGGAAATTGTTCAAACCTGAACGAACTAAACCGGATGCTTTAAAAAAAGATTCCTGACCTATTTAGATTCAATTAGTTCTTCTGATGTTCATTTCCTGATCGATTAAAAGGGCATTTGCGGAAGCGTTCTCGAAACTCGCTGGACTGATGGTTAATGACATCGGTAACGTTCAGCGGATCAGTATAGGTGCGTTCTCCGTCCATTAAATTAACAAAAAAATTGTTAATTAAACAACTGGAATTGAGTCAAGCAGGTTGTTTGGTGATTTCCATGACTTAATCCAAGGCCCTGTTGAACATCCCTTTGGGACTAACAACATCAGAAACTGCGGCCAACGGTTATAGAAAAGCGCTTGATAGATATGCGCACAGGAGTGATCAAAATGACTTTCTTGGAAAAGAAAAATGTTGCTTCAAATAAATTTCGAATCCTCAGCCAAGGAATGGGCGCATTATACAAAGCTTATTCCAAGTGGAATGTTGGGGTAATTACCGACAGCAAGGTTCTTGAGCAGGCGCAACGTTTGAGAGGTTTTGTTTTTGGTGAAAAACTCAAATGGATCGACGCCGATTCTCAAAGTGGGGACATTGACGCATATGACCAGTTTGCTATTCATTTTGGGGTCCTGGAAAAAAATGACGTCATAGCTTATGGGCGCTTGATCCCTGGGGAAGAGCAATTCATGATCGAGCACGATTTCAGCCCCCTTGTTGAGGGTATAAGGATCAGGAAAGGATGCGACAGCGCCGAAATATCAAGGCTGGTCATCAGCGATGATTTCAGGGGAACATTGGCCGGCGAGGTCTTGCAAGCCTTCCTGTATCGTGCAATGTACCGATGGGCACTGAACAATGGAATGCGATATTGGTATATTGTGGTTACACCAGGTTATTTTAGGAAATTACAAAGATACTTCAACTTCTGTCAGATTGGTTTGCCATTCTGTTTCGACGCAAGCGGACAGCCAGCCATAGCCGGATTTGTAGATCTGAGAGATGCCGAAGAGAGGGTGAGGAAGAATAATATC
>CAZVOU010000304.1:0-15651 GCA_964628605.1 uncultured Syntrophaceae bacterium
CCCTGGTACCTTTCAGAGATGCCAGGTCATCCACAAAGCCTCTCGTGAGTTTTACATATTCGTCCCTGGCCTCAACGTTCGACTTGCCTGACTGACTGGCAGCTTCAATGGGAAATATGCTCAATGGTCCCAGCGGTTTGAGTGGATAGCAATATTTGTAGTCTCCATCGATCTTCGTCCCCGGGTCTGGCTTGATCTTCTCCAGCAGCGGAACCATCCTGGTCTTTCGATAGTCCCTGAAATCAACCTGCTGGTTGTAATCATTCTCAAATTCTTTCCTGTCCCAGCCACTACTCAGGCGGTCAGCTATTGATATTACCCACTGCATGGGAGTTTCCGGCTTGTGATGGCATGCCGCAAGGTTCAGCAGGATGTCATCTGTCCCCCATTTCGGTGAGCTGAATTCCGCCGGTAGCAGATCGGAATGTTTTTCGATGAAAGCCGCAGTAAGAAGACCATGGGGATGGGTGTGTTTCCCATGGTAGGATGGTTGGAAGATGTCGGCATTGTCCCGGATGTAGGACTCGGTGATCCCGAGTTCTTCCCTGTCCAGAAGCTTGCCGATGTCGTGGAGATAACCCGAACACGAAATTTTTGTTACATTGTCATCCATTTTTCCTCCCATAAAATATCTTGAAAGGAGACAAAGTTCCTCATATTGGTGTCGTTTTTAGCTAATAACAATTCTCCCTAAAACGATCCAAGGCCTATTTTCCCCAGACCGAAAGTCGTGGCCTTACCGAGGTGAACTTTCTCACAATACTTGAGTAACGGTAGAAATTCTGTGAGATCTCCACTATACGTGACCTTGCCTGAGAGCCCTCCCATCTGCATTCTGGTTTCCTGACGGTTCGAGTACCTGGCCCAGTCAAGCCAGCGCAAACCCGAGCCAATTGTCCGTACATCTCCGGACCTTTGTACCAGCCCCCTATAGTCCAGATCAGGCTCTCCATCAGAAAAATGGCCGTTCAGAGTGGATATCCGCCGCAGAGCCGCCCTTATCAGCACATGAAACGGCAACTCATTCCTGAAGCTGTTCTGAAACTTTAGCCTTAGCGGAGTCATCAATGTGACGGTAAGTCTGGAGATTTCGGGATGACTGTCCTGAAGAGAATCAAGGGAAAGCGCCTGGGGTTCCAGAGGAATAAGCGATCCCTCGCCAGAGTCAAAAACAATCGTAGATCCCACCCGGACCGATTTCAGCTCAAACTCCCCGCGCTTGCCCCCTAATGAGCGCCCCAGTCCTAAACGTCCCATCTGCTCAAAGGCGTAAATAAAATAGTTGAGCTGTTCGTTAAATTTTCCGAAGAGCAACAAACGGAAGTCCATGCCCTCGCCAGGTTCATATTCCGTCTTTTCGTCAAGTGGAGGCTCAATCACAAAAGGATGAGGGACTCCTTGCCCGTTATCAGGCCCGGCCTGTGGGAGGTTTTCAAATACTTGCGCATATACACAAGTCCCGTTGATCGGACAAACGTTGCATTCCTGATGCTTGAGGACGCACAGGACCCTCCTGAGCGCAACACCAAAAGCGCCACGGATTGTCGATCCCTTGTAAGGAGGTAAAAGCGCTTTACTGAGAAACTCCGTATGAAAATCGTAACAACCGATAAGCATCCAAACCTCCGGCTATCAAAATAAAACCCCTGATTTCCAGATGAGGTTGAAAAACTGGCCGCCCCCTTTCAGATTCCCTGAGCAGATGTAAGTCCCCTAACCATATTAGTTCATCTAATGTGGAGAATGCACTATTTTTCATTCGTCGACAGTATAATATGCATGACTGTCATCCAGGGACATTTCAAATGAAAAAGTTTTTGTTTTTATGAAAAAAAGTAATTGAGTGGCCAACACCTTGAAATGAAGAATTAACACATTAATTCTATGGAACATTCTCGACGCGCTTATCTATTCTATAGCCTTTCTCTAAATTTCTGTCGGTATGGCGCAAGTTTTTGTGTTTTCATTCTTTCGATCAATGAGCCACATGAGGGCCTTGCTCAGCCTGTTGATGAGTTGATCTTTTGTTTTGGCATAGAAACCGCTGAACCACTCGGCCTTCATGATGAGCCAGAGACGTTCCATGGGGTTAAGATCTGGAGAATAGAGCAGTGGTCCTATATTCCTGTACCTTCCAGAGAGGATAATAAGTGATAGGGGCAATCTTCCTGTAAAAATAAGTTACTTCAGCAAGTTTCACTTCTTCTTTTGAATTTACTCGGCGTCCAGAACCTCTCGAACCACTTTCAGGGTTTCTATTCTCGAGAATGGTTTCTTGATGGAAGCCTTTGCCCCAATAGCCATAGTGTCAGCTATGGGCCCATCGGCTGTGAATCCGCTTGCAACTACTACTTTGGCGGATTGCTTTATTTTCAAGAGTCCCCGGAGGCATTCCTCGCCACCCATCACGGGCATCATCAGATCCAGCAGAACCAAATCTATTTCATTATGCCTTGACCGGTAAATTTCAAGAGCCTCTTTGCCATCACGGGCTTCAATTACTTTGTAGCCAGCCTTGGTGAGAATGTTGCTCATTAATTCCCGAATCACATCTTCATCGTCTACAACCAGAATAGTTTCCGTTCCTCCCGACGATGGGTCATCATCTTCTGTGAGGCCCCTTGATCTTGTCTCAAGCTCCATAACAGGAAAATATATCTTGAATCTGGTTCCCTTTCCGGGTTCACTTTCACATACGATCTGGCCTTGATGCTGATTCACTATTCCATGGACTACAGCGAGTCCAAGACCTGTCCCTTTCCCTACCATCTTTGTAGTAAAGAAAGGTTCAAAAATGTGTTCCATGGTAGAGCGATCCATGCCATCTCCAGAATCAGAAACCGTCAAGAGAACGTAATTCCCAGGCTTGAGATGAACATGCTCAGTAGCAACAGGGTCGTCCAATGTGACGTTGGCCGTTTCAAATGTCAGATTTCCTCCCCGTTGCATGGCGTCCCTGGCGTTGACCGCAAGATTTATGAGGACTTGATCTACTGCGGTCGGATCAGCGTTGATAACTGGTAGCCTTTCCTCTAAAATCAATTCAATGTTTATGTCCTTAGGCATGGTACGCTCCAGCATTTGGCGTACGTCTGTGATATGCTGATTCATATCCAAAGGTTGAGGCCTGTATTCGCTTTTTCTGCTGAAAATCATGAGTCCACGCACCAGATCTGCTCCTCGTTGAGCAGCCTCATTGATTTTTCGAAAATGCTTCTTGTTGGTATCTGAAGAACTCCTGTCCGATATACCTATATCGGAGAATCCAAGCACTATTTGCAAAATGTTGTTGAAATCGTGGGCTATTCCACCTGCCAGAATTCCTACTGCCTCCATCTTCTGCGCCTGGAAAAGTTGTTTTTGGAGGGTCTCTCTTTGCTCGGCTTCCTTTACACGATCCGAGATGTCACGGGCTATGGTAGAATATCCAATGATCTTTCCAGTGCCATCGATAATGGAAGAAAAAGTCAGTGATACCGGAAATTCTTCGCCATTACGTCTTTTCCGGACAGTTTCCACGTTCTGCAACAGCTTCCCACTTCTGAGTTGTTCAAGCATCAGCAACAGGTCATCTTTAAAGTCATCCGGAACCAAAATCATGATGGATTTGCCAAGAACCTCATGTTCTTTATACCCGTAGATTCTCTCTGCCCCTTTATTCCAACTCGATATGATACCGTCCAGTGTCTTTCCAATAATTGCGTCATCCGAAGAATCGACTATTGCGGCAAATCTCAAATTCTTTTCTTCCGCCAGTTTAACTTCAGTAATATCCTCTGAAATCCCTAACAGGAACTTCGCTGAACCGTCTGCGTCAATGATTGGAATTTTTTTCGTACGCAAGATTCGTTTGCCTTTATTTCTGGTTAATATCTCCTCTTCAGGAATTTCTAACAACTTTCCGTCGTTCAGCACTGCTCTATCTCTGGAGACAAAAAAGTCTGCCTGTTCCTTTGGAAAAAAGTCATAATCATTCTTTCCCAACAGTTCATCCCGTGAATAGCCCAGTAACTCTTCCCCAGCTTTGTTGAATCTAATGAAGCGTAGTTCTGAGGCGTCTTTAACAAAAATCATGTTCGGTATATTTTCAAGTATCTGATTAAGAAAGTCTTCACTCTTCCTTAGCGCATCTTCAGCTTTATTCCGTTCGGTGATGTCATGGAAAATTTCCAGCTTGGAGATGGATCCATCATTGTTTTTGAGAGGAGTATCAAAAAGTTCATAGGTCTTTCCCGTTTTTTCGGAGTACCAATCCCAAGTGACCGATTTTCCGTCGCAAACCTCTTTGTTCTTACACCACGGACACGGCTCCGTGCGATCATGGAAATATTCATGACATTTTCGGCCCCCTACCTCCCCAAAACTTGCCTCTATGACGGGATTGACATACTCTATGTCGCAGGAAGCATTGACTATATAGACTCCGTCCTTCATGGAATGGAGTATTCCCCTGAGTTTATCTTTCTCAGCCTGAAGGCTCTCTTGGACCCTTATCCGCTCCGTGATGTCCCGGTTGCTCCCTCGCCTACCTATCAAGTCTCCATTCTCTTTACGCACAGGTTGGCAAATATGACCAATCCATAGCACTTGGCCATCCCGCCGAATTATTCGGAAATCATTTTTCCCAGCAGCTTCCGGGTTAACTTTTCTCATGCTATGAAAGTGGCGCAACGTTTCAGAGCGGTCATCCGGATGGACAATTCTTGTCATTAAATCTGGATCGTCGATGAATTCCTGGGCTGAATAGCCGGTTATTCGTTCACAGGAAGGAGAGCAGTATAGGAAGTTTCCGTTTGAATCTACCCAATATTCCCAATCATATGTAAAATCAGCGACTGTTCTGTAACGCTCTTCGCTCTGACGAAGTCTTTCTTCAAACAGTTTCCGTTCCTGTATATCCAAATGGGTCCCGAGCATGCGAAGAGGTTTACCGGAATTGTCGAATTCCAAAACCTTTCCAGTGGTGAGAATCCATTTCCATTCACCTGATTTGGTCAATAGCCTGTGTTCTATCTCATAGGCCGGCAGATCACCCCTCAAATATCCGTCCAACACTTCCATTACCCGGGGTTTGTCTTCGGGATGCACACGATCGGACCAGGATTCGATTCTGTTTTCAAGCTCTCCCTCTGAATAACCAAGTTGGTTCAGCCAATATCTGTCCTGATACAAATCTCCAGTGTCGATGCGCCAGTCCCAGATGCCAATGATTCCTCCTTCAATGGCTATCTCAAAACGCTGCTGGATTTCGTAGCGTAGCATCTCAGAACGCTTGCGCTCGGTGATATCCTCGACTACAGCAATGTGAAAGGTGGGATTTTCTCCCACATGCCACATAGGCGACACAGTGAGGTTTACCCATACGATGGTTCCTTTCTTGTGTAAATAACGCTTTTCCATGGAAAACTCTCGGACCTTTCCGTCCAGCAGCAGCCTCATATGTTCAAGATCGGCATCCAGATCATCTGGGTGGGTGATATCCTGAAAAGTCAACTCTCCCATCTCTTCACGGGTATAGCCGGCGATGTCACAATACCGTTGGTTAATTTGCACGAACTGACCCGTAGACGAATCAATTTGCGCAACCCCTACAGCCGCTTGCTCAAAAATGGCCCGGAACAGAGACTCGCGAGCACTTAATGTTGACTCTGCTTTTTCACGAAGGGCAATTTCTTTTCGGGCTCTCTTTAACCCATTCATCAGGCCGTTGATAGCAATGGCTGTCGGCGGTAAGACAAGGACAAACCACCCTAGTTCTATTAGAAACACTGAACGAGGCGGCATGGGATAGTACTGAGTTGGACCATAGCCTAGTTCGTGTAATATGGTCATGACGAGACAGGCTACTATGCTAAATCCAGCAACGACATAAGCGAAGCGTGTGCCCAATAATACAGCGGACATAACCGTAACTGCCAGGTAAAAGCCGGCCATTGAGCTATTGACACCACCTGCAAGCCAGACAGTGGTAGTGAAAATCACCCAGAACCCTGTCACCAGCCACATGCTTGCAATTCGAATTCCATAATGCCTGGCAATAACCTGTGAACTGCCTAAAACCAAGATAAGCATCCCTGTAGTAATTGCTGAAGCGGTTTTTTTTATGAATACGAAAGCCAGGCCAAACAGAATTAGACCTAGAAAAATGGCCAAACCTAATGAAATTGCGTTAAATATTTCCGCAGTGCCAATTCCGTCGTCTGTATGGCTGGAAGACCGAAGGGAAAAGGGATCTAAAGGATTCATTATCGATAGACCTCTCCTTGCTGGTTGATGGATAAACTGAGCAATGACTGATCTGGTATTGATCTTAGGTAACAACAACAGGGTAATTCAAAAAATTACCCAGCCGGAAACTGATTAAACGCCCTAAAATTGATTTCAGTCCTGTGGCAAACCTGTCTGTCGGTCATGAAGTTACATGAATCTATGGCGCCAAGATCTGAAGCGATTCATGAGAGTGTTTGTCAGCTGCAACGATCGATGGGTGGCTCCCCTTGTTTTAGTTTAGTGTCTAGCGCCTTCCGAACTGTCAACGCCAGGTCCTTTTTGGAGATAGGCTTGCTGAGGATGCCAATAAAACCAATCTCCTCAGCCTCTTCGGTAGTAAACTTGTGCCCAAAGCCTGTGCATAGGATGATGGGTACATCGGGATTAATGATTTTTATTTGCTTGGTTAGAACCAACCCAGTCATTTTAGGCATCATCAGGTCGGTTAATACCAGATCGAATCCTCGAGGATCAGACCTGTATGCTTCAAGCGCCTGAAAGGGGTCCAAAAACGTGACAACCCGATAACCAAGTCGTTCCAATATGGTTTGTCCCATTTCAAGGAGTATTTCTTCATCGTCAACAAATAATATTCGTTCTTTGCCCGAAGGGATTGCAAAAGAATCCAAAACACCTTCGCATTCGAAATCCCGTTCGGCAACCGGTAAGAATACATTGAAAGTAGAACCTTGGCCAGGAATGCTATAAACGGTAATAGCCCCTCCATGACCTGAGACTATTCCATGGATCACAGCCAGCCCCAACCCCGTTCCTTCGCCAATGCCTTTGGTGGTAAAATAGGGTTCAAAAATACGATCGATGTTTTCAGGAGGAATTCCATATCCGGTATCGCTTACTGAAAGCTTCACATACCTACCGGGCTTTAGCGCAAGATGTCGGGCGCTATAGGGGTCATGGAGTGTTATCTCGGCAAGCTCGACTGTCATGACCCCGGTTGTTTCCTTCATGGCCTGAGCAGCATTTGAGCACAGGTTCATAAGTACCTGATGCATCTGGGTGGGGTCAGCCTCAACCTTGCCTATCAATGATCCTATCTCCTGGCGTATCTCAATGGTGGATGGGATTGATCCCCTAAGAAACTTGAGACCCTCCTTTACAATGGGGGTGAGGTCCAGCAGAACCCTTTGAGGCTCAGTCTGGCGGCTGAATGTAAGGATTTGTTTAACCATGTCGGCAGCACGTTTAGCAGCCGACAAAACTTGCTCAAGGTCACGCAGAGAACTGCTACCTGGGGGCTGATCATCGATGGCCATCTCCGTATAGCCAATAATTGCAAAAAGGATGTTATTAAAATCATGTGCAATGCCGCCGGCAAGGGTCCCGATCGCCTCCATCTTCTGTGCTTGGACCAATTGGCTCTGGAGCAACACCTCTCTTGTGACATCCCTTTTAACTGCCACATAGTTGGCTATTTGGCCGCTGGCGTCCTTTAGTGGAGAGATTGTGGCCTCTTCTTCAAACAATGAGCCGTCCTTCTTCTTATTGACAAAATGCCCGTGCCAGATTTCTCCCTTTGTGATCGTGCTCCAGAGTTCAGCGTAAAAGTAATCGGGTTGTTTACCACTTTTGAGTATTCGGGGGTTGGCGCCTATTGCCTCCTGCTCCGAATACCCACATGTGTGTTCAAACGCTGGATTGACGTACTTTATTGTTCCGGTCAGATCCGTGACTACGATGGATTCTGCGGCATGCTCTACAACCGCCGCCAGTAGTTCCAACGACTCTGAAGCCTGCACTCGCTGCGTTATGTCGGTGTTGGTTCCACGATAACCGGCAAATGTGCCATTCTCCTCGAAAACTGGCATTCCGCTGGTTTCAACTATGACTACCCTTCCGTCCTTGTGAATGTGATTTCTAACATATCCCTTAAATGTCTGTTTTTTCTCAAACACCTCCAAAGGATTAATCCCTGAGGTTTCCTGCTCTCTGGAAGCGAGAAACTCCCAGAAAAACCGTTTATCAACTATTTCTTCTGGTAAATATCCTAGTATTTCAAGGACTGCAGAACTGCAATAGCGATACAAGCCATTCTGATCTACTTCCCAAATCCACTCACCAACGACCTCAGTGACTTGGCTAAAACGTTCCTCGCTCCTTCTCAAAGAGTCCTCCGCCCTTTTCCAGTCCTCCACGTCCCTCGTTACCGTCAAAATATGGGGTTTGTCCATAAGGCTTATCATACGTGCGGAAACCAGACCTGTTCTGATGCTGCCGTCTTTGAGTCGGAACTGGACCTGGAGATTGGTGACTTGTCCTTCTCGCTTTAGCGCTGAAAGGAGTCGGTTCTTGTCATCGGGGTTGCTCCAGATGTTTATTTCTGATGATGATTTTCCCAGGACTTCTTCAGGCCGGTATCCCGTTAACTCGCAAAAGCCGATATTGACGTCCACGTAGAACCCTTCCCCGGATTCGTTCAAACGGCTGATTGTCACCGCATCGGGGCTTGTCAAAAATGCAGTCCTGAAACGATCCTCACTTTCCTGAAGGCGGAATTCAGATTCCTTCCGTTCTGTGACATCTCGGCTCACTCCGATAATCCGGGTCACTCCAGATATTTCATCTGTCCACAGGGAGCCTACGATCTCGCACCAAATGGCAGAGCCGTCTTTGTGGTAAACTTGGCCTTCCAGCACTACTCTTTGTTGCTCCCCCGACAGTAAATCTTTCAGGAGTTCATTCATCCTGGGTCGCCAGTCAGGAAGCAACCATTTCTGGGGGTTAATGAGCAGCGCCTCTTGGGGTAAATATCCGAACATCGATTCCACGCCTGCGGACATGAACGTAAACTTTAAAGTAGTTGGATCCAATGTCCATATGACGTCGTTCGAGTTTTCTACAACAAGACGGTAACGCTGTTCACTTGCCTTAAGTTCTGCTTCATAACGTGCCCTGTCTGTTACATCCGTGACCACGGAGAACAGTAGCTGTTTGCCATTTATTGATATGGGACCGGAACATACTGTAACCTCTCTAATTTCTCCGTTTGAGAGACGATGCCGAAAATCGAAAAGTTCGACCTGCCTGGTCCTCGCTCTTTGCATGGCTACTGAAACGATATCCTGGCTTGAGAAATTAATTTCGAAAATGTTTTTTTGTTTGATAGTCTGCAGGGAGTAGCCGTAGAATGAACAAGCTGCTGGACTGGCATCCTCAATTGCGCCAGTTTGAGGGTCGATGATAAGCATTATCACATAATCATTTTCAAAAATGGCTCGAAATTTCTCTTCACTGTCCTTCAAAGCCTTTTCAGCTCGCTTACGCTCCAGGATATCATTTTCGAGTTGCCGGTTAGCCTCCCACAGTCGTTCGTAAGGATGATAGATGGCCGTAGCAAATATACCCTTGTAAATAATGTAAAATGCGCCCACCTCGTACAAATGCCCAAGCACATGGTAAGTATCTGCGAAACTTGAGTACAAGGTAAACCAGAATTCACTTACGATGCTTAATGCTAACGCTGCGACATAATATACAAGCAGACGGTCACGAGTTTTGGAAAATCTCCTCCAATAAGCCAACAAGGAGGCGCAGAGCATCAGGATTACAAAATATTCGGAGAAGATTTTGTAATTGGTGAGCCCTGTTCCTTCAACGAACGTAAGTGGTAAATAGGAGGGATAGTATATGATGGTTAAAGAAACGAGCGCCGTGGCAACAAGAATTGACAGCAACAGGCTGTTACGTGTCAGCCAGATTCTTCTCGTATTCGGGTAAATGAATGCGCTTAGAAGAAATGCCAATGAATAATATAATCGAAAAGCCAGCCAGAACTGATTGCACTTGTCTGCTGAATTGGGTGTCACAAATGGTGGCATATCCGGGAAAGAAAGGGTATGCATGAACCCCAAAACGCCTATTCCAAGAAACATGGAGCTCAGGAAAAGGACATGCATGTCCTTCGATTGGTTGAATGAGTGCCAACCCACTCCAAAAATGGAAATGCATACCGCCACACCAAAAAGCTCAGCGATGTTGTGAAACACCAGGTAGGAAAATGGGTTAAGTTTTATGTAAAATACTGAAGGCAACAAGGCCTGTATCAAAAACAGAAGTATTGAGGATGATAAAATGGCTCCTAAGGCCACTCTGGGTGAAACCCTGAAATAGTTCCACTGATTAAAAACATGATCAAGCCGTTTTTCCATAAGGATTCCCCAGTTACCAAGCTTGGCGCCAGGCGTCACATGTTTTGAGAATAGCTGGTGAGCCTATTAGAATATTGTAACACACAATTTTTATAACAAGAATTAGTTGCTGGTAACCCCTCAGTCAATCGGGTCACCGTGAGGGCCAGTTTTCGGACTGAATGGTACAGGAGATAGCAGCCGCTGAAGGAGCGTTCAAAATTCTGTGTCAAAGTTTAGAGCTTTCCGACTTGCGCCCACCCGAGCCGAAGCGGGCGCCAAGTCCGAGAATCGGCCCCTCACACCATTGTAGAGGCGCTTTTCAATTGACGGGACTTTTTCCTCTCAATAGCTCTACTAAATCCTTCAAAGCCGCAAGGCGGTAAGGTTTGGTCACAAATGCTGTTGGCTTGAATTCCGATTTAAACTCATCTTTGACTTGCTCTTCATTGTATCCGCTGCATATAACGGTCATCAGATCCGGCTTCAGTTCCTTTAAGCGGTTAAAGGCCTCTACTCCTCCCATTTCCGGCATGACCAAATCCAGAATCACCAAATCGATTTCGGGATTCCTGTTGAATACCTCCAAAGCTTCCTTGCCATTCATCGCTGAAAGGGTCTGGCATCCCAAAACACGCAACTGTCTCAAAACCAAATCTAAAACCTCTTGCTCATCATCGACCACCAGGACAAAGAATTTCTTTTTTTCGGGTGACTTTTCCTCAGTCAATGCTGTGCAGGATTCTTCGCTATCTTGAGCTCCTTCAGCATGTCCTGTTCGGTAAAGAAGTGGCAAATAGACTGTAACAGTGGTCCCAACTCCGGGCTGGCTGTCAATTGTGACCGCGCCGTGGTGCCCTCTGACAACTCCATGAACCACGGACATTCCCAAGCCGCGCCCTGTGAACTTGGTAGAGAAAAATGGTTCAAATATGCGCTTAACAGTCTCAATATCCATGCCACCGCCATCATCGCTTACCCTTATGAAAGCCATATCCTGAGGCTCAGGCTTTTCCGGCAAGAGACTTCTGGAAATAAGTGATTCATCACAATATTGAGCGCCGGTTGCAATCTCGATGGTCCCGGTCTTGCCATCCACAGCTTCAGAAGCGTTAATCAGCAAGTTCATCATCACTTGTTGAATCTGGTTTAAATCGCCTTTCACAAATATGTCATCCTGGGAGCTGTCTACCTTAAGATTGATATTGTTTGGAACTGTCATTCGGAAAATGTCAATGTTGTTATCTACCAGTTCAGAAAGATTGACATCATTTAACTCAAAAGCTCCCTTGCCAGAGTAATCCAGCATCTGTCTGATAAGACGAGCGGACTTCATGGACGCAGACATGGCTCTTTCCAGGAAAAGCGCTTTCTCAGCTGAATCAAAATCAATCTCCTGAGCAAGCTCGATATTTCCAATTATTACAGCCAGGAGATTATTGAAATCGTGCGCAATGCCACCCGCTAGCACACCAAGGCTCTCAAGCTTTTGTGACTGGAGGAGCTTTCTCTCCATTTCGAGAAGTTCTTCCTGGGCTTGTTTCCTTTCAGTGACATCTTCAAATATTAAGCAGGTTTTCTCAGTCGATTCAGTTGGCCTATAGACGGTGCAGTAGTAATATTTTTTCATTGGCGCATGATACATTTCAAAACATTTTCCTATGCCAGATAGCGCCACATCCTTGAAGTTTTCTATCCAAGCTTTTTCCGTATCTGGCCAGACCTCGTAAATCGTTTTGCCTATTAGCTCCTTTCCACTGAGGCCCAGAATCCGATCAAATGCGTCATTGGTAAACACATATCGACAATCCACAAATTCCCCATATTCATCAAAGACGGACTCAAACAGGACAAAGCCATTTATCATGCTTTTCATTAGTTGAAGTGTTTCGTTTGATTTTGCCTCAAGCTCTGTCTCTGTCTTTTTTCTCTCAGTTATATCCTGACTGAAAAAGAGATAACGATTGTCAGAAAGTTTGACCCCTGTGACATATTCCCAGATGATGTTACCGGTGGAGGTTGTAGCCTCAATTTCAACCGCCACCTGGTCAGTAGCTTTGAGACTTTCAAAAGCTTTGGAGCATTTGTCCAAGTGGCGTGGAGCGACTGCATCCATAATATTCATTTGCATCAGTTCATCATGCGTATATCCGGTAATCAAGGTATTAGCAGGGTTTGCAGAAACTATACGACCTTCCGAATCCGATTCAAAAATGCCTATAGGTGAAGATTCAACATAACTTCTAAACTTGGCCTCACTTTCCCGTAGCGCCTCTTCCGCCAGCTTTCGTTCACTAATGTCTCTATCAAACCCGATGCAATACTTGTGACCGAGGATTTCGACAAGGTTTGCAGAGACTTCAACGGGGAATTCACTTCCATCCTTCCGGCAATGACTCAGCTCAATTCTCAGCAATTGTCCAGACAGAATGGTATCGATTCGAGACTGCAAATCCTTTGGAGAATCTGCCTTTTCTATGTCACCCAACATGAGAGTCGTGAACTCTTCCAGCGTGTAGCCGTGCATCTTTGCGGCTTCTGGATTGGCTGATACAATTCGACCGGTTGAATCTCCTTCCATGTCTACTATTATTATTCCGTCCCGGGCTCCTTCGAACAGAATACGATAAATGACTTCTCTTTCGGACAGGGCTTCCTGGGCTGTCTTTAGCTCTGTGATGTCCATGGCCATGCCGATAAATCGTTTCTGTGATTTTGTGGAATCAACACTCACCATTTTGCCCCTGCTAAAAACCCACTTCCATTCTCCTGTCTTTGACTGAAGACGGTGCTCACTCTCAAATGTTGCTCTATCTCCCCTCATGCATTCTTCAGCTTTGGACATCCATGCCGTCATGTCTCCTTGGTGGTGATAAGGCAACCAGTCCTCAATCGAAGTAGGAAGCTCACCCATTTCGTACCCGAGCATCGCATGGAATCGTTCATCAAAAAGGACCTCATCAGTTTCAATGAACCATTCCCAGCATCCTGCATTGCTTACCTCCAGGGCCAAGGAAAGTCGTTCTTCATTTTCTCGGAGCGTTGCCTCAACCTTCTTTCTGTCGGTGATATCCTGTGCGAACAGCAGGTAACGATTGTCTGAAAGTTTTACAGCGTTTATGTCAATCCAGTCTGTGGACCCACCGGATGAAATGACCTCAGCCTCAACGCTAGCTTTGCCCAGGTGCTTTAGTGTTTCAAAAGCTTGAAGGCATTTGCCAACATGTTGAGGGGCTACCAGCTCCATAATGTTCCTTTTGAGCAATTCATCATTTGCATATCCGCTAATTGACGTCAGGGCGTTGTTTGTAGAGTATACTATGCCTTCCGAATCCGTTTCATAAATACCTATTGGAGATGATTCAACATAACTCCTGAACTTGCTTTCGCTTTCCCTCAGGGCCTCTTCGGCACGCTTTCTCTGGCTGATATCCCTGGTCACTCCCTGGAAACCCAACAGATTGCCACGGCTGTCAATGCTCGGGTTAGAAACTATTTCAACCCAAATTCGAGAACCGTCCTTTTTAATTATTTCAACTTCATAGGTTTTACTGGAAATTGGCGCATCGTATTTCGATGCATTTATTGACGCATTGTAAATTGACTCGAATTGTTCTCTAATATTCGGAGGGAGGAGTTCAAAATAGGTCTTTTGAAGCATTTCTTCAGGTTGGTAACCAAGAATTCCCATCACAGACGGGCTTATGTAGGTAAATTTCGTTGTACGGTCAGTACTCCAGATAATGTCCTTGACATTTTCTGTAAGCATCCGATACTTGGCTTCACTTCTAATGAGAGCCTCCTGAGCCTCTCTTTGTGTTGTAATATCTTGAATCACACCCCAAATGGTATTGGTTTCCGGGTTGAACTCCGCTGTCGAATGGATGTCTATGATTTTGCCATCTAACTGTCGAACCGCCTTGAATTCTATGTCATAAGGCTTTTGCTTCTGAATCAGTGACGATAGAGCCTCATCCAACTTTTCCCTATATTCGGGTAACGGTATTTTTTGAATCGTCTCCAAATCAATTTCATCTTGTTGTAAGCCATAAATATTAAAGGCTCCTTTGGAAGCTCTCATTCGTCTTGTGTTCAGGTCTATTTCCCAGTTACCAAATTTGGCCGCGGCTTCAGCCCGCTCCATTCGCATGATGTTTTCCTGTAGCTCGTGAGCCATTTTCTTTGACTCAGTAACATCCATGAGCACAAAGACAGCTCCCTGCGAAAGGTCAGCTTTGTCAACTGCAGACAGATTCATCAAGACCTCAATAAACGTGCCATCTTTTTTCCTAAAACGGGTCTCAATTGTGGACTTTCTCTTGGCGGCTATGTCTGCGTATATCAATGCTCCAGAAAGTTCATATTCCTGGTCGTTGACATAGAATTGTCTGGACGGTTGGCCAAACAACTCCTTAGGTGAATAGCCCGTTTGTTCAAGCATGGCATCATTTGTCCACTGAATAACCCTGTCCTTGATTAAGCCAATGCCCACAGAGGTGGCCTGTAAAACCGTATTCAGTATCCGTTCACTTTTTGCCAAGGCATCCAATGCGGTTTCCTGTTCACTAATTTGTGAGGTAATCATCCGCCTGGCTCCAAACATGCCTGTCAGGCCTAAGAACCATACTATTGCGTGGATACCCCCAACTGTTTTTAGTTCTTCGATAAAGCCAGATTGAAATTCGTCCCACGGAACTGAAACGACAGTCCCGCCTCCCAAGTCCCCTACCTTATAACCCTGATGATTATGACAACTAAGGCATTCATCTCGAATCGTCATGGGAAGCATGTACCTGAGATGTTCAGAGCCACCAATCTTGTCCAGACCAAAATACTCGGTTCCGCCATTTTGAAGATTCAGGAGAGCCTTCCGTTCCCAGTCATCGGGAGAATTCTTAGTATTTACAGGATTTAAGCTGGTATTATGTCCATAGATTCCATATTCCTCAAGTCCGAGCTTAAAAATCTCGTCATTCATGCAACCGGAACTTATCAACGTAAGCTTCTTGCCAGTCGTTGTTTCAACATCTCGCTCGGGAACAGATGACAAATACGGATTTGGTTGAGTGCTCTCCGTTACTGGTACATAAACTCCGCCATGAACTGAAGCCCATTTCCTATAAAGAAGGTCTTTACGGAGAGAATGAACCGCCGCCGACCTAGCCGATGAAAGAGACATATTGTATTCATTGTGGTAATAGATAAAAAAAAGCCCCGCAATCGTTGCGGTCCAAGC
>CAZVOU010000305.1:0-1511 GCA_964628605.1 uncultured Syntrophaceae bacterium
ATCTCCCAACTCCGGGCTTATTAATTACATTGTCTGCGTTGGCTGATCAAAAACATTTTCGTTATGGGCTTATTAATAAATTATAACATTCTGTTTTTACTGAGGCACATGTTTTTCTGACTTTCCTGAAAATAATTTGGATCATTATAGAACTTTAGGCTAAAATAAACTGTCCGAAAGACAAGCGCCGGCTAGGGAAAAACCAATGGCAATAAC
Organism: uncultured Syntrophaceae bacterium; assembly: GCA_964628605.1. Lineage (GTDB taxonomy): Bacteria > Desulfobacterota > Desulfomonilia > Desulfomonilales > Desulfomonilaceae > CAITZA01. Next base: position 217 of record CAZVOU010000305.1, read on the forward strand.
CAAATCGGAAATCGAGGCGTCGTCTTGCGCTGCCAACCGACGGAGTGCTGATCGCACTCACCGGAAAATTCAGTTAAAGAAAGAAGGTATTTTCTGTCCTACTGACGACACAACCGAGAAAAATGAAATGCTCGAAAATATTCTTAGAAAATACCGGTCAGCTTGGAAGAAACTAGCCAGGTTATGAAGTATCTTGAGCTTGGCGACCTCAAAGAGATTCATGGTCGGCATTTGAGTTCAGAGGCCACGGATACAGGCTTGGCGGGAGTTTTACATAATGCCAATAGCTTGTTAATTGGATAAACGATCGAATCATTTTTACCAATAATTTCAGGTGAAACCCCTGGTCCATCTCTGGCAGAGCCCCTTGCTGGACACGAGTCATCGGAGAACCTCCGGCGCATAGTAGAGCCGGACTCCGCGCCGGCTGATTAATTCTATAATTTACTGTTTGTGAGCCAGTTCTTCGCGTATAATGCGGCGTAAGACGGTTTCAATTTCCTCATCATGGATTGCACGTTTGAGCGTCTCATTTATCAATGTCTGGTAGCCCCGTTTTCCGGCCTTGTTCTTGAAGAAGGAGATAACCCCCGTATCAAGCATTATGTTCACTCTTTGCTTGCGAGGCGCCTCCTGAAGATTGACTCTAAACCTTGACCGATCGATGTCCTCTTGTGTTACAAGCGGAGCGTCATCAGAGATTCTTGTAGAAGACTTCCTGTTCATTTTTTTGAGCATAGACCATCCTATACACACTATTATACACAAAGATGCGCCATACATCAACCATGAGTCCCAGTTAGATGCCATTTTTGACATCCATCCGAACAAACAGTAAAATAGAGATACGTCACATATAGGTAACTAATATCTACGGGGGGCAACAACAGATGAGCGGTTTACCGATGAAAACACGAGTCGAGAATCTCGAAACATCAATGCAGGACCTGAGAGAGATAGTGGCCCGGACATCCCTTCAGGTTGAAAGAACATCCGCAGGGCTGGCAGAGTTCAAGGAGGAGAACCGCCTTTTCAGAGAAGAGATGCGTGAATTCAAGGAAGAAATGCGCGAGTTCAAAGACGAGATGAAGGAATTCAAGGACGACATGCTCCGGTTCAGGGATGAAAGTAAACGCGAGGACCGGGAGTTCAAACGCCAGTTGGGCGACATCGCCAACAAATATGGCCGCCTGATAGAGGACATAGTTGCCCCGAGTATATGCAGGGTAATGAAGCAGGCGCTGGGTTTCGACGAGGAAACACTTTGTTTTGCAAATGAACGAAGCAGGAGAACC
>CAZVOU010000306.1:0-3168 GCA_964628605.1 uncultured Syntrophaceae bacterium
TGATGCGGAAAATGATTTCATGTCACCCATTTTAAGGTCTGAGGGGAATTAATTGAATATAGAAAAGGTTTTACAAGGAGACGTGCGCGCTGCGGCGAAATTGATTCGTCGAATCGACGATGGTGACCCCGATATCATCGACGATTTGGCAATTCTGTACGCCCACACCCGTAATGCCCATATAGTAGGATTTACCGGATCACCTGGAGTGGGAAAATCCACACTTGTGGACCGAGTTGTGGCACGGTTCAGAGCCGCCGGAAAAACGGTCGGAGTGCTTGCGATAGACCCTACAAGCCCATTTTCCGGAGGAGCAATCCTGGGGGATCGCATCAGGATGCAGAAGCATTTTCTGGACGATGGAGTCTTCATCAGATCGCTTGCAACCAGGGGCAAATTCGGTGGATTGACCAGGTCAACCGCTGATTCAATTGTTGTGCTCGACGCCATGGGCAAGGACGTGATAATCGTAGAGACCGTTGGTGTTGGACAAGACGAGGTCGATATCGTTCACAATGCCGATACGACTGTCCTAGTGACCATACCAGGAATGGGGGACGATATTCAGGCCATAAAGGCCGGCCTAATGGAAATAGGCGATATATTTGTCGTGAACAAGGCTGATAGAGACGACACGGCAAAAACTGTTCGTGAAATCAAATCCATGCTGAATCTCTCCGGAGATCGTTACAGTTCTGGTGGGTGGTATCCACCGGTGATTCAATCGGTGGCCGTGACAGAGGCCGGTGTGGACCAGGTTTATCAGGCAATCATTGATCACCGGTCTTATCTGGATGACAAGGGAAGCGACGGAATGCTTCAGAGAAAGCGCACGCGAATCAGGAATCAACTACTCGACCTGTTCAAGGACAACGTAGTGGAAGAGGCTTTGGCCAGGGTAGGTGGGCTTGCCGTTTTCGAGGAAATAGTTGAAGAGATAATCTCGAGACGTTCTAATCCATACCAAGCCAGTCTCTTGCTGAAAAGAAGGGCTTTTGCAACATAAAAGTTGTAGACTGGAAGGCGCTCGCCTGCTAAACACCCCCAGCGATTAATGGAACACAGATCATGAAACCAGTCGATGCGGAATGCTTTAAATGAAATATCTTCCTGAAAAAATAGTTGTTGCAACCAGAAACCAAGGAAAGGTTAGAGAGTTATACGAACTGGCGCAGGGACTGCCCATCCAATTCCTGACTCTGAACGACTTTCAAGGAATGCCGGATGTCGTGGAAGACGGTCTCACTTTTGAAGAAAACGCTCTGAAAAAAGCCAGGGAAACATTTGCCTATACCGGAATTCCCAGTTTGGCGGATGACTCAGGTTTGTGCGTGGACGCTCTGAATGGGCGCCCCGGCGTCCTTTCTGCTCGCTACTCGGGCGACGATGTTCCAGACAGCGCCAGGTACTTAAGAATCCTTGAGGAAATGAATGGCGTAGGTTATGAACAACGCGGCGCAAAATTCGTTTGTGTGCTCGCTCTCGTCGCAGAAGATGGTGATGAAATTGTAATCAGAGGCGAATGTTCCGGAAAAATCATAAACGAACCCAGAGGCGCAAATGGATTTGGATACGACCCAATATTTTTTCATGAACCTTCAGGGCTTACCTTCGCCGAGATGAGCAACATCAAAAAAAATTCGGTCAGTCATCGCGCAAACGCCATGAAAAAATTATTCCACGAATTGAGAAACTTGGGCTTGAAAATGCCATGACTTTCCGATGTGAAAGGCTATTGTGGCTTTGGATTCTGCAAATTCAAAAGTTTTCTTTTGTGAAAATATTGCTTGTCATAAATCGGTCGAATAGCTATAATCACAAATTCAGTTGCTTTTTTGAACCTGCGGGGTGTAGCGCAGCCTGGTTAGCGCGCGTGCCTTGGGAGCACGAGGTCGCCAGGTCGAATCTGGCCACCCCGACCATTCCCCTCCTGGAACAGCGATAGCGTCGCCTTTATGTCACACTAGTCATTCCTTTGATGGTCTTCTTTTGTTTATTCCACTTGCTGAAGAGGGAGCAAGAATGCTGTCATTAGCCAAGCGGTTTTTATTTAGGGTCTTAATAGCATTTATCTTATGTCATCTCTGTCTGGGCGTTCAGCTCAACTCTGCTTTTGCCAACTCCGAAACACTCAAGATAACCATTCTTTACATGAACGACCCTCATGCGCACTACAGCGCAGAAACGCTTAAAGATGGGGCAGGTGTTCATGGCGGTTTTGCAAAAGCTCAGAGTGTCATTTCCGATGTAAAGGAAGAAAACAGCAAACAAGGCAGACACACCATTTTGCTTCTGGCTGGTGACCTACTGACTGGAACCAGCTATTCAACGGTCTTTAAAGGAGCCATGGGGGTTGATCTGTTGAATTCCATGGGGCTTACGGCCATGGTTGTCGGCAATCATGAGTTTGATTACGGAATTTCGAACCTCATGAACCAGCTCAAGCCTAAAATGAATTTCCCTCTTATTAGCGCAAACATCGTTGGTGGGAAGGGAGAAAGATTGTTTCAGCCCTATGTCGTCAAGCAATTTGACGATGGGCGGCACTGTGTGTTCATAATGGGGGTAACTACGACTCGCACTCCTGTTACAACCAGTCCGAGAAATGTTGAAGGTTTACGATTCCTGGACCCTGTCTCTGTTGGCAATGAAGTCCTCACCAATGCTCCACCGGGCTGTCTGGTAATCGCATTGACTCATATCGGCTTCAAGGAAGATAAATTTCTCGCAGCTTCCTGTCCCAGGATCAATGTCATAATTGGAGGGCATACCCATACGAAACTGGAACAACCGGTTTCAGTCGCTGACACTATAATTTGCCAAGCGTCGGCATATGCAGAGTATGTCGGTAAATTGGACATCGATTTCAAGGATGGAAAAATAGCTTCATACGCCGGGACTTTGATTCCTCTGGACGCCACCATCAGGGAAGACAAGAAGATCGCCGGATTGGTCAGCCAATATAGAGAAAAGATGGGTCCACAACTGCAGCAACCCGTGGGGGTTACTGATGTGGCATTGGATGGATCAAGAAGTATGGTTCGTTCTGACGACCCCAATGATCTATGCAGGCTCATAGCCGGTATCATGGCAAAAAGTGTAGGAGCTGATGTTGCCCTCATAAACGGGGGAGCAGTCAGAGGAGGCTTAAAACAGGGGGTTATCACG
>CAZVOU010000307.1:0-2280 GCA_964628605.1 uncultured Syntrophaceae bacterium
GAGGAAACTTGGATTCGTCAATGCAGAACAGATTGTTGTTCCTGGTAAGAAGGGACAATACACTAACGAATATTCTTTGGCTGTTCCATTACCAGATATAATAGACCACTTTTGGCAAATAAAGCTGAAGGAATGGGGAGAAAAGATGGAGACCTACAAGAAGCTGTCTGACTATGAAATTCGTCCTTTCTCCGGTTAAAAAACCAAACTGCAATTACCTGGTCAAGCAGACAAGACGAGCCATATTGCTGGTTTTAATGGACGACGGAGCACAGGTTCCATACTGGGTTCCAAAATCACAGTCTGCGCTGAAGAAACGAGATGTTATAAGGATTGTGGATAAAAAACCAGTGATTGTTGACCAGATATTTGAGGTAACGATTGCAGATTGGTGGTGGAAATTGAGGGAACCCGCTAAACCCATGGGGTGTTAGTCAACTACCACGCCCTGAAGGGCATGGCTTGCCTCTACGCAAAAAGTCGCGAGGCGTAAGGGTGGCTGACTCTTCATGCTGACTGCATTGTGGCGAAGATTAGCTCGCTGGCACCCCACCCATCGAAAGGAGGATCATGTGTCAAACTCTCACCTAGACTCATTACTGAATCTCATGCCTCCGATAGGCTGTTTTGTCCCAGGTCTACGGGCAGATTGGTTAGGAAGCTGTTTTATCCCTTCTATCGAGGGTGCCCTGCCATTTCAGGCTCCGCCCTACCAGATCATGCAAAACACACATCAGGAGATAGACTTATGAGCATAAATAACTTACGGGAGAGCCCAATTCCTCCCCACCCTGAAGGATGGGGACTCCTTGGGCAACGAGTTGAACATGTTGGAATATTGGTGATTTTTTATGAATGATGAAGACAGACAACGAAACGCGGATATTGACTTTGTAATAGCCGATTTTAGAACATGGATAAGATTCACCGATAATTTTGTGGCGACTCTTACTAAAACACGGGGTTATCTAGACGCACAGCTTTGGGAACTTGAGGTACGAGGAAAAAACGAAGCTATTCCACGGAGCTTGGGTGAATTTATCGTAAAGAGCAAAAGTAGTGATGATGGTGTATTTGAACTCAGAAAACTATTAAAAAACCAATGTGATATGTTTGAGTTTGAGTTTTATGACATGGATTCAATGATACGTGCAGCCAATTTACGGTTAAATGTATTGGGATATTGGTGATTTTATTGAATATGAAATATGTGTTAAAACTCGTCGTGCATGGAGACTTCCCAGGGTCTCCGGATCAAGACTCCATGGAGATATCAGAGGCTGAATATAATCAGATCTGGAATGAGTTCTTTCGCGGTAAGAATGACTAGATTATTTTTTATTTTGGTTATGCTAATAAACATATCCAACGGTTCACTTGAGTCCGACCTTGCTAGCATACCGTCTTTTCCGTATATTGAAAACGTATGGGATTGCAGCGAGATGTCCTTCTATCTTCAACATGAACTTGAAGATCGCGGATACAACGCACAGGTAGCCCAACGAATCGGCAGTCCGGGTCATTCCTGGGTTATAGTCGTTACTGAAACCCAAATCATCACGATTGAAGCTACAACGATGCAGATTGTACCATTTAGAAGCGATTTTAACAGGATTCTCAGGAATGCCACAGATGCTATAAACCATGGCGTCGAAGAGTCTGAAGTGGATTGGTGGAATAATGCAATTTGCTGAATACGAGAAGCCTCCAAGGGCAACCAAGGAAATGATCGATGCGTTTGAGAAAAAGAACGAATTGCCGGATAAAGTGTATAAAAAGGCACTAACGGCACCTACTCTGAATAAACCAGCAAAGACAAAGTTTAAATCCAAGGACATCTTTATGAAGTAACAGAGGTTGAACATGAGGAAGTATATTTTAGCGTTAATGGTGGCATCTCTTGTCATTGGCATGGCAGGCGCTGCTAATTATATGTATGAGAAGTCATCTGAGAAAGGTGTGGGGCATGCTTCTTTTGAGAAGATTGTTTCTACCCAGGCAGGTTTTAATGGTCAGAAACTTGTTGAGAGAGGATCTGGTTCCGGCAATGTGATACTTCTTAGAACCGAATTGGAGGCCGAGAGACAGTTGGATGCAAACGGCAACACCATGAATTGCAGCTTCCCGAATCTGTGTGGTATGGATTATATAAATTACACCAAGGAAGCTGAGTTCGAGTACATGCCCGTCTCCTATCAAACAGGAAGCTACGATGCCAAGTGGGTGGATAAGCTCTGTGTCCAGAACTACAAGATTGGCGCAGTGATGACCGAGATGTAT
>CAZVOU010000308.1:0-9307 GCA_964628605.1 uncultured Syntrophaceae bacterium
TCTTCTGCCGCGGCTAAGGACAGTTTTGACCACAATGTGCATGAGACGGTAAACCTGTTTTTTGTCCCGAGGAACGAAACGAACAAGTATACAGCCGAATCCATCTGGTATGATCCGTCGGATCAGGAATTCAGGACAATCAGAACCACTTATGATTCTCAGAGCGAAGGTAAAAAGGGGATTGAGCGCAAGAACACCGGCACTACCAGAATACACACTGTGCCAACGTCCGAACTTTTTCGTCATAAGCCCGGCTTGTGGAAGGTCGAACTGCTTCTTGACGGAAAGCTCGCGAGAAGGCTCAGTTTCTCAGTAAGATAAGAATTACGGTCCTCCTTCTGTGTCCAAATAATACTCAGATTTGTCAACACGTGTTTGTTGGGGCCAAGCGCCGTGGAACACCCCCTTGATATGTCGTCCCTAACTTGATAAAATATAAAAATAGCTCAAATACTTGGAGGCTTAGTGAAAACCTCTAATTCTGCAATTAAGTTTTGTATCTTTTTGATCATTTCCAGCTTTATGATTTCGTCCGCGTTGGCCGATCGTTTGTACGCCCCTGAATTTCTGTGGCGCAAACACATAGCTGAAAAGAATGATCCAGTTCAGATGGCAGACACTCATCTTGGAATTCCTTATCGTGACGACGGCGCACTGGATGACAAGGGAGTGTTTACTACTTTCGACAAATCCAGCCGGCAGTTCGATACGCCGGGCCTCAACTGCAGCGGATTAGTCGTTTCGATATCCAGGTATTTGTATAACAAAAACTGGTCGCTTCCGGATGTCTCACATGACCGCCAGAACAACAGTGGGGCCGGAGCGCCCTTGGGACAGGACTGGGATTTTGGTTACGACCTTGTGCTCAATCTTGCTGAAGGTCACAATCCCAAGGTCATAATGCCTGACGGACGAGCACAGGACTTAAAAAACGCTGATGGTTCGACACTTCGGGGCTTCGATCTGGATGACTCGGAAGCATGGAACCGGGTTCTAGCTAAAATGAAGCCGGGTAAAGCCTATTTTGGGAGCATTAGCAGACCCACCAATCAGAAAGGGTACAAGTTGCTACATTACCATGTAGTTCTGATGTTGCCCGACAAAAATGGACAGGTGTGGCTTTACCACGCAACCCGGAGAAGCAATGTCCATAAAATGAATATCAATTCAGCTCAGGGCTTGAACAGGTTCATGAGTCAGTTCAAAGGATCGCGCGGAGATGAAAAGAAAATACTTATAATAGAAGCTGATCTCCCGGATCCGAATAATCCGGTCCAGACTGTATCAGAAGAGCCAAACAAGGCTTTTGCTCAAAACCAGGCTCAAACCGTTGTTGATAGCGGACCAGGAACCGGCAGGCCACCTGCTGTGACCACCCCGGACGCCGTTACACAACCTCAGGAACCTCCGACCGCAAAGACCACAACTCCTAAAGGCCCCGATATAGAGATTACCCACCTCGCGGGGAAAGTTTTCAAGGCCTTTCCGGAGTTGATGTCCCACATCCCCAAGTTTGTAGATGAAAAGAAGGACTCGATAAAATTCTGGTTCAGAAATCAGGGAGCCTCCCCGAGGAATTTGGAAGTGAGACTTAGAGGCCCTCAGTTCGATGTGAACAAGACCGTCACAATGCATCCACAAGGCTCAGACATGGAGGTCAAGTTCCCCAACGATTTCAGTTCTGCCCCTCAGAATAGGCTTCCGCAGGGAGAGTACTTAATTGAAACCAGAGTAGATGGCGCCGAATGGACTGCAAATTTGTTCGAAATTGCAAAACCAAGGGAAGCTGCCCCAAAAATTCTGAATGTAAAAATCCCTTCTGAAGTTCAGTCCGGCAAGACTTTTACAGTCAGCGTGACAGCTCAGAATCAGGGCGCTGAATCGGATTATGGCGGAATAACAGTATCTACTCCTGACACTTCCGGGCTCAAGCTGGTGTCTGCCAAACCCGGCAGAATCTATGGGGCCGGTAGCACGGTTCTTTCCGTCCTGTCGGATAAAATCAGGACAAAAGTGCCCATGGCAGAGTTGTGGATTGACCTGTGGGCAGAGAATAAAACCTATGAAATGCAGGTTCAGGTTTCCGCAGGACGCCCTGGCGTCTATCCTGTTTATGTCAGGTGCGCGTTAAGGGGCGTAAACGTAAAAAGTAGCGTCATACTTATGGATCCCCCTGAGAGCAACACTGTCGATCAGCAGGGTTTTCCGGTTAAGGTTTTCATGGTTAATGTGAGATAACAATTTGAAGAATGAAATTAATGATTATTTTCCTATAGTCGGCTTTGACCGGGAATTGACTGGAGGTTGTTAATGAGAGTGGCGCCATTTGGACTCAGACTAATTTTAATACTGTCAATCATGTGTTCCAGCTTTGCTTTTGCTGCCCCCAAAGAAGAGCCTTGGTCGGAAATAGAAGCGAGAACCAAGTTCCTGCGAACAAATCATTACATAGAAACTGTTCGCGTTCACTCGGATGTATACAAGAGCGCCAGGGCCAAAGGAGGCCAAAACGTCCCAGGACCATTTCCAGTCCATGTAATGTTGCCTGAAAATTATGAAAAAGACGTAAACCGACGTTACGGGGTGGTTTATCTTCTGGGTGGCAAATCAGGTTGGGATAATGGACCGGAGTTGGGTGGCGCAACCTATTGGTCAGTGTGGTGCAAAACGCCCCTGGTTATGGACAACCTCAAATCCGGAACCTTAACCTCGGCCAGTTTTCAGGAAAATGTGAATGACCGGGAGTTGAGGATGTTCAATCAGTGGCTTCGCGAGAATCCTTATGAAGACATCATTGCTGTGTCGTTGTGGAATCCGGGAGGCGGAGCAACGGCTCAATATGAAAAATACCTCATAGACGAAGTCATTCCTTTCATCGACGCTCATTACAGAACAGTTCCGGATCGCAGATTCAGAGGAATAGACGGGGCATGCGCCGGAGCGGCACAGGCGATCATGATATCGGCCAGACGACCGGACATTTTTGCTTACGCGGGGGGACAGCAGACAGATCTTGGCAGCTATCCCATGGTTCCGGATGTCTGGAGGAGCAATGCGGCCAGAATAAAAAAAGCAGGCGGCATCGTTTACAACATCAACACCAACACTAAAGACGGATGCAACACTTACAGCAACAGGGGGCGACTGTACGAGCTGGTCGAGGACATGAAGTCGGCTGGTTTTCCTGTTACGGTAAACGTCTTTGAGAGTTGTGGGCACGGTTACTGCGCTTACAGATACCCGAACGGACATCAGGCGCTTTACTGGTTTTCCCGTCAGTTTACCAACAACATGAAGGCTATGGGTATCAACCAGAATCTTCCTCCAGTCGTAGCGTCCGCCAACTCTGATGATGAAACATCGAAACAAAAACAGCCCGGAGCTGGTGAAAACACTATGAAGAGGCCGGCGCTCTGGTGATGAAACCCCAATCAATTAACCACCGGCGACTGATTTAACTGATTACGCATAGGCGATGATTATTTCTGAATTAAAACATTGCGCTTTATCGATCCTGCTCGTGTTTTTTGTTTGCTGCCAAGGCTGCGCAGATCGTCCACCGGAATCTGATTCGTCTCAAAAAACGGAGGTATCAGCGAGCCATACCGTTCCCACCGTTCAATCAATCGCTCCAACCACTGGAACTTCCAGACGAATAAAGATCTCTGAAGATCAGGAGACACCCCAAATTTCGCAGCCGATTGTGGAGAAGGTCGGAAATTTTCTGTCCCAGACCGAGTATTTCACTCTTCCCTCCCAGCGCTTTCCTGATTCAATTTCGGCTGTCAGTTTACCCAAAGGTTACGATAAGAATCCGAAAGCAACGTATCCTATGGTCATCGCGTTCGGAGGAGCCGGAGAATGTTCTAGATCCCCAAGGGACGGCGCATTGGCTTGGGTGTCCTATTACAAATCCGATGAAGCGGCCCGGGCTTTGGGATCTAACAAACTTACAGCTTCAGATTTCAGAAATCTGGTCACTCAGGAACAACTCGACACCTTTAACAAGAAATTGCGCAAAGACCCATACAAAGGTGTAATCCTGGTTTGTCCCTATTCGCCTCTTTTACGAGGCCATTCCGGCTTGGATTCCCCGGAATACGAAGATTACATAATGAAGGAACTGATTCCGGCGCTTCAACAACATTACAGGGTTGATGTTTCCAGAATCGGCGTGGATGGGGTTTCCATGGGTGGCGCCCGATCGATGTATTATGGATTCAAATATCCCGAAACTTTCAGACGCATTGGATCAGTTCAAGCGGCAGTGGCGCCTTTCATGGATGTTTACAGCCGTTTGATAGAAACCAACAGGGACAAAATCAGGAAATGTTCAATACAGGTAGTTTCCAGTGACGGAGATGTATTTCTCAAATCAGTGGAAAAGTTCTCCTCGATGCTAAATTCCATGAAGATTCCCAATTCTCTACTCATACTGAAAGGGCCTCACGATTACATCTTTAACCAGGGCCCCGGTTCACTGGCTTTACTCGCTTTTCATGGCTCCAGCGCCAAAAATCCCACCCAAGGACCGGTTCGTTAGGCTTTAACGACATTTCATCTTATCTCATGCCCCAGGTATCAAGGTATTACATGGATTCAAGCCCAATAATCGAAACAATCGATGACGCCCTTCGCCAAAAGATATTTACAGGCGGGGCGATCATAGTGATCAGAAATGGCTTAACCATACTTGAGCGATATTTTGGAACGCTAGGCTTATCAGATGACCGACCTATCGACAACAACACTCTTTTCGACTTGGCCTCATTGACGAAAGTACTGGCTACGACACCCTGCTGGATGAAAATTCTGGAAGAAAAGCCTGACCTGTTGGACTCACCCTTGACCACATGGTTCTCTCAATTGGACTCAGACAAAAGGGACATTACTCCTCGTCTCCTGATGGCCCACAGTTCTGGATTGCCTGCATGGAGGCCTTATTATCTATATGATAAGGGATCAGGACACCAGGCTTTCGTCGTTGAGCGTATTCTGGGGGAATCCATGGATTATCCCCTAGCCGCAGGCAGTTTATACTCTGATTTGGGTTTTATTCTCCTCGGACAGATTTTGGAGCACGAATTAAAACAACGGTTGGACATAGCTTGTAATGAAGCGATTTACGCACCCTTGAGACTTTCTCATCAAATTCTGTTCACCCCCTCCAGGAATGATTACAGCATTGCTCAGACCAGGTCAGGAGACTTGTCAGGCTTCGTCAACGATCTCAATTCAAGGGCTTTGGGAGGCGTCTCAGGTCATGCAGGTTTGTTTGGAACATGTCGGGGGGTGGCTGAGTTGGCCTCGGAATTCCTCAAGAGCTTTTCAAAGCATGGGGGCTTCTTTGATCATGAGATAATGAAGCTGTTTGTGGAGCGGTGTCGTTACGTTCCAGAAAGTTCGAGAGCTTTGGGCTTTGACACAAAATCCGAAGAGGGGTCTTCGTGTGGAAGTTTATTCAGCGAATCCAGTTTCGGCCATACGGGCTTCACGGGGACGTCTTTGTGGGTTGACCCGGCCAGAGGTGTTGTTGTCGTATTCCTGACCAACAGGGTTGTCATGGGAGAACCCGATTTGAGGATCAAATCACTGCGTCCGATACTTCACGACCAAATCATTCAGAGATTGGACCAAGTTGCTTCGGCGTCATGAGTCCGTGTCCGCTATTTTGGTGAAAACGAGTTGGTATTTCAGTATACCATCACTAAATAGATGATGGGAGCAATTAGTAATCGATAATAGGCAAACGGGGCCAGAGACCATCTTTGGACCAGGCCTATAAACGCCTTTATAGCTACGGCTGCTGAGACAAAAGATACTACAAAACCCACGACAAAAAACGGCGCATCCTGAACCTCAAGAAATTGCCATGACTTTAGAAGATCATAACCTGTAGCTGCTATCATGACCGGTACAGCGGCCAGGAAGGAATATTCCGTTGCGGTTCTCCTGTCCAGCCCGCTGAAAAGCCCTCCGATAATTGTAGAGGCAGACCGAGACATTCCGGGCCACAGAGAAAGGCACTGAAAGCAACCAACCATGAAGGCCTGAAGATAACCCATCTGGTCAAGCTCAAACACCCGGGATTTGGGCTTGTATTTTTCAGCCAGTAATATGCCTACACCGCCTACCGCCAAGGCAAGCGCCACTGTAGCGGGTTTGAAAAGATAAGCCTTTATTGCATGATGAGCGAGGTATCCGGTGACCAAAGCGGGTAATGTGGTGAGACCCAGAAGGATTATCCCGTGAATTCCTGAGAATCCTCCTTGCGTCTCTGTTTTCCCCATTGGAATCAGGTGGACAAAACGCCGCCAATAAAGTACCACGACAGCCAGAATCGCCCCCAGTTGTATGAATACATCGAAAGACGCTGCCTTATTCCCCGTAAAATTTAACAGATCCCCGGCTATAATGAGATGACCCGTAGACGAGACAGGCAAAAACTCAGTCAGTCCCTCTACTACTCCCATGATGACTGCGATCCACAAGTCTGTCATTTTATCTCCAGAGCGTCACGCCATTTTTTGGCAAATTCGCTTCAACAGTTTGATAAATCGGATTTATCGCCGGATTCTGTTATCCAGACCGGTTTATTCAGAAGTATTCCAATATCCGGGTTGAATATGATGTCAGCCTGACTGTTAGTAAGATGGCGCCGATAAAGCAGAACCTAGAAGCATGATTCTACAGAATGGAGATCATGGTAAAGTCACCGGTTATCGACGCCTGATTTGCTACTTCGCGCTGATAAGTTCAATGTCGAAAACGAGGGTAGCATTTGGAGGTATGACGCCACCGGCTCCCGTCGGCCCGTACCCCAGATGCGGTGGAATTGTGACTTTCGCCCGACTACCTATCGGAAGCAAAGACACAGCTTCGTCCCAGCCTCGAATGACCTGGCCGGCGTTCAATGTGAATGTGAACGGCTCATTCCTGTCTCTTGAACTGTCAAATTTCTTTCCGGTCATCAACGTTCCCGTGTAATGAACAGTTACTTTCTGACCGGATTTTGGATTGGGACCCTTCCCCTCCTGCAGGAACTCTATCTTAAGGCCTGAGGGTGTGGTCATTTCCTTGCCGGCCTCTACCGTGACAGTCAAAATCAAAACTAAAGCCGCGCAAATAATGAGTGACTCAATTAAAAAATGGTTGGATGGCATGGCGCTCCTCTTGATTGATTAAAGTCTATATCTTTTATCAAGACTGAGCTTAAGAGTCCAGTTTTTGAGAAAGTTATGGAATCCATAATTACCCTTTGCGGCAACCGTTCGTCCAACATTGTTTTTACGTGATGTTCCGTCGAGGTTATTTGTGATATAATTTCATGTTTAGGCGAAGTCTGACCCATTCAGTGGTTTGGTAACATGTTCATGAACAGTAAGCCGGTCCTAAATAACATTCATTTGATTCTGGCATCGGGCTCTCCTCGAAGGAAAGATCTTCTAGAAGGCATAGGTGTCCGTTTTGAAGTAATACCGTCAGACGTTGATGAAACGTTTCTTCCATTTGAAACCCCCATTGAAGGGGTGAGGCGTTTGTCTTTCGAGAAAGCGCGTGAAGTTTCTCAGAATTATCCCGGTTACTGGGTCATCGGCGCCGACACGGTTGTAGTCATTGGTGGCCGGGTGTTGGGAAAACCTCTCGATGAAGACGAGGCGAAAATCATGTTGAGTAGTCTCAACGGCACGACTCATGAGGTATATACCGGGTTTTCAGTGGTCAACTCTGAATGTATGGACAAAACTGTCACTGATTTTTGCCGTAGCGAGGTCTTCATAAGACCTCTAAGCGCTCAAGAAATAGCAGAATATGTTGCCACTGGCGAACCTATGGATAAGGCTGGATCCTATGCTATACAGGGATTAGGGGCGGCCATTGTCCAGAGTGTCAATGGATCATACACGAATGTTGTGGGACTTCCTCTGTGCGAAGTGGCCCGTGAACTCAAGAGATTGAATATTTACGATTTTCTGAAAGCTCCAAAACCATGATCTCAGAAAATTTCAGGGAAATTCGTTCAAGAATCGATGAGGCGGCGCGACGTTCCGGCCGTAATCCCAGGCTCGTAAAGCTGGTCGCTGCCGTGAAAAGCCAGGGTCGTCAAAAAATTGAAGAAGCTATTGAAGCCGGCATTAAAAATATTGGACACAACTACATTCAGGAAGCGGTCTCAGAAAAACCTCATTTGCATGATCCAGAAGTAAGGTTTCACATGATTGGCCACGTTCAACGCAACAAGGCCAAAAAAGCGGCAGAATTGTTCGATATCATCGAAACCGTAGATGATGTCAGGATTCTGAAGCCGCTCGATTCGGCCTGCTCTGAATTTAATAAAAAACTGCAATTAATGATTCAGGTGAACCTAGCCGGTGAGACACAAAAATCCGGCATCGCGCCTGATCTTGTGCCGGAATTGATTAAAGCCGCATTGGAATTCAATGGTATCCGAATAGTGGGTTTGATGACAATGCCACCCTTCTTTGATGATCCTGAAAACGCGAGACCTTATTTTGCGCAACTCAGATTGCTGAGAGAAAAACTGGTTGCTGAGGGCATTCTCGATAGTGAGGCCAGGGAGTTGTCAATGGGTATGTCCGGAGACTTTGAGGCGGCAATTGAAGAGGGAGCAACTATAGTGAGGATCGGGACCGCCCTGTTTGGTTCCAGGCTAAATGCCCCGTCCTTGATTTAAGGGAAGCAACCACGTAACACCGTTCAGTAGACAATACATTCATAATTCATGACCATTATCCGCAACCACATTGAGCTTTCCGGCATCCTTCAGGGAATCGGATGCCGTCCGACCATTCATCGACTGGCAACAAGCTTTGGGCTTTCCGGATGGGTTATAAACACATCAGACGCTGTGACCATTGAAATAGAAGGCCTGGAAGAAAACTGCCGACAATTCCTTGACAGTTTGAGACAGAGCATTCCTATACCGGGAAAAATAGACACGATCGTCGTGACTGGATCCAAACCCACAGGTGATAGGGAATTTATTATAAAAAACAGTTCTTTTGGTGTAACACGAACCACCCCTATTCCACCTGACGTGAATACATGCCCGGAATGCGTCAAAGAGTTGTTTGACCCTCACAACCGCAGATTCCTTTATCCGTTCACGACATGCACCGTTTGTGGGCCCAGATTCACGGTGGCTCGTTCCTTCCCTTACGATAGGGAACGAACGAGCATGGCTGATTTCAAAATGTGTCCGGACTGTGAAAAAGAATATGAGACACCGGCTGACAGGAGGTTTCATTCACAGACAAATTCCTGCTTTCGTTGTGGACCGGAACTC
>CAZVOU010000309.1:0-47088 GCA_964628605.1 uncultured Syntrophaceae bacterium
TATACGGCTTTAACCGAATTATATTCAGCTATGTCTCTGTCATCATATTCTCTAATTGGAAAAGGAAATAAAATCCAATGCTATCGGCTTATTCGCGGCTAGGGAGCTTCAAATGGCTCCCCGCAGAACGGGGCCGACCCAATTACCGGAGCGTTGCAAGCCCTGCAGAGAGATCGTCTCAGAGGATTTGAAATATCATCGCAATTTATGCCGGGACTCGGTCCTACCGGCGCTTCATCGGGAGATGCTGGGTCTCCGTGTCTTAAATCTATATTTTGAGGCATTGTCCTTACCTCCTCGTTTGCTGTTATTATATCAGATGCCGGCTAAACGCGAGAGTTTCAGGACGGGCAGAAAAAAACTGACTCTTGCCGAATTTGTCTTTTACAATCAAACAGCTGAGCGGCCTATTGGAAAAAAATACGATTACCTCCTATTTTGGGCCGATCTTCACAGTGGCTTTGCCTTTAGATAGCTTGACAGTCATGAGCGTGGCCTCTCCAGACTTGATTTTTACATTAGGAACGGACCGTTTGAACTCAGCCAATCCCTTTACCGAGGGTAGCACCACTGTGTAAGTTCCGGGGGCCAGGGTAATGTCTTCATCGAAGTTTACGCTAAAAACCACCTTGTCTCCACGGATCTCGATCTTATCCATAGAGGTTACATGCAGGCTTTTAGAATATTTTCTCAGCATGTTTTCCTGATCGGCTGGATTATCTACTTGAAGGAACACACCTCCTGTCTTTTTGGCAAGATTTGTGTAGGCCGCCTTTTTCTTTGAACTCATTCCAACTGCCAGGATGTCCACGTGTGTCTTTGCGCTTGGTCCTATCGCTCCGGCTGCTTTCAGAACTTCTTTGGCGTCACATTTCGCCGCTCCTGCAGTAATAAGCAGCAGGCGAGGATTGAGAGCGTCACTTACGAGAAAGTCTTTTTTCATTGAGTATGCCGCGGCAGCGCACGGGTTCACCTCGCCTCCAGGCCTGGATTCAGAGAGCCTGTCTCTCAGGCCGTTGAAGGGCGCGTCAGACCAATCGAACAGCATACGACTAAGACATGGGGAGCGTTTAGTTTTTTCGTCTTTAGAAACACATGCGAAATCCCTCACGGCCAATTTTGATCCCGGAGTGATTTGTGTGGACAACTTTGAGATGAAGCTGGTGGCGGAAGCAAGTCTATTGGGGTCCCACGGCTTAGTGTCTTTTGCCATTATTTGGGAATCATCGAGAATGACCATTAGTCGCCATTTTGTCAGTGATCCTGAATAATTCTCTATCCTGACTGTCAACGATCCAGGCACCTGAAACTGTTCGGATGATGGTTGGTTTTTAGTGTCTGAAACTTCATTTTTTGCATTTTTTTGTTCCGGCTGAATGGCCTTTGCCGACTCAACATTTTTTTCAGGTTTTGTTGCTGAGGGTGTTTTGGCGGATTCCGGCAATTTCTTGGGCGCCGAAGCCGGATTGGGAGATTCTGCTATCTTAGGGGCCTCTGTGAGCGGCTTTGAATCCTGACCCGCAGTAGCAGTAGGCTCAGACTTGACGGCAGATGGGATGTCAGTCATCGGGGGAGCTTCAGGTTTCGTCACATCCTGAACTGACCTGGCGACTTCTGCGGCTAACGACAAAACAGGAGATGCAGGAGCCTTTAGTTGGATACTTTCCACATCATCCGTTTCGGTGCGAAGGCTGGAACCGGCATCCATCGACGGAGCCTTCTCCGACTGGATATTTGCACTAACTTCCGTTTTCTTGCCGGGATCAGCCTTGGTGTTCAACAGGTTGGTGACAGTCCTGACAACACCGACATAAATTTCCTGCCTGTATACGGCAGCTATGGCTGTGACGGCCATTAAAATCACTATGAAAATGGTAAGGGTAAGCCTATTTCTTACAGTGTTGCCCGGTTGAGCGTCCGAATTGGGGTGGCTATTTTCGGACTTGGTTTCCTTCGCATTTTCTTCAGTCATGTTGCGACTCCTGTATTCTGGAGTAATCCGGGGTGAGCGATAAGCCGAATTCTGTTCCCACAAGGTGGGCGGCGATCATTCATCTAGGGTGACGGTCTCCCGCCACCTCGAGCGACCAACCCGGAAGCGTCGGACGGG
Organism: uncultured Syntrophaceae bacterium; assembly: GCA_964628605.1. GTDB lineage: Bacteria > Desulfobacterota > Desulfomonilia > Desulfomonilales > Desulfomonilaceae > CAITZA01. The sequence continues at coordinate 2,111 of CAZVOU010000309.1, forward strand.
CAGTCCTCAAATGCTTCCCTATTTGGTCTTGCTCCGGATGGGGCTTGCCTGGCTTCCCATGTTGCCATGAGAACCGGTGAGCTCTTACCTCACCGTTTCACCCTTACCTTCATTTCTGAAGGCGGTTTGCTTTCTGTTGCGCTTTCCTTGGAGTTGCCCCCACCGGGAGTTACCCGGCATCCTGCCCTTTGGAGTTCGGACTTTCCTCCCGCGCTTTTCGCGCCGGCGATCGCCTTGTCACCCCGGATTATTTGCCCTATACGACAGGCTATTCAAAAAAGCAAGAGATTACCTAACTATAAAACGCTTGAAATACTTGCTATTATATTATATAATTTATTTAAATTGTTATATTCGCGCCGGAGACGCCAATAATGTTTCTATTTCATAAACTAATATCTGGTCTCTTCCTGGTTTGTCTGGCAGCGTGGAGCTGTCTACCGGCCCATGCCCAGTCAATGCACGACACCCTTAGGTCTTGTAACTTCAATCCTTTCATGGTAGCGCCTCCCGCAAATAACTTCGAACTCGATGGCATTGGCGCCGTAGTTGTAAATCCTGCGCTAATGAAGGGTAAGGTAATCATACTCAATTTCTGGAAAATTGACTGCGCCGCCTGTTCCTTGGAAAAGCCCATTCTGGAAAAACTTGCCAGAAAATATTCCGACAGGGGTCTGGAGATCATAGCCGTAAACCTCTTTGACAGGCCATCAGACATTGTCGATTACGTTAAGAAGAACGATTTTCCTTTTACTTATGCTTTCGACTCACATCAGCGTTACACAGTGAATCAAAAAAGATTGCCTTCGGGTGTTCCTACAACTTTCGTGGTGAATTCGGATTTAGAGGCGATCTATGAAGTTCCGGGACTTCCTACAACTTATGTTATTGATCGAACCGGAAGAGTGGTCGGTTATTCTGTCGGTCTAGTCAACTGGGACAACCCATCGCTGACACGTTTTGTCGAATCTCTTCTCGGTCCGCAGTCAGCTACAATTGCCAATGCCTCGGACATATCCTTTTCAGCGGACGCAAGACAGGGAACATCGTTACTTTCCGGCCCTACCCGCACAGGTCCAAAAAAGAATAACTCAGGTGAGCCATCAGTTTTGTCGGCGCCCGAAACTCCGGACATTCTCAATAGCCAGACAGATTCGGGTGTTGCATCTTCTTTACCTTTTCAGACGCCTAGTCAAACCAGGACTGAGCAGGGTTCCGATGTCAAGCCTGACAGTCGCACCGATGAATTTATAACCGTGAAAACCCAGAAGCCGGCAAAAGAGAAAAACAAATCCAGAACAAAACAGGAAAAAAGCGCTGCTGAAAAGTCGAGTGTAGAATACGCAAAGCCCAAGCCTTTCTCTCCATCCAAACGTAAAACGGACTCTTCTTCAGATTACCCTGTCTATCAATCTACTCCGGGCTCTTCCAAACCTCCTTTGGGAGTTTCGTCCGTTGGAGAATCCGCTCCAAAAGACAAAAATCTACCTCAATTACCGGCTGCTATGCCGTACAGCCCGCCGAATCGATCATCCCAATCGACTGCAGTGAAACCGGATGAGACAGGTTCAGTTATGGCCAGGTTTCCCGGAGCCTCCACCTCCTCCCCGATTGGAAGAGGAACCGGTAATCTTCCCAACGCTCAACCTCTTGCTCCAGGAAACACCATCGGTGTCTCAATTTTAGATTCATTCGGAAAAAACGTAGGCGCGAGAACATCAGAAAAACCCGTAGACATGCCGCAAAGTGACGTAACGCCACCATCTTCCATATTGGGTCAATTCACCCAGGACATTCAGAATCTTGGGGCTGGAATCAGGGACACATTTGGTTATCTCATTCCCAAGGGCCGTTAATCGGACCTTTTTTGAAATGTGTTCTGCCCCGCTAAAAACCTGTCCCGAGGATTCCCACCCGACTTCCGAAATGAGCCACCCTATTGCTCAATCATCTGCAATTTGATAGTTAATGGATTCCTTTCGTCTATCTTGTTGATCAGTTGGGAAAATGAACTCTCGCCATTTTCGTTTTCTTATAGCGGCCTTTTTTTGGATGACACTGTCATTTCTGCTTCAGAGTTGCGCCTCGAGAGGCGCCGTTAATGACGATCTTGAAGTTTTGCTCAGGGATCTTGAGAAAAGATCTTATATGGTTGGACAGTTCAGGGCAGACTTCCACAAAGCGAGAAAATCTCCGATATTTGACAAAGAAATTCTGGTCAAGGGAGTTCTCATCTTCCAGAAAGAGAATAAATTTCAACTTACACTGAGTGGAGACATAAATGTTGAGATATTGTCGGACGGCCAGTTCCTGACAATAATTCACAATGGAACTGACGAAGAATTTTACCATTTCAGGGGTGAAAGGGACCGTTCCAAGTTCTCTGACCCATTGATGTCAATGATCAATGCGATTACCGCAGGTGACATGAGTAAATTCGCAAACGTTAACCAAACCAGAACCGGCAATCTCATGAGCCTTCAGATTCAACCCGGCGCTGCCCCAGAATTTGAGAGAATTCAAAACGTCTGGGTTGATTTTTCTGAATCGGGAATAATAAAAAAAGTAGTTATCAGCTTCAAGAACGGTTCCCAGGATACTACCGTGTTCGACTCATGGTCCATGCTCACTCAAGATGACCCGTCAATAGTCAAAATGAACGCCAGGCTAGAGTATCTGGCAAAGCATATCCCCTCAGGGATACTCCCGGGATCCACAAGATTGGAAAGTCACAATAAAGTTGAGGAGGTGGAATATATAGATGGAGTTTACAGGAAGCCCATTCACCAGGATTCACGAAATGGGTCAGTGAACAACCCCGAAAGAACCATAGAGTAATCATTAGGTCATATTTTTTGGTGCGACTTGGCCCAAGGCGACTTCAAATGACTTTTCGTCACAAACGCGTAGACAGTCAATGGAGCGGCCAGAAGGATTATTGCTGCACAGACCATTGAAGAGAGCATCATTAGTGGAATCAGAGCAAACAGGAACCACACAGTCCTGAGCTTTGGAGCAAATTCTTTCCAGTTGGTCATAGGGATGCTCGATGCGCCTACCTTCCTGAACCTTTGACATCTATCGGAATCTTGTGGCCGTTGCTGGTTTTGAGCACACCGACCAGCCTGCCGTCCGGAGTCACATCCCCATTGAAGACATGACCATCGTTGTGGGAGGCCACAACTTTGTTTCCTTTTACCAATCCCTTGAAATGGTAAGTCGAACGGTTTCCAAACAAGTCGTAAAGATAAGCTACCCCTGACAGATTTGTCCCCTGTTGCAAGGCCTGAGCCTTAATACGGTGACCAAATACGGAAGCCTCCCATTTTCCAGTCAATTCCAGAGCCTGCGTCATGGGCGGCGCCAACAGCCCCAAACAGATGAAAACGAGCGCAACCACTATAGTTCTGTTCCGCAACATCATTCTCCTCCCGAAGACCTCATTAGGACATCAGCCGAACTATGGCACGTCAAGTCTTATGGTCCCGGTCAAAGCCCTGACAGCTCTACGCGCCAGACGCCGACCTTCAGATGGATCGCACAACGCCAACGCGGCAATGGCGCCCTCTTCAGCTGTTCTCACTATTATCAAGCCACTCGACAGCTTCTTGATTACGCCATCCATTTCCAAAGCGACCTCAGCGTCTTTTGCGAACACCACGGTCTCTGGATCTTTTTCCTCTATCTGGACCGCCATTGCCTGAGCGATACCGAGAACGAGATGCCTGTCGGGTTTAAGACCTGACTCATAATTGTAGACTTCAAAATGTCCCTCAGGTTCCACCGCAATTACGAGGTGAAGGGGTTTTTCCAGCAATAAATTATTGGCTTTGGGCTTGACTATCAACTTCATAATGGAATTATACACCAAATTTCAGAATAAGTTAAGACTATAGGCTAATGATATGGTTTAAGTGATGGCGAATGCCGACCGGCGGTAAACTTCGGCGAGCAGAACGGATGTTGCGCTGGTAACATTTAGGGACTGAATTCTTCCGCATGTTGGTATGTTCACCAAGACATCACACTTTTCCCTGGTTAGACGCCTGACCCCTTTTCCTTCCGACCCGACTGCAAAGGCCACTTTCCCCTTGATTTCCACTTCAAACAGGTTGGCTCCGTCTTCGCAATGCGCTCCATAAACCCAAAAACCGATATTTTTTAATTGATCGATTGCCCTGGCCAAGTTTCCAACCTGACATACCGGAATGTGAGCGGTTGCGCCTGCAGAAGCTTTTTCAACTGCCGGGGTGACTAGAGCCGACCTGTCTTTCGACAGCAAGACGGCCTTGACTCCGAAACATTCGGCGCTTCTCAGTATTCCTCCCAGATTTTGAGGATCCTGTATTTCGTCCAGTATCAGCGTTACACCGTCTCCAGTCGAGAGATAATCTTCGATATCTGATGGATCGACGTATGGAAACGCGCCGACACGGGCAACAATCCCTTGATGCAGAACAGGGCCACAGATCGAATTCATGTCGGCTAACGTGACAGATCTACACTGAATGTTTTCATTTAAAATAAAATCCTTGTGAGCTTTCTCGGCTGAAGAACCTTGGACCAACAGGATTTCAAATATTTTTCTTCTATGAGCTTTCACCGTTTCTGTCACGGGATGAACGCCATAGACTATTTGGTTTCTGGATGGGCTGTGAGTCTTTCTGTTCAATCTTTTTTAGTTTCAACCACCAAGTCCTGTCTTATTTTATGCTCGTCAGGCCCGGGCAATCGCGACGCTATCTTGCCCTTGGCGATTTCTCTGAGAGACATAACAACTTCACGATTGTCTCTGTCTCTAACCATGAGAGGGGCTCCCCTTTTAAGCTCCTTGGTCCTCTTTGATGCTAGAATCACTAATGCAAACCTGTTTTCAACCTGTTCCAAACAATCTTCTACTGTTACTCGAGCCATGATTTCCGCCTATTCTATGTTTTGTGTTTGTTCTCTGATTTTTTCCACTTCAGTTTTCATGTTCACCACATGACTGGATATGTCCGTGGAGGCCGACTTGGATCCAAGGGTATTAACCTCTCTGTGCAATTCCTGCAAGAGAAAATCCAGTTTACGTCCCAACGGAGAACCTTCTTTACCAAAAGAAAGGAATTGCTCAACATGACTTTGGAGCCTGGTAAGCTCTTCGGTTATGTCTGATCGTTCAGCTATCAGCGCCAGCTCCTGAATCATTCTGTCATCGTCCAGTTCAATTCCACCGGCTATGTCCCTGACTCGGCGCTCCAAACGGGATTTGGCCTCCGAACCGATCTGTTCGACCAAAGGTGAAATGGCGTCAATGCTATCCTTGATATTAACCAACCTGGATTCTATGTCACGCCAAAGAGTAGCTCCCTCTGTCCGACGCATGTCCTCCAGTGAAGACATTGCCTGACGCAAACATTTCTCCACAATTGGCCACTCATGATCAAAACTCTCCAGTCTGTCAACCGGAGCGACTATTTCTTTGAGGCTTAGTAGATCAGAAACCGTAATCTCCCCTCCCAGATTGAGTCGGCGTTTGAGTTCCAAAAGCATGTTGTGGAATTTTTCGGCTAACTCGTAATCCAGCATGACGTCCGTTAGTCCCACGCGTCCACCAGACCTGAGAATCATGACCTCAAACTTCCCACGGTTAGCTGTTTCAGATATTGTTTTTCTGATTTGAGGCTCAAAGGAATTGTAGCTTTTTGGCACCCTGATGAAGATGTCAAGAAACCTATGGTTCACAGCCCGGATCTCGGCCACTACCTCCACATCTCCGAGACTGCCCGAAGAGCGACCAAATCCTGTCATACTCTTGACATATCCGTTCACTAACTCAACCTCATTAGTTTGCATTTATATTTCTCTCTCAGTAAGTTAAGGGTTTCTATCATTTTTTGATCAGAGTAGTCGGGATATGTCCATTCCAGCGCTCTGAAAGATCCTCGACGAAAAATCAGAGTCAGGTCGGCAAAAATGCCGTGGTCCAAGTATATCCTGTGAGCGTTGTTCTTGCCAGTCGCCAACACGAAATTTCCTAGAGTCAAAAGACCTGGATCAAGATTGAAAACTCTGGACTGATCATGCATAAAAACACGCTCCAGATCATTGGTCATCAGTTTGACCCTGCAAAGATTGCTTCTATCAATTAGCTCATTAAATACCAGCAAATGACGAGAAATCCCCTGGCCAAGCTCACTGTCATAATAGTTTGTGAAAGTGAATTCCAAAGGACCAATCACTTCCTCCATCGAGCCAAGCTCTTCCTCCAATGCCTGTTTCACCATCGATACAGCTTCAGAACGTGATGAAAGCAGACTTATGACTAGGCAAGCAGGTTCGGGAACACTCGGAACACTCAAAGGTTTTGCTCACATTTTAACAAGATACCGGGATATCATGTCAGTAAGTAGTCATGAGACCGGTAAGGTCCTCAATCGAATCAAGAACAACTCATCTTCCTTTTCGGACTACTTACCACGACGTCGCTCTTTAGAAGGCTTTAAGAGTGGCCTCACAGCAGGACACTTGTCACCAGCTTAGGCCTTGCGGATTTTTTCCTGCTCCTCCTCAGATGTTTTACAGTCTATGCAGTGAGTGGTCACTGGTCGAGCTTCCAGGCGTTTGAAATCGATCGGCTCTCCACAAACGTCACAAAATCCGAAATCTCCCTCTTCGATCTTTTCCAGCGCCTTTCTGATTTTGTTGATCAACTTTCTCTCACGGTCCCTGATTCGAAGTTCAAAGTTCCTGTCAGACTCTAAAGATGCCCTATCAGTGGGATCGGGAAAGGAGGTCTTTCCTTCATTATCCGTCATGTCATCGACAGTCCTGCCGGCGCCTCTGATCAATTCGTCGAGTTGTTTCTGGAGAATCCCCTCAAAGTATTCCAGGTCCTCTTTATTCAACTTCATCATTTTCCTCCGGTAATCGATCCTGGCAACTTCTATAACAGGATCTAAAACATCTTTCGCTTAGTGAGGCAATTATATTGACTATCAACCAGTTCTTCCATGGTCGAGCAAGCATGGTCCATTTCAACAAAACCAGCGTCAACCTGTGAAACGGATTTGTCCCCTTCCTAGCAGATCGTGCAAATGAATTACTCCAAGGAGCAAATTCTCATGTGTTACAGGCAAAGCGGTTATCAATTTGCTTTCCATCATTTCAAGGGCTTCAGCTGCTTTTCTCTCGGAGTCTATGGTTAGAGGACACTTGGTCATGAGATGCTTGGCCTTCTTATTGAACAAATCCTGTTCAAGTTCCATGGCCCTGCGTAAATCCCCGTCAGTTATGATCCCCAATAGGGTGTCTGATGACACGACAAGGGTAAACCCTAAGTTCTGCTCATTGATGCTACTTAATATTTTGTCCACCCCACAATCCGGACTGACCTGAGGAGCCGATCTCCGATCAAGCATAATATCTCGAACCCTAAGGTTCAGTCGTTCTCCCAAAGATCCTGCTGGATGGCTTCTCAAGAAATCTTCACGATTGAATCCGCTGCGCACCATCAATGCTATGGCTAATGCGTCTCCCAAGGCCAACGCCGCCGTGGTGCTTGCGGTTGGAGCCATATTCAACGGACAGGCCTCCCTCTCAACCCTGCAATCCAGAGTGACTTGGGCCATTTTAGCAAGCGTCGATGACATAACTCCCGTCATGGCGATAACCTTGACACCCAGTTTCCTGATCGTGGCCACGAGAGACGTGATTTCAGTTGTTTCGCCACTGTTGGATATGGCCACAAGCGCATCGTCCCTGCCAACTATCCCGACATCGCCGTGCAGCCCCTCCAAAGGATGAACGAATATGGCCGGAGACCCCGTGCTGGTAAGGGTTGCAGCTATTTTTCTGCCAATGAGTCCTGATTTTCCTACACCAGTAATTATTATGCGTCCTCTAATAGAATAAAGAAGGTCCACGCAGCGCTCAAAGCGTTCGTCGAGTCCCTCAAGGACAGTGCTGATGCCCCGCATTTCAAGTTCAAGGACCTGGCGCGCAATATCAAGGGATGTTCCGCTCATATCAGAGATATTTGACAATTGCTTCCTTGAGTGAGTCAACCGCCCACCTTACCTTCTGTTCGTTTTCACCTTCGGCCATGACACGGCATAAAGGCTGCGTGCCGGAATATCTAACCAGTATCCTGCCTGAGTCTCCGAGTTCAGCCTTGCATTCATCCAGAACTTTTCTGATTTGTGGCACAGTTTCGAAATCTTTACGGCAAGACACTTCTACATTTTCGAGTATCTGTGGGAACTTGGAAACCAGTGATGACAGTTCGGATAAACTTTTGCCAGATTCCTTCATAACCATGAGAACCTGCAAAGCCGACAATATTCCATCGCCTGAAGTGTTGTGGTCCAGAAAAATGAGATGACCGGACTGCTCACCACCAAAATTCAGCCCCTCCTCCAACATTTTCTCCACAACGAATCTGTCTCCAACCTGCGTTCTTAACAATTGAACCCCTATATCCTTCATGGCCGCTTCCAGTCCCATGTTGCTCATAACCGTGGCTACAAGGGTGTTCTTTTTCAGTCTCCCCTTCTTTGAAAGATAATGAGCCACCAGGCCCATGATTTTATCGCCATCTATTACTTTGCCGTTCTCATCCGAGAAAATAACGCGGTCTGCATCTCCATCCAGGGCTATTCCCAAATGAGCATTTTCAGATTTGACCACTTCACACAATTTCTCTGGATGCAATGAGCCACAGTCACGGTTAATGTTGGTTCCATCAGGGGTTTTGGAAATCGTCCTAACTTTGGCGCCCAATTCCTGAAAAACGATTGGCGCTGCTTTATAAGCAGCTCCATTAGCGCAGTCAATCGCAATGCGAAAATCCTCAAAACTCAGATCGTCGGGAATACAGCTTTTGAGAAAGACTACATATCTACCGACAGAATCCTCAAGTGATGTTATTTTACCGACCTCAGAGCCGGTAGGTTCTCTCATGGACTCAGGAGTTTCCTCAAGAACGGCTTCGATTTCGTCCTCTATCGCGTCAGATAATTTGTAGCCGGCGGAGGAGAAGAACTTGATGCCGTTATCTTCAAATGGGTTGTGAGAAGCTGAAATAACGGCTCCTGCCATGCATCTCATGTTTCTGGTCAGAAAAGCGACACCAGGCGTTGGCAGGTGTCCCGCCAACAAAGCGTCCGCTCCCACCGAACAGACACCGGCTGCCAGGGCCATCTCCAGCATGTCCGATGAAACACGAGTGTCCTTGCCTATTAGGACTCGAGTACGGCCTTGATTCTTGCCCCGGAAAACATGACCAATCGCACGGCCCAGGCGGATGGCCATGTCAGCCGTCACAGGAGCGCTGTTCGCCAATCCTCTGATTCCGTCAGTGCCAAATAATCTTTTGCGCATACCATCAAACCTTGTCGTGTTCATCAAAACAGAGTAAACGCCCGGCGCGTTTGTAAAAAAGCCGATTCAAACATTATTAAATAATCAGCTCTTTATCGGTAAAATTCAGACACATTGGCGCCAGCGAAGCCCGATCTGTCTGACTGGAATATTCAAAACCTGCCTTGGTGTGGCTAAGCGCCTGAAAGAAGTTTATTAATGACCCGCTAATAATTAACATTCCACAAACGGTAAAAATACATAAACGTATATATTAACAAACGCGTCAGACAAACACAACTTGTTTTTTCAACAATGAAAAATTCAATCATTCCATCCGGTTTGACACCGCTCCCTGCATGTCCAGAGACGATCCGGATGGAGCTTTGTCTGGAAAGGCCACACGATCAAGCGACGCATGAATTTGCGTCATACGACTGAAAGGGGCACAACAGATTTTGTCTGCTCATAACAGCGGCAATGTGGTATATAAATGGAATGGGAAAAAAACATAAGACATTGGTTGCCTTGGTTGGAAGACCCAACGTAGGAAAGTCCACTTTATTCAATGTTCTTACCAGGTCAAGAAAAGCGCTGGTTGACAACATGCCTGGTTTGACTCGGGACAGAAACTACGGAGAAGCCGACATATGGGACAAGGAATTCACCGTAATAGACACGGGGGGCTTCGAACCGACCACAGATGACACTATGCTGTCCCAAATGCGTTTTCAGACCATGGTGGCGGTTGATGAAGCCGATATAATTGTTTTCATTGGTGACTCCAAGATTGGTCTGGCGCCATCGGATAGTGACATTGTAAGAATTCTACAAAAGACGGACAAAACTGTTTTTTACGTTGTGAACAAAGTCGATTCTGAAAAACAGGAAAACGCAGCCTCGGATTTTTACGGTCTAGGCGTTGAAAAGATATATGAAATCAGCGCCATGACCGGATACGGCATGGACGAATTTCTGGTGGATCTTCTCAGGTTGATGCCTGAAAAGGAGATCGAAGAAACAGAGCAGTCTCCCGAGGAACTGATAAAAGTGGCGGTCGTTGGGAGGCCGAATGTCGGAAAATCGACCTTGATCAACCTGCTGTTGGGCCAAGAGAGGTTGGTGGCCAATCCACAACCCGGCACCACCAGGGATTCCATCGACACTATTGTTAAGCGCGATAGAAAGAACTATCTCTTCATAGACACTGCGGGAGTCAGGCGCCGCTCAAAGATAATCGACAAAGTAGAAAAGTATAGTGTAATTAAGGCCTTCAGGAGTATAGACCGCGCAGATGTCGCCATAGTGATGCTGGACGCGCTTGAATCTGTGACGGATCAGGACGCAAGGATAGCGGGATATGCCTTTGAAAAATATCGGTGCGTTATCCTTGCGTTCAACAAGTGGGATTTAGCCCAGAAAGATTCCAACACTATTAACAAATACATCGAAAATGCTCGCCATTCTCTAAAATTCCTGGATCACACTCCCATCATCACGATATCCGCACTGAAAGGAACCAGGGCGGTAAAACTGTTTAATCTGATTGATGAGATTTTCGCTTGTTACACGAAGAGGGTGTCTACCGGAGAATTGAACAGATTTCTGGAAGTCACCGTAAACCAGAATCCCCCTGGAATGCATAGAAAGACCAAACGGATAAAGCTGTTCTACATAACTCAGGCCCAAGCCAAGCCTCCAACATTTATCTTCTTTAGTAACTATCCAGAATCCATACATTTTTCTTATAGGCGATACCTGGAAAACCAATTGAGAACTTTTTTCAATTTTGGCGGCTCCCCATTAAAACTTATTTTTAAAAAGAGGGAAAGCAAATCTACAAGACCTGGACATTAGCTTTCAGGTAAATTCTAAAGGATCACATATTACAGCGCTAGGTAATGGTTGACAGTAGTAATCAGATAGTAAGATTTGGTGAAATCCAGGACATGGTTAAGGCGTATTATCCGGACGCCGATCTGGATTTAATCCGTGGGGCTTACGTGTATTCTGCGCGTGTTCATCAGGGTCAAACACGCATGTCAGGTGAGCCTTATCTCTCACATCCGGTAGCTGTTGCAGGCATATTGGCCCAAATGAAGCTTGACGAAGCCTCCGTTGCCACCGGTCTACTCCACGATACCGTCGAAGACACCCTTGCTACCACAGACGAACTGGAGCGTTTTTTCGGGCCTGAAATAGCCACTCTGGTAGAAGGCGTCACAAAGATCAGCAAAATCCCGTTTCAATCCAAAGAGGAACGCCAGGCCGAAAATTTTCGAAAGATGATTCTGGCCATGAGCCGTGACATCAGGGTGTTGCTGGTCAAACTGGCGGACCGACTCCACAATATGCGGACTCTACAGCACATGCCAAGGGAATCTCAGATCCGTATATCACGCGAAACCATGGATATTTATGCCCCGTTGGCTGCGCGCCTTGGAATTTACTGGCTCAGAACAGACCTCGAAGAATTGTCATTCAGACACCTGGAGCCTGAAAGATTCGCCTACATAGAGAAACGTCTGGAGGATTCACTTCAGGAGCGTGAGCTTTATGTCAATGAGGTGCTGACTATCGTCAGGGATAGGCTGGAAAAGGAAGGCATTAAAGCCATCATAAAAGGACGCAATAAGGATATTCACAGCATTCACCGAAAAATGCTCAACCAGCGTCTTGAATTTGATCAATTGCACGACCTGACCGCCTTCAGAATAATTCTAGACTCCATTAGCGATTGTTACACTGTTCTGGGCCTGATTCACTCCGTCTGGAAACCCGTTCCGGGTCGATTCAAAGACTACTTGGCGATGCCCAAAAGCAATGGCTATCAGTCCCTTCACACCACGGTAATCGGTCCTGAAGGCCACAGGATAGAGATACAGATCCGAACCCATGAAATGGATCTCATAGCAGAGGAAGGGATTGCGGCTCATTGGTCCTACAAAGAGGGGAAATCAGTAGACGATGAGGACGCCAAGGTAGTCAACTGGCTTCGTCAAATGATGGAATGGCAGCAGGAACTTGAGGATCCCCGAGAATTTCTTGAAAACGTCAGAGTCGATTTATATCCGGATGAAGTCTACGTGTTCAGCCCGAAAGGCGATCTCAAGGAATTTCCAAAGGGCTCTACTCCTTTGGACTTTGCTTACTCCATTCATACCGAAGTCGGTCATAGTTGTGTGGGCGCCCGCGTAAACGGGAAGATGGTGTCTCTGAAATATGAACTGGTAACTGGGGACACCGTTGAGATAGTCACCTCAGTCCACCAAAGACCGAGCAAGGACTGGCTTAAGCATGTAAAGACGGGACGCGCCAGGACCAAAATACGTCACTACATAATGGCCCAAGAGAAGGAAAAGGCCATTGAAATGGGCCGTGACAGTGTCGAAAGGGAACTGAAAAAATGGCGTCTTGATGTTTCCAGGCTGGAAAAAGACGGAGAACTCCTTAGAATTGCGCAAGAATTCAATTTTAAGGCAGAATCAGAACTCTACGCCTCCATCGGCTACGGTCGTCAGTCTGCAAAGATCCTGGTTACCAGGTTAATACCTCTACACGAACGAGAAAAAGTCAAGCTCGAGCATTTTGAAGAAAAACACGTAAAAGAAGCGCCGGTCCCCTCGAAAAGCGGTGTGCGCGTACAGGGCCTGTCCGATGTGATGGTACATTTTGCCAAGTGTTGCAATCCATTACCGGGTGACAACATCAGGGGTTTTGTGACCAGAGGCAGGGGCGTAACGATCCACAAGAGCGACTGCGCAAACCTTCAGGAAACTGACGAAAAAAGAATAGTCGATGCCAGTTGGGATGAAAAGCAGGCTCATGATCGGATGGTCAAGCTTGTGGTTCATTCCGGTAATCGACCCGGTATGCTGGCCACGATAAGCAGTGTGTTTACATCAAATGATTCCGACATTATTCAGGCTAACGTCAATGTCATCAATGACAGGGAGGCCAAGGGTTTTTTTGTAGTGAAGGTTCGTGATGTAGATCACCTTGACCGAATCATGCGTTCTTTGCAGCGTGTGAAAGGGGTAGAAAGCGTAGAACGGCTAGGGATGGCATAGAGACGTAAACGACTGTAGGCGAGACACTTCTGCGTCTCGCCTACTTTTTTATTGGTCTGGTGACCACAACAATCAGTAAATGTGACTTACCGCTCCTGACCTGCTAGGGCGCTTTTGAGACCATGTTCGAACGAATGCACCGCGTGCAAACCTTAGCGCGTCGAACACGCCCGGAACTTTCTATTATTCTCAGTTTTTGTAGATTCGGTAATGATATTTTCTTGGTGCGGTTATGCGCATGGCTAACATTGTAGCCTCTCAGAGGACGCTTACCGCAAATTTCACAAACTCGGGACATATATTTTCTCCTTCGGAGCGCTTTTTAGCCTCGCGTGATTTTATTGCTTGCTCATCTCAACAAAAGCCATCCTTAACTGGAACAAAGTATCATCTATAACTTTTTTCTCGTCGTCGGTCAAGTTTCCTCGCGTCTTTTCTTCAATCATGGCGATTATATCTATGGTCTGCCGTGCGCCATTCATATCCTTTTTGGACTGCTCCGCCCCGGGAAACTGTATCAAACCCATTTGAAACAGGGCAGTTTGAGCCATTCCGAGAATGAACGACATAAAATTTACCGGACCTGGCGAAGCTCCGGAGGCCATTTCAGGTTCCTGAATTTGTTCCGGTTTTGGATCGTCAGTAGCCGTCGAGACTCCCCCAGAGGATTCTCCTGGTTCGGTCGTCTCTTTGCTATCTTCAAATGAGGAATGTCTCTTGTCTCTTACAACAAATCCTGATTCATTTTCGGGTTCCTGCATATCTGACTCCTTGTGGTGAATAACAATTTTTTGGTAAAAACTTCAAAGAATGTCCATTACGCCTGCTTGTTAGGCTATTGGTTCCGCCACCGGGATTTGTTCTTGTGACCAATGTCCTGATTTGAGTTGTTACCTATCAGAACCTAAAGGTGGGATCTCAGATCCAGAGGATTTTGTCTCTCGAACTCCACAACCAGTTCTCTGGTGTATTCATCAATTTTGTCGGGAAGAATGATTTTTAGGTTTATGAAAAAGTCGCCTTTTGAGGCGTCTTTCAAGGAAATAAAACCTTTACCTTTAAATCTGAACTTCTTGGAATGACTGGAACCAGGTGGAATTTTAAGCGCCAGTCTTCCTTCCGGGCTAGGTATTTCAATCATGGCCCCTAGCATCACTTCGCCCAGTGTTACAGGAAGATCCATATAAATGTCATTGTCCTGTCTGCGAAAAAAGGGGTGTTGGTCAACTTCTATCTTGAGATAAATGTCACCAGGCCTTCCCCCTCTTGTTCCGGGAGAGCCCTGCCCTGAAACCCTTATCCTGGAACCGTTATCGACCCCGGGTGGAATCTGAACTTCAATTTTCCTGCGTGAGGTATCAATTGAAAGGCGGGTTCCATGATAGGCCTGGTCGAAGCTGACCTTTACATTGTATTCAATATCAGCGCCCTTTTGCGGGGCTTGATTGAAATTGTTTCGTGCCTGGGAACGAGAAAAGAAGTCTGAAAACAGGTCTTCAAATGGGGCTTGTGAACCAAAACCCGATGAATACTGAGATCCAAACGGATTTCCACCGAATCCTTTTCCCCTTCGAAAATCATTGAACCCACCGAAAGAGGCGCCGGGATCGGCATTACCAAACATATCGTAGTTACGTCTTTTCTCCTTGTCGCTGAGAATTTCATAAGCTTCCGATACTTCTTTAAAGCGGCGTTCAGACGTCTTGCTGTTTGAGTTTACATCCGGATGATGTTTACGCGCCAACCGTCTGAAGGCTTTTTTTATTTCTTCATCCGAAGCGCCTTTGGCGACGCCCAGTGTCTTATACGGATCAATGTGTGACATCGTTTTAATTTACCAAAAAAACTTATTAGAGTAAGAACTGCCGCAGCTTTATAGAGTCAGCAATAGAGTCGTTTTCCGTCATGACCAAATGCGAACAATAACTTGGACAGCGCTGCCTGAAAATTTCCGGAAAAAGATCGGAATTGAATTATCCCAGACACTCTATCCTTACACATCGGTCTTCAATTTCTTCGGCCTTGGGCAAATAGAGCTGAAGCACGCCATCGACATATTTTGCAGCGGATTTGTCCACGTCAACGGCTCCCGGCAAGTCAAAGGCTCTCTGGAAAAAACCCTGAACCCTCTCAACGCTTTTGTATTGGGCAGACTCGAATTCCTTCTCAACCGTCCTACTGCCGGACAATATTACCTTGCGACCAATCACTTCGATTTCAATGTTTTCCTTGCCCACACCAGGCAGTTCCACCCAGACGAGGTAAGCGTCCTCCGTCTCAAGAATGTCCAGCGCCGGACACCAACAGGGTCCCCGATTAAGTTCAGAATCAGACACCCTGACACCTTGCAGTCTGTTGACTCTCTCCTGAAAACTCAGCAAATCTCTCAAAGGATCCCATTTTATTAGCTTCATAGGCGCCGCTCCATGCAATCGCTGCAAAAAGTATATTAATTGTTCAATAATCAGAATTCAATGCTAAGACCTTTTATAGAAACAGTCAAGAACGATCGCTATGTAAAAATGGCTCCATTTCTTACAGCTTGCGAACGTCATCCACAAAACCTGATTCCTGCAATTTTTTCAATAGATTGACACCCTTGCCGGACGGGGCCGCAATAGTGTGAATTAACTGCTTTCCATCGGCCTTGGCAGGGAATATGCCGGGATTTACCTTGATCTTTGGGTTTAATTCAAGGACCAATCTGGGTGAAACACCGAGTATTCGGGCTATCTCAGCCACAGGAAGGTCTTTGGCCAGCTTGACGTCTGACAGTTGATCGAAAATCATGGGCGCTGGGTCCGTGAATTGAAGCCCATAGAACATCCTGTGAGTATAGATGATCTTCAGGGCTATCCATCTATCCAGTAAATCCTCTATTTGATCCGGTAACGGAATGTCCCAAGGATTGGAAGTCCCATATTTCTCGATCAGTTCTTTGACAGCCTTGGGCGAGCTAAGGTACGCTACTGTCGCCATGGGCCAATTCAACGAATAATCCCTGTGGATGGCGGATATTCGTTGGGCAAAACATCTTGTGGAAAGCTGAATATCCAATCTGTCGTCCATGAAGGAGTCTTCACGCATCTCAACTCCCTCAACTGTGGAGCATGGTTTTTCCAGCATCCATACCCCTACTCCCTGCGGCCTCGAACTCTTTGTCGCCCCCGCAAGGACAGGAGCAAGCCAGATGAAATCCTCCGGAACGCCGGCTTTGGAAAAGGCCTCACGGTAAATCCAGTTGAAGCGTGATTTTTCCAAAACCCATTCCGTCATTACACTTCTTGCGTCGTACAGAAGAAAATTAATTTGAGAAATTATTCTTGCCTTGATATCCGGCCGACCAATGGGAAATTTTTCGCCTAGAAATCTGTATTCCTGAATAACATCAGCAGGCAATCCAAAGCGAACAGAAGCTGTGGACTGCTGGGCAACCGGCCCTTTCCTTTCCTGGGCAATGGCCGTGCCAGTCGCCGCAACAAGGAGGGACACAACAGGAATAATTATTTTAAATAACCTTTTATCAAACATGTCACTAAATGATGATCAGCCCGAAAAGCTCTGTTGTCATGAGTCTGCGGCGTTAGTTGGAAGAGGCGCCTGTAATGCTCTCCAGTTTTTTCAGTTTTTCTTGAACCAGCAGATTGTCGGGGTTGAGAGACATGGATTTCTTGTAGGCCTCGATGGCTTCCTGATTCCTGTTTTTCGATGTCAAAACGTCACCCAGATGCTCACTGATGATTGGATCACTCTTTACACGGATGAATGCTTTTTCTAGAAATTTTAAGGCGTCATCGCTCTTGCCTCTTTTGAACAGGACCCACGCCAGTGAATCCATTATGTAACCATCATCAGGTTTTATTTCCAGAGCCTTCCTGACCAGATTTTCAGCTCTTTCCAGATCGCGATCCATGAGCGACAAGGTGTAACCCACGAAATTAAGTGCGCTGGGATCATCAGGTTTTTCGGCGAGGATACTTTCCATGGTCAGCATGCTCTTTGTTCTTTGGCCGCTCTTTTCAAAAGCGTTACCGAGCGAATACATGAGCTTTACATTCCTGGGATCCATTTCCAGCGCCTTGACATAAATTTCGGCCGCTTCGGTGTATCTGTAAAGCTCCTCCATGATCGATCCCTTGATATGGAGTGTTTCAGGGTCTTTTGGATCGGCGTCTATGGCCTCGTTGATATATTTTAGGGCTTTTGCGGGCTCCTTCATGTTAAGAAACATTAGGGTCAACACGATTCTTGAATTCACGAAAGAGGGTTGGCCTTTCAGTATTTGCGTAAACTCTTTCTCCGCCTCCTCCGGCTTACCCTGCTCTCTGAGAACCCTTCCAAGGTGAAACCTGACTTGGTCCCAACCGGGTTTGTTCCGCAATATTTTGTCAAACAGGTCTCTGGCTTTGTCGAACTGTTTTTGTTCGGCAAGGATCAGCGCCATTTTTATCTGAATACCCAAATTAGAAGGCGCCAGTTTGGACAGTTCATCAAAGACGTCGTACGCTTCAGCAAATTTCTTCTGATTAGCAAGAACTTGTCCCAGATTCAGTCTGGCTGCCAGGTTATAGTTATCCAGGGTAAGCGCCTGCCGGAAACATTCCTCGGCCTCGTTGTAACGCTTCTGTATGGAGTAAATTCCGCCTAGCTCAAGATATGCCTGGGCAGCGCTCTCCCCACGTTTTTCTGCAAGGTTCCTGAATATTTCTATCGCCTTGTCATACTGCTCATCTTCTATATATACCTTGCCGAGATAAAAATAGCCGTCCTTCTCATCCGGAAACTGTTCTATCATTTTGTTGAAGGTTTTCTCTGACTCTTTGAGCATCTTGTGAGAAGCCTGTAGAGAGCCGAGAAATACATAAAGATCGCGGTCAGCCGGTTTGAGGTCAAGGGCCTTGCTGTAAGCGTCTATAGCCCTAAGTGAGTCACCGGTAACGGTATAAATTTTACCCAGAAGCGCAAAAGCCTCGGCAGAATCGGGATTCAATGTGGTTGCGTTGCGCACTACTATCAAGGCATCTGCTATCTTTCTGTTCCTGGCCAAGGCTGTAGCCAGACGAATGTTCAGATACTCCGAAGTAGGGTCCAGATCGATCGCCCTCTTGAAATATTCCAGTACTGCGTTCGTATCCCCACGGCTTTCCGACTCTTCGGCCATAAGAAAAAGATAACCCGAATCCTTTTCAAGACTCGGCATGCTGAGTTTCTTGATCTTTGGGGCTGCGTCATACTTGTTCACGCATTCGGACAACTGAGGAAAAGCCATGGCGCACAGAGAGATGACTGACAAAATTGTGGTGACCCGTCTTGATATTCTCATAATATTTCCAGTGCTGTTGACGTTGTGAATTGCGCCTGAGGGCCGACCGATCCGAACGACCGCCGGGAGTATCCATCACAGAGCCTCCCGGAACCATATGTCCTGCAATTTGCCCTAACACAAACCTTTTGAAGAACTATCCCCGTATAAGTCTAATTGCCTCATCATACGGAGGCGATCCAAATACGGCGCTGCCGGCCACGAACACGTCTACCCCTTCCTTGATTAAATCAGGAGCGGTTTTTGGGCTCACACCACCATCAACTTCGAGTAGAATGTCAAGACCGGACTCATCAATCATTTTGCGGGCTGCCCTTATTTTTGGCAGCATGCTTCTTATGAATGATTGCCCCCCAAAACCTGGATTGACGGTCATCAGCATGAGAACATCAAGTTCTGCAAGAACATTCTCAATAGAGTTAAGTGGCGTAGACGGGTTCAGCGCCGCTCCGGCCTTCATTCCCAACTCTCTTATCCTGGTCAATGTCCGGTGCAAATGGTTGCACACCTCTGGATGCACGGCAAGAATGTTAGCTCCGGCTTGCTGGAATTCCTCCAGAAAGTTATCCGGGTTATTTATCATAAGATGGACATCCAAAGGGATTTCCGAGACTCGTTTGGCGGCGGCTACAACTAGCGGGCCAATCGTTATGTTCGGAACAAAACAGCCGTCCATGACATCCACATGTAACCAGTCAGCGCCGGCCTCCTGAACCTTGACAATTTCCTCACCCAGGCGCGCAAAATCCGCTGATAAAATTGACGGCGAAATAAGAACCCCACCTTTTCGATTCATTTAAACCCCATTTCTTCTACAACTCAACGCCTTCCACTTTATATTTGCATTTCGGGCATTGCCCATCCTTTATGGCGTTTTTTACGATTGTATAACCCGATCTCTCTATGAGCGTGTATGAACAACCCGGACAATAGGTTTTTTCACCGGGATCCCACGGGATGTTACCAGTATAAACGTAATACAGTCCTTGATCCAATCCGATCTGGCGCACTTTGCGAAGAAACATCGCGTCTGTCGGAGGAATCCCTGTTTCCTTGTATCGCGGGAAGAACCGACTGACATGCCAGGGCGTGTGCGCCCCGAGTTCGGTTTTTATGAAGCGGGCAAGCTCCTTAATCTCTGTGAGGTCATCGTTCAGACCGGGGATCAGCAAGGTAGTAACTTCCAGCCACACACCTATCTCCCGAAGGTGCTTCAGGGAATCCAGGACTCCGTCGAGTCTTCCATTGCAATACTTTTTGTAAAACTCATCGTTGAAGGCTTTCAGATCCACATTCGCCGCATCGATTAGCCCCCTTGAGTCATCCAGCATGTCCCTGCTCATGTAGCCATTCGTAATGAAACAATTGAGAAGCCCCATCTTTCTGGCTTGAATCATGGTGTCACGAGCCAACTCATAATAAACTGTCGGTTCGGTGTAGGTGTAAGCTATGCTTTCACATCCAGAACTGACGGCCATTTCCGCCAATTCACGCGGGGCAATGCTTTGTCCCAGAATTTCGCCATTCTGGTGAGGCGGCTGGGAAATAGAGTAATTCTGGCAGAAGGAGCATCTGAAATTACAGCCCATTGTGGCTATGGAAAATGATTTTGTCCCGGGAGCAAAATGAAAAAGAGGCTTCTTTTCTATTGGATCTACATTCGTGGAAATTACCTTGTCGTAAGCCAGACTATAGAGAACTCCCTCCCGGTTTTCTCTCACACCGCATAGTCCACGCTTACCCGTCTGAATCATACAAGAATGCCTGCACAATCTGCATTTCACGGCGCCATGATCCAGCTTGGAGTACAGAGCGGCTTCCATCATTGTTTCACTCCATTTAAGCCGTTCAGAAGATTGGACCGAAGTCCTTCAAAATTACCATTTGACATCAGAAGCAACACGTCATTATCTCTAATGGTTACCATCAGATGCTGAAATATCTCACCGGCGTCTGCAAATGAACAGGCGTTTTTACCGGCCATTCCGAGATCACATGCCAATTTCTCCGAATCAAACATGTCGCTTTCGTCGTCACCGTTTCTGAAAGGCGCGTTTCTCAAGATTACCAGATCAGATGACAAAAACGAAGTAACATAGTCTTTTTGAAAAATACTCCTGCGGGAGGTGTTTGTCCTCGGTTCGAAAATCGACACCAGTCTTCTGCCGGGGAATCTCGATTTGACTGCCTCACAGGTAAGCTTGACAGCTGTAGGATGGTGAGCGAAATCATCAATAAGCGTTATGGCGTTTGATAGTTCGTAGACCTGCTGTCGTCTCTGAACTCCCTTGAAAGACTCCATCGATTTCAAAGCCCTGTCGGCAGAAATTCCTAATTTTGATACGGTGGCGACTGCGGCAAGAGTGTTAAAGGCGTTGTGAACCCCGAATACGGGGATGGTCCCTTGGCACAAAGTTTGACCGTGCCTTTGAATCTTCATGAACAAACCGTTGTCAGAATCGTTCAGTTCGCTTAGAGACCATTCAGGATCATGCCCCAATCCGTAATACTGAACTTCCGGCTTGCAACCATGGGTAATGTCAAGAATGGGCTTGTAATCCGAACAGGCTATCACCGTGCCACCAGCGCTCATCATATTGACCATTTTCGAAAACTGGCCTTTTATTTGCTCAACATCCCTATAAATATCGGCATGGTCAAATTCTATGGAAGTGATCACCGCTACATCAGGCTCATACTGCAAGAACTTGGGATTCTTATCGAAATAGGCGGTATCGTATTCGTCTCCTTCCAGCACAAAAAAACGTCCATGTCCCAGCCTGCTGCTGAAACCAAAATTCCCGGGAATCCCGCCAACAAAAAAACCCGGCTCTAGCCCCTGATCATACAAAATCCATGAAATCATGGACGTTAGGGTGGTTTTACCATGAGTTCCAGTGACTACTATGCGGACCTTGTCGTGCAAAAAATAGTTTCGGAGGGCTCCTGGAAAGGAGGTGTACGGAATGCGCTCACTGACCAATGCCTGGGCCTCTGGATTTTGAGCCCTAATGACATTTCCGACGATGGCCAGGTCCGGTCTGGGATGAAGATTGTCTGGGCTGTAGCCTTCGCTTATTTTTATGCCCATCTCTTCGATGAGCAGGCTCATAGGTGGATAGACGGCCTGATCCGATCCGGTCACATGGGCGCCTGCAGAGATGAAAAGACGAGCCAGCCCGACCATGCCGACTCCACATATGCCCAGCAGATGAACATGACGAGGAGTCCTCGGCAAGACATCCGATAATGATTTCTCATTGTTTTCACTCATGGAAACAAGTTGCTAACATCGAGACCACACAATGTCAAGATTGTCTGAGACTCATATTAGCAGATCGCCTCATATGAACTCCGCACTATCCGTTACGACGTCACTGAGGCACTCCACATGCAATATTACAGCCTTTAGTCCGCCTGTAGGATCAGCGCATCCTCGGACTCCACAGGTCCAGTCCACGGATCGAAAAAGCAACTTTATTCTTCAACCGGCGCATAGTAACAACGCTTGGGAGAGTTGACCAAGCCCTTTTTTTTAAGACTGTCGATGACCTTCGAAACCTCTTTGGAATCTAAACCGGCTGACTTTGCCAGGTCACCAGGCCTGACCGGCTTGCCGGCTTTTTTCATCTCATCAAAAACCATTTGTTCTCTGTCTTCCATCATTTCACCTCATTTTTATTTGAACAGACGTCAAATCCTTTGAGACGTGCTGTTTTTTCGTTTATAGTATAATACTACTCACCTTTACCAGAGAAGTTTTTTCCATAGGCGCCGACAATTGCGCCACTTCAAGGAGACCACAAAAAATTCAATAAGGTTGAAGATTGCGAGTTCGAGGAGAATTGGCATGTTGGAAGACTTCAAAAAAGAATTCAGACTGAAAGACACTTCCCCCATTCTAGTACGTCCACTGACCGCCGATGATGAAAATTGTCTGCTGACTTTCTTTTCTGAGATTTCAGATCACGACAAGTGGTTTTTCAGAGATGAGAATGCAGATCCACGGGCGCTCAGTTTATGGTTTAAGAGACTCAACTACGACACAATACTCCCCTTGGTGGCCATAGACACGACGGACAACCGGATTGTGGGCAGCATTCAGTTGCATAGACCTGGCGCGGAATGTCTGCGTCACATTGGACACATCAGGATCATGCTCCATCCCGATTATCGCAGAAAGAGCCTAGGCCCCCTCATGATGCAGAGCCTAATTCAACTGGCTATGGACTTGGGCGTAGAAAGGCTGGCGGCAGAACTGGTTGAGGACATGCAGGAAGCTGCGATTCGGGCGGCTAGCAGACTTGATTTCAAACCGCAGGCTACCTTAGAGGGTTATGTCAAAGGACCTGACGGCCGCAGACATAACCTTATAATCATGGTAAAAACCCTTCTGGAACAGTGGGACGACTTCTAACCTATTGATGTCATTTTAATTGAGACACTTTTTTAGTTATTGCTTGACCACTGGACAACTCAATGGTATCCATTGCGCCATACCAAATTCTAGTTTTGTGGGGGCGGCGTATATCCCTTTTTCTGTAATGGACGACGAATAACTGCCTTAGGTTTGGAAATTCACAAAAGCCAAAATGCCATTTCCTGAAAAGTGGATTTAGGTTTGGGCAGCCTCATGTCACTCAGAATGTCTCATTCCGGTTTGGGGGTATGCGTTGAACGCGAAACGACAAATTGCGCAACCAGCCATGGCCTCCGGATGAGATTGCGGTGATGCTGGTTTATCTTTTGTAGCGCGCTCTTGCCATGCGGGGTCCGTTTGCAGTATATTTCACAATTTTCCGGTTGGCTTGGACACAACATTGGGGTTTTGTCATGGGCCATGCGAAGGTCATTTTGGAGTAACCCGGACCAACCGCTGAGGAACTTTATTTTCTGGAACATCCGTTTCGTGACTCACGGAACTCTTCATTAATGGGCATTGCAATCAAGCTAGTTTATTAAATTAATAATATCTGGCGTATAGCAGGAAATTATGGAGTCAAAATGAGCGACAAATCAGTCTCGGCCAGTGGCGTTAGCGATGAGAATTTAATATCGCTAATGAGCCATCCTTCTCAGGGTCTTACGTTCGACCGTTTTTTTTCTTCACCGGATTGCGACCCATTTGAGATGGTTGATTGGACAAGTAGAGAGGCTTTTATCAAAAGCCCTTCGGGAGAAATAATATTTGAGCAGACAGATATAGAAGCGCCCTCATTCTGGTCCGATATGGCCGTTACCGTCGTCGCTTCGAAATATTTTCGGGGAAGGTTGGGAACAGCCGAGAGAGAAAGCAGCGTCAGGGATCTTGTATCGAGAGTAGCGGATACGATCTCTCGCTGGGGCGCCGACCAGGGGTATTTCCATTCCGAACAGGACACCGCCGTTTTCAGGGATGAGTTGGTGACTATTCTGCTAAGCCAAAAAGCGGCGTTCAATAGTCCAGTCTGGTTCAACGTTGGCATCGAGGCGGTTCCGCAGTGTTCGGCATGTTTTATACTTGGCGTGGACGACACAATGGAATCCATTCTTCATTGGTACACCCAAGAAGGGATTATATTCAAAGGTGGATCAGGATCAGGCGTCAACTTGTCCCGATTGCGGTCAGAGAGAGAGCCTTTGAAGGGAGGCGGAACCGCATCAGGCCCTATATCGTTCATGAAAGCGGCCGATGCGTCAGCCGGAGTAATCAAGTCCGGAGGCAAGACCAGACGGGCTGCAAAAATGGCGATCCTGGACGTAGACCATCCAGACATCCTAAAGTTTGTTCAGTGTAAATCCAAAGAGGAAAAAAAGGCGAGAGCCTTGATCGATGCCGGATTCGACGGTTCATTTGAGGGCGAAGCCTATTCGACGGTGGCCTTCCAGAATTCAAATCACACTGTGAGACTACCGGATTCATACTTGGAATCCGACGAAAAAGATCGGGATTGGGACACGAAATATGTGTTATCCGGTGAAGTGGCCGACACATACCGTGCTCGGGACATAATGCGAGAAATAGCATTGGCCGCTCACACATGCGGTGACCCGGGGATTCAGTTTTCCACGACTATAACAAAGGCTCACACATGTCCGGAATCCGGACCTATTAGGGCTTCAAATCCGTGTTCCGAATATCTGGGAGTTGACGATTCCGCTTGCAATCTGGCCTCACTTCGTTTGACAGCTTTTCTCGATTCCGGCGGAAAGTTTGACGTCACGGCGTTCTGTCACGCAGTGGACATAATGACTACGGCTCAGGACATTCTTGTGGATAGAGCCTCTTACCCCACTCCCGCCATCGCCAGGAACGCCAGAAATCTTCGGGCGCTTGGGCTTGGCTTTGCGGATTTGGGCGCTCTCCTCATGAGTTTGGGACTGCCTTACGACTCAGAAGAAGCCACTCAATACGCCGGGGCCATATCGGCCATTATGACTGGTCAGGCCTATTGCCAATCCTCCAGGATAGCATCGATTCGCCGTCCGTTTAGAGAATTCGACAAAAACCGAAACGCCATGATGCGCGTAATCAGAAACCACCGAGACGCGGCGTATTCGTTGGCGCCAATTCCTGGGGACGAGGAACTCACGGAACAGGCGCGCTCCATTTGGGACTCGGCCACTGAACAAGGCGCCAAACATGGATTTGCAAACTCCCAGGTCAGCGCCATTGCTCCAACAGGAACCGTGGCATTCATGATGGACTGCGACACTACCGGAATAGAGCCGGAACTGGCTTTGGTCAAACACAAGGCGTTATCCGGCGGCGGATCCCTGATGATAGTGAACAGGAGAATAGATCACGCCCTGGAAAGACTCGGATACCAGTCGGACCAGATCAAGGCCATAGGCGCCTTCGTCGAAGAGAACGGGACCATCGAAGGAAACGATACGCTTAAACCCAGCCATCTGCCGGTGTTTGATTGCGCTTTTAAACCTATCAATGGCGATCGCTATATTCTACCGGAGGGGCATGTGAAGATGATGGCTGCAGTCCAACCATTTATCTCTGGTGGAATATCCAAAACGGTGAATCTCCAGAATGAATGCTCTGTGGATGATATTGAGAAGGTTTACAGGATGGCGTGGAAATTGGGCTTGAAATCCATAACAGTATACCGTGATGGATGCAAGGCAGCCCAACCGCTCGTTCTGTCTGAAACCAAGAAAACGGCTCTTCCAAGGCCTGTCAGACGTCGACTTCCAATTGAATGTGATAGCGTAAGACACAAATTTGAGATTGCCGGTCACAAGGGATACATCCACACCGGATTTTACGAAGACGGTAAAGTCGGAGAGATATTCATTAGGATGTCAAAAGAAGGCAGTACGATATCAGGACTTATGGATACTATTGCGACATTGACTTCCATCGCTTTGCAGTATGGAGTTCCATTAGAAGCCCTGGTTAATAAATTCAGTCATGTGAGATTTGAGCCCTCCGGTTTTACGAGTAACCCCAATGTCCCTTACGCTAAATCTCTGACTGACTACATATTCAGATACCTGGGAACAAGTTTCCTGGATAGCGAAGGACAAAGTCTGGCTGGTCTGGCGCCCACTGAAATCAGTCAGGATGGGTTAAACACTCCTTACGTTGCGCCACTTCCCGCTATACCCAGCAAACCGACACCTTCCAAGGGGGCCGGACATGCCTTCAAACCACAATCCGACGCTCCTGCGTGTTTTGAATGCGGATCTATAATGACCAGAAGCGGGTCCTGTTATAAATGCCTCAACTGTGGGGCTACAAGCGGGTGTTCATGATATGGTGACGCCGGCGATCTTGAATCTTTGTTACGAGAGTCAAGATCGCCATCGCTTTTCATACGGTCTAGTTACATACGATGCAGTCCACGACTGCTTCACCGCGTTGCTGCGCGCAATCAGAAGCTGATGTGCGAATACAGTGCGGTTTCTTTTTTACTCAAGAGCAGTCCTTGATGCAGCAATCCACCTCGTCAAACATGGGGGTGACAGTCAAAGGGGTCCCCCCTAACAACAAAAGACAAAACAGCGCTATGTACAGCTTTTTCATGTAAATTCCTCAACATATAGGGGTTACTGGCGGTTCTTCTATCCTTATGAAAAGGAAATTAACATAGTTCCTCAAAAATTCCTAGGCCCCTGATCGTTTGATTGTCGGAAGAAAATTGCAAATATTGAGGCTTACCATGTTGACAAACAGAATTTAAATATTCTATTGTTTCTTTCTTACCAAGGCGGCTTAGCCAAGTGGTAAGGCGACGGTCTGCAAAACCGTTATACGGCGGTTCAAATCCGCCAGCCGCCTCCAAGATTATCAATAAAAAAACCGGCTATTTATGCCGGTTTTTTCTTTTATTATGCAGGAAGAAGTTATTGTGTTCTCTGGCATGGCTTCTAAAACATGCTATGCCTGGGACTGAGTTATCGGTGTATTTTTATTTGTTTGAGTCTTTCCCAGGTTTCATTGGAATACCAGATGTCTACCATTTCTTCCCTGTAACGCTCATCCTTGATTTTCATCAATTCCGCCGTATCTGTTCGTAGCAATTTTTTGATGCTTTCAGAAGCCGGTCCGTACAGGGCGGCTAAGCCGGCGGCTGCTTTCTCTGCCTGTTCCATCAAATTGTTCGTACCACACACTTCATCGACTAGCCCCATGGCTTTGGCTTCCTCTGCGCTGTACATGGCGCCTGTCATGGCAATTATTTCGGCGTTGCGTTGGCCCACACAGTATTTCATCATCTCGACGCTACCGGGGAACAGAGAAGAGCCGAAAGTGATCTCGTTCAAACTGATTCTCGACTTTCCAGACACCATGATCCTGTAGTCACAACATGTGGCGAGCATGAACCCACCTGCTATGGTGTGGCCACTCAAGGCGCCGACAACAGGTTTCGGAAACATGAATAGCTCAGTGTAAAGATCAGCAAACCTTGTGACAAATCGGGTGAAATCGGTTTTGGAGTACCCCAGGAATTCAGGTATATCGAGACCGAAAGAAAAAAAGACCGGATTTCCGGTGATGATTAGTGCCCTGACACTTCTATCCTGTGAAAATTCACGAAGACAGTCAGCCAACTCCTCAGTCATTTGCTCATTTATCGGATTGACTTTGCCTCGGCTCAGAGTCACTGTTGCAATGTTGGAAGAAACGGATTTGACCAAAAAACTCATGTGAATCAGCCTCCTGATTGGCGCTGTTAAATGGTTTCAGCGTCGCTGTTTATATTTGAAAGAGCCTCGATGAATTCTCACCGAACTGATTTTACAAAATGCCTCACAAACTGGTGGTACGCCTTTGTCACAATTCTATTTCGGGACCGACTTCGTCCTGAAGTGCGCAAACTATTCGTCCACATTGTTCAATAAATGCTGGAACGCTTTTCCTTGCGGTTTTCAGCGCTAGTTCCGCATTGTTGTTTGTTTCGGACATGTGGGCAAGGATCACAATCTTGAGTCCGTCATTGATGATTCTCTGCAAAAGTTGGGCGCTTTGATGATTCGAGAGATGGCCTAAACGACTTTTCACCCTCTGCTTTAAATCCCAAGGATATGGCCCGTCCATTAGCATGTCGGGGTCGTGATTACTTTCCAGAACTACGGCCTGAAGATCGGAGAGGAGGTTTGCAACTAATGTGGTCGGAACACCCAGGTCCGTGGCTATCCCCACACGCGCAGACCCGCATGAGATTCTAAAACCCACAGGCTCAGCGCAATCATGTGGGACAGAAAAAGGATGAATCCTGAAACAGCCCAGTTCAAATGGTTTACCCGTCTCAAAAATCTGAACCTCGGATATCTTTCCCAAAGCGCTGTTGGCGGCCGTCCAAGTGCCTCGGTTCAGGTGAACCGGAACGTTGAATTTACGGGATAAGACACCGACACCCTTTATATGGTCGGAATGAGCATGAGAGACTATGATACCTTTTAGGCGCTGCGGGTC
This sequence comes from uncultured Syntrophaceae bacterium, assembly GCA_964628605.1. Classification (GTDB taxonomy): domain Bacteria; phylum Desulfobacterota; class Desulfomonilia; order Desulfomonilales; family Desulfomonilaceae; genus CAITZA01. The sequence goes on from CAZVOU010000309.1 coordinate 30,756, forward strand.
CTCGTTTACACGCTCAAATCTCAACAACAGTTGTTTACAGGTTAGTCCCGCGTCAACGAGCATGGATTGGTCCCCCTGACGAATCAAATACGAATTTCCACTACTACCGCTGGCCAGGGGCACTATTTTCATTTTGTTGCTCTTTAATATTGTAAGATTGGATTGGAAACTTATCGTCCAGCGACTGGGCTGTCAAGATGATTCATCCATGAGCCTCTCACAAGAATCTCGCCTTAGGAAACCCTTAAAATGAGATGGTTAGACGGAACAAATTATCCCACCCCACTTCTGGCGCTGGTTGAGGCATCCGTCGCTTACGCATATCCAAGTAGTTTACCCAACAAAATAGCGCCCAACATCAGACACACGGCCCACGCCTGAATCATAGGGCCGTACTTGTTAGGGACATTATTTGCGAGTTCGATTGCGCTGTCTGAAACCTTGTCCGGAGGAAGACGCTGAATTATACTTTGAACAAGAGCTGGAAACTGCCCCAACGTGTTTGTGAGGAGCGCGGGCTTGTAGGAACCGCATTCAATTATCAGAAAAACCTTTCGACCTGATCTAAGCGAGTCGATATATGAAATGTCTGCCCAGGAAATTTGGGTAGTCCTCAACAATTTTTTTATCACAAGGCCTGATGAATCAACGAATATTTTCCTTGCCAATATCTCCGCGCCCAAGTAATAAAATGGCGCAAGTATTATAATAAGGAACAAAAAACGATCGGTATGACTCTCCATGACTATGATCCATGAGCCCAGCAACATGGATAAAGCCACAGGGGGAATTAGACGAAAATCGACTCTGAATTTCAACCGGTTGACTGAATCTGCCATTTTGATATCCTTGTAAGCTTTCGATGATTCTGTATCTGTGCTAACGTATGGAGCGCCTTTGGACGCTGGTCTGGAAATAAAGTTACGAAAACCCCGGTAGAGGAAAGACGATGTTCAGTAAAAGGATTAAGATACTTAACGCCCTAATTTTTTCAAGCATTTTTGTCTCGCTCATAGCATTTAACGCCTTTTCGGCCGATCCTGTTTCGAAATCACCTGATTACCGTGAACTGAAAATGTTCAGGCAGGTCATGGAAATCGTGAGAAAGAATTATGTCAAGGACGTCGCCGACAAAGAATTGATTCAGGGCGCCATAACAGGAATGCTGCAGTCTCTCGATCCTCACTCGTCCTTCTTGACCGAGGAGATGTTCAAGGAACTCCAGGTTGAGACCAAAGGCGAATTCGGAGGCCTGGGAATAGAAATAACCCTGGATGGAGGAGTGCTAACCGTGGTGTCTCCTATTGAGGACACACCCGCATTCAAGGCCGGCATCAAACCGGGTGATAAAATCATTAAAATCAACGGAGAATCCACCAAGAGTATTACGTTGCATAATGCCGTTCAGCAAATGAGAGGACCAAAGGGAACCAAGGTTACTGTAACTATAATGCGGGAAGGTTGGACGAAGTTTAAAGATTTCACACTTACACGGGACATCATACATGTCCATTCAGTAAAGAAAGAAACGCTTGAACCCGGTTACGCCTACATAAAACTGGTCAACTTTCAGGAAACTACAGACGCCGACCTGATACAGGCAATCAAAGAAATGGGGGATGACGAAAAGATCAAGGGTTTAGTTCTGGACCTTCGTAACAATCCGGGCGGTCTTCTGGACCAAGCGGTTAAGGTCACGAATCTGTTCATTCCAAAGGGACTGATAGTCTATACAGACGGCAGAGTGAAAGACCAGCGAATGGAGTTCAGGGCCTCACAAAGTGGAAAGAACTACAAATTCAAGGTTGCGGTGTTGATCAATGAAGGCAGCGCCAGCGCATCCGAGATAGTTGCAGGCGCTCTTCAGGACCATGATCGAGCGATAATACTTGGCACAAAATCTTTTGGAAAGGCATCCGTCCAGACCATAATTCCACTGGACAACGGGTCGGGTCTGAGACTGACAACCGCATATTATTATACCCCCAAAGGCAGACACATTCAAAAGACCGGAATTCAGCCCGATCTGGATATGAAGCAGGAAGTGCAAAAACAGGAAGAAGAAGAGTTGGAAGCTGAATCCAAGCCCGACAAGAAAAAGGACAAAAAGAGCAGATTTCTCAAAGAAAACAAGGCCGATCTGGAAAAGGACATTGTAGTCAAGAAAGCGCTTGAATGGCTAAAATCGGACGTCACGGTCAGGAAATTCAAGCAGGACAATGAACGACCGGCTCAGGAGACAGCAGCCCTCAAAAACTAATCGGGCAGTCCCTCAGTCTATAAACAGCCTCCATGCCCGAAACATGGGGGCTGTTTTTTCTCACCATGTCCGGAACTCAGACAAACCTCTTTTTTATTGCCTGAATATATTCTGTAACTCCTCCGGGCATTTCCCTCTCAATATGAAGTTTAGCCGAGAGAAGTTTTGATTTCACCACCGGATCATTCATTTCATCCAAGTCACTGAGAGCGCCCCCTCGTCTTCCCAGTTGAAACAGAAGTCGGTCATCCTCCGGCATGTTTAGATAACGGTCAATCACCGACAAAATCTTCTCTTTTTCCTCGGGTAGTTTGCCATTCACCTCTTCCAGCAAATTCAGAATGTGGTCACTGACAATTGTGGTGTTTATTCCTTCAAGTCGTTCTATGATGTCGCGAATCTCACGAACCATCGAGTCTTCATCCGGAGCCTGGAATTCTCCCCTAGTCTCCATGTCCATCAATTCACTGCTTCTTCTGATGTAGAGCGACCTGAATCTTACATATTTGGGATCAATAGCGTTGATTACACGAGCCGATTCCCTGGTGTGATCATTTGACAGGGCAACGCCTCCTATTCCCGGCATAACATAGAGACAGACCGATATTCCTGCAGCTACTGCGTTTCTGCCACCATCGATGAGATGTTGAGCTTTGGCCCCTTTCCGGATCATTTCCAGAACTTTATCCGAACCGGATTCCATCCCGACGTGCAACCGGGACAAGCCACATTCCCTCAATCTCATGAAATCATCGACAGACTTCGATGTCAGGGATGAGGCCCTGGCGTAGGACGTCACTCTGGTAACCTGGGGAAATCTGAACCTAATATGGTTGAGAATTTTAACCAGAGAATCAGTTGACAGCATTATCGAATTTGCATCCTGAAGGAAGACGGTTTCACCCCCTGATGCAAGCCAATAAGCAACGGACCTGTAAGAATCGGGCAGACTATTATTCTCCAGAACGTGTCGAAGCACCCCATGGGTCAGTTCCCCGCCGTACCCATTTTCCAATGAGTAATTGAGAATTTCATCATGAATGGCGCGAGCTGAGTCTATGTCCGCTTTCACTTCTTCAACGGAACGTCTCGAGAACTTTTTGTTCTTGTAAGTCCCGCAAAAAACACAACGGTTCCAGGGGCAGTTGCGTGTGACCCTTATCAGTAGACTCCCGGCCTCGCTGGGAGGCCTGATCGGACCTTGTTCAAACGTGAGAGATTTGTCCATGGAAATGAGACACCCCGTAAAGATTCTTGTTGGCGAATTCCCTGAAACCTTAGAAGGGCCAGGGGATACGTAACATAATAGTCTAAATAGAATATCGACACTGGAGTCATCAGGCAAGAACAAACAAACAAGGGCCCTATGGCAGATGTTATGAAATACCGACAAAGCCAAGCTGGGCGATTCTGAAAAACGCTTCAAGCTCCTCTCAGAAGACCATGGCTTCACTGACAGTTTTTTTATTGAAGCTAGGCGAAGAGCCAGCGTCCATAGGGATTTCCTTGAGTCGCTTAGTCAATACCTTGCATCTTCGGCAGGGATTATAAGATGACTGATACTTCGTAACTTTACCTCCGCCACGAGTCGCCATCTCTATCTTCAGATCGCTTATCTCAAAATACATTCTCAAACAGTGGCGAATGTTCCAGCGCCCCTTGAACACCCTACACGTCACCGCATTTTCATCCAGCCATGTTCGTCTAATAGCATTCATGTCATCCTCCGTTCAATTGCGGGCTTGGGTCACGGTGATATGCCAGCACGGAAACAATTAATTTGGTCCTTCGCTTTTCCCCATTTTAGACAATTACGTAAATTCTTTGTTCCGGTTCGTCGGCCTAGAACGCTATCCCTAAGGCAGTTATTTTCGGATTGACTTTAAACCGCTTTCATGATAGGCATTAAGCTAGAGGAGTGGATAGGGACTTTGAGATTGAACGCCAAAAATAACTCATCCTATTCTCGGTACCGCAAGTGGACAATATTGCGGGTTCTATGCTTGGCCGTAATTTTTTCATTGTCTATTCCAGCAATACTATATCTCACAAATTTTCAATATAGCTCTCTTTTCAGCTTGGACAACCATAGCGATTCCGACAAGTCAGCCACGGACATTCCCGCTTCCTGCGCCATAAACACCGATTCACAACCCCAAAAAGTCGCAGACAACACCCTTGGCGGCTCGCAGGAAATCACAGACGTGACAGGCCCTGGAGATAGTCTTTATTCCCTTCTGATCGACAATCTCGCAGATGAGAATATGGCTGAGAAATTGGCCCACTCCTTTGCCTCAACCATAGAACAGAGCCTTGAAATTCCTTTCGATCACAGCGCTCCTCTTCAGGTGGGAAAGAGGTATAGCATTACTGTGGATCGAGAGGGTAAATTTCTCCAGGCGGCGTTGGAACTCGAAGCGGCCCATGTTTTTCATGCCGCTCTTGATGAAAACGGGCTACGTTGCTGGAAAGAAGAAGTTGTGCTGGATTTCAAAACCGAAACAATTTCTTTTGAGATTTCAGGGACATTGACAGAGTCGGTATTAAATACCGGAGAAGGCTCGGAATTAGCTCTCAAGCTGAGTAACCTCTTCAGATGGGACATTGATTTTCAATCTGAATCTTTCAAAGGTGATGTCTGTAAGGTTTTGTTTGAACGACGCTATGCCGATGATCGTCCATCGGGTTATGGCAGGATACTATGCGCCGTCTACGAGGGCAAAAAAACCGGAACCAAAACGGCGGTGCTTTTCAATAATGAGTATTACGACGCCAAGGGACTTGAACTGAAAAAGAACTTCCTTCGTTCTCCATTGAGTGTGATACGGGTGACTTCACGATATGGGCGTCGCTATCATCCAGTTTTGAGAGTATGGCGCAAACACAACGGGGTTGATTACGGCGCAGCTCAAGGCACGCCGGTTTGGTCAATCTCCAGTGGTGTTGTCATGTTTGCGGGCTGGCAAAACGGGTACGGTAATTATGTATGTATACGTCACGATAATGGCTACGAAAGCCGTTATGGTCACCTCCACCGTATTTTCGTAGCCAAGGGCCAGAGAGTAAAACAGAGGCAGAGAATCGGATCGGTCGGGATGACCGGTTTGGCTACCGGCGCTCATCTTGATTTTCAACTTCTTGTAAACAACAAACATGTGAACCCACTGAACGTCAAGATGGCTCAAAGCATCAGGACCGTTCCGGTTCCTTTGAACGAAAGATTCTCACGACTCGCCCAAGAACGGCTTCACGCACTGAGGGGCATCATGGTTTCCAGCGGGACCACCGCTGAATCCAGAGTGTCAATGCAGTAAAACCAATGCCTATCCTTTCCTCTGTTTCTTAACCAGCGTTTCGTTAGCGCTACTTCTTCAACACTATTCTTTCCGACAGTTTAAACACAAACTTCACCTTTTCTTTGCGGTTTGTTACTCCCCCATGGTCACCTTGACTCGTGAACTTTATCAGGGTATAATTGAGTTATGTAAGGGACAAAAAACACTGGAGATACCAACGCATGACCAAATGGGTTCTAATCATTATCCCGGCGTTGCTGATGCTTTCTGTTGCGCCTTCACACGCTTTCCTGGATTATTTTTTTTCGGGCTCCGGCAGCCGTGACGCTATTGACAACTCGGCAGTCGGCGATTTAAGGGCGTGGTGGTCCGGCAATCCTGTTTACACTTTCAATCCGTACTATTCTGGACCGGCTTCTACTGGTCAGCAGCAACAGCAGGGCCAGCAACAACAGGTCATGCAGCCGGAGGCGTCAGTTAATTTCTATCCTGGTGGGCAATCCGGCGGGTATGGACAACAGCAACCCGGGAGTTACGGCTATCAGGGTTATGCTCCTGGAGCACAACAGCAGCAAGCCCCTCAGCAGTATGGAGCGGCCCCTCAACAACAGTACCAACAACCTATGCAATACCCCACCCAACCTCAGGCTCAGCCTGTTTATCAGGTTCCACCTCAGCAACAACAGTATGCACCCATGGGGCAGGCTCCTCAGGGGTATCCCGGAATGCAGGGCGGTTATCAATAAGTAATTTCATGTGATTAGGAAACAAAAAAGGCGCTGATTGCGCCTTTTTTATTCTAGTCTGAAGTTGCGATGTTTTTCAGGCGACCGGCAGCTAAACGCCCCTGAGTTGTATGCGGATTATCTTTGACTATTTTCTGAAATATTATTTTTGCGGATTTGAGGTCTCCCATCTTTTCAAACGCCTGCCCTTGTTTGAACAGAGCGCTCAACTCTTTCTTGGATCCTGGATGTTCCTTGATCACTCGGTCAAACTGCAGCACCGCTTCGTCAAATCGCCCTTGTTCCAGTCTTGCTTCCCCTAGCCAATAGATCGCGCTAGGGGCAAATTGCGATTTAGGGTATTTCTTCAGGAAATCCTCGAATTGCGTGACGGCCTGTTCAAGTGAACCGCCTTTTAATGAAGAGTAGGCCTGTCTGTAGGATTTTTCCTCAGGGCTCGTGGCAGGATTCCTCAACTCACCAGCGTCGTCTGAGTTGTCCAGCACTGCGTTAGTCGCCTTCCTGGCCCCCAATTCCTCTCTGGTCGAGGTTCTTGTTGTTCCTGCTCCGGAACCGGCCGGATTTGGAAATGTGTCAGATGTTCCCGCTCTTTTTGAGGATTCGATGCCCATTTGCTTTTCTAGTTGGTTCACTCGTTCAGATAAATCACGTATGTTTCCATCTTGTGGATTGACGGACTGAATCCTCTCGAGTTTGTCTCTCAAGCGCTGAATTTCTGTTTCTAGGTCCTGAATCCTGCTCGCAACCTGAGTTGTCGCCTGTTCCTGGGCTCCAGCCGAATTGGCCGGCTGGACATAGGGTAACGTTGGACTGGAAGTTCTAGTCAAACATCCCGATGTAAGGATGGCAGCGGCCGGAATTATTATTAGGAGCTTTTTATTCATTGAATTGGCATTCCCGAATAGATCATCCCATGCGACGCCCTTAAAGTAACACGGCGTCCTATTTACCTACCCTGAAATAGGCCCTACGGTTTTTAGCCCACGCTTCTTCATTATGAGCTGGATCCAACGGGAGTTCACATCCGAATGAAACCGTGGAAATACGGTTCGGCGCCACACCTAAAGTTGACAGATATTCTGCCACGGCGCCTGCCCTTCTCTCTCCGAGAGCAAGGTTGTATTCGGGAGTGCCTCGCTCATCACAGTGGCCCTCTATTATTATAGCAACATTAGGATACCTTTTCAGTATTTCGCTATTATATTGCGCCGCAGACTGGGCCTCCGGACTCAATGCGTATTTGTCAAAGTCAAAGTGTACTAATTTTAGGCTCGTTTGCACTCCGTGGGCGTCAGCTTCAGAGATTTGACCGACCCCGTAGCCGGGAACGACAGGCCCTTCCTCCTGCTTTACCACCTTTTTGGCGCACCCGCCCATCAGTAAAACTACCAGAGCCATACTTATGACCAAACACATCATAAAACGGGTTCGCATCCGCTTCTCCTATCGTCTCGCCACATATTCTCAGCGAGCATTATTGCGAGACCATGCCGGATTTTTCCCCAATACCGGGGATACAGGGACCTGGATTGCGCCTTTTGCATCCATCACATAAATACGTTTCCCGCCGTCTCGATTCGATGTGAATGTAATTAGCCGTCCATCCGGTGACCACGCCGGCTCCTGATTAGACCCCTGAGTGGTCAGAACTCTGAAATCTGAGCCGTCCACCTTGATGGCGCATATCTGAAACCGACCATCAATTCGAGCTGTAAACGCTATTTGTTCACCTCGCGGCGACCAATCCGGATCCGTGTTGTAATTGCTGACAAATGTCAGTCGCCTGCTTTCTCCGCCATTCACCGGAATTAGGTATATCTGCGGAGCACCGGCTTGATCGGACACATATGCTATCGTAGACGCATCCGGCGACCATGTGGGAGAGATATCATTTCCCCGGCCATTAGTCAATTGTTTTAATATGTCACCTCGGGTATTTATAATAAATATCTTAGGTATTGATTTAATACTTATAGATAACGCTATGAAATTACCATCAGGAGAGAATCTTCCAGAAGCATTAAGCCCTGGTCTTGTTGAGACAGGCCTGTATTGCGTGGATGGTAACTCAAGCCACCAGAGGCCTGGATTTCTGTTCATATATGAAGTGAATATGAGGCTGTTACCATCTGGGGCCCAGTCAGGAGAAACGTTTATTGTGCCGTTTCTTGTCAGTTGCTGGAGATTGTGGCCGTCGTAATCCATCGAGTAAATTTCTCTTGATTGGGAGTCACCGGCAAACGCGATCTTTCCGGAAAAGCTCCCCGGTATTCCCGTCAGCTTCTCCAGGACACGATCGTTGAAGAGGTGTATCATTCTGCGATGATCGTTCAGTTTGGCGGTAAAACGTTTCCCCATTTCCAGCTTTCGAAGTCCTACATCGTAAAGCCTGGCTTCTATGGTGAGTTGGTCTCCCTGGACCTGATAATTTCCTGAGATAAAGGCTTGAACGCCTAATTGTGTCAAATAGTCAAAATTGGGCTCGAGTCCCGGTGTCATGGCTGAAGACAGGCTACATTCGACTATCTGGAATATTCCAGTCATATACAGATCGTTTTTTACTATCGCTGCCAGGTCTTTTCCGTTTACAGCCCCGCTTGATTCCGAGACAAAATCAGCTATGGCTATTGGCATTTTCATTAGATTGGGATTATCGACATCAATCATCAATTTTGCTGAAACGAATGGAGCATATAAGAGTATAAGGGTGACCCCAAGGAGAGTGATCATCCATTTTAAGGGCCTGACCGGCGTTGAGTTTTCCAGAATATTTTTTTTCATGTTCTGTTTGGGGATTTCAATTATGGTAAGCCCATCAAGAGGACTGTGAGAGGAACTCTTTATCACTGCATGCCGCCTGGCGTGAATCGTAGAGCCAAGCCTCCGGACTGTTTAATCTTTTCGACTACTTCATGAGGAATAGGAGGAAATGGAGCCGCATGAAATACCGCCCTGAGAGCGGAATTGTCGAAAAGCTTGTCTCCGGAGCTTGAATCAATAGAGGCATCTACCAGTTTTCCATCTTCCGTAATCTGGACACCAACGACGGTAATCTTGTCCAGCTTCGTCTGATCGCCCAATAGTGACCAGTGAGTGTTCACCCTGTTTTTAACCAGCTCGAACCACCGCAACAACTCTGCATCAGCTTGCGATGCGCCAGCTTTTGAAGACGAGCCGGCCTGGCTTGTAAGAGAATTTTCCGATGGACGCGCTTCACTGCTTTTTTCCCGCATCTTGGAACGCAATTCAGAGAGCCTGTTTTCCAGATATTTTGAGTTATCAGGCTCCTTGGGGGCCGGCGTCTTCTTATTCGTAACAGTCTTTGTTTCAGGTATTCTCTGGGTTGGTTTCTTTCTTTTCTGGAGCTGAAGATTAGGGGCTGGTTTGGCTTCAGAGAAAGAAGATGTCAGCCGTTCCTGGTTTGGGGTGTGAGCGGTCGCCGGTTCGGCAAACTCCCGGGTAAGGGGGATTATCGAAGGTTCCGCCATTGGAGTCTCAGGTCTGGCCAGCTCTACTCTCGATGCCCCTGATTCCACAAGTTTTACATTTGAGACAACGGGACCGACTATCTTTGTTGGGCTCGAAAAGGAATAGGACATAATTATGATTGTAATTAGAGCCGCCAAATGCAGACCTATGGAGGCCAGCATCATTGAGTTGGAAGCCATGCGCTCTTTTTTCAGAAGCTCCGAAATCATCTTGCCCCGGCGGAATCCTCTTGCGGAGTTGTTATCATACCCAGATTGGCCACGCCGGCCGTTTTAAGGTTACCCATTATTCTCACTACCATTCCGTATTGAACGGATTTGTCGGCTCTTAGGAAAACCTCGCGGCCTGGTCTTTCCTTTAATGACTGAAGAACCACGTCGGCCAACTGATTTTCAGTGGTTTTCTTTTCATTCACGAATATTTCGTTGTTTCCGCCCACCGATATGATTATCTCGTCATTTTGTTGAACTTTGTCCAGAGGAGTTCCTTTTGCTTGGGGCAACTCTACTGAAACTCCTTCTTGCATCATTGGAGCCGTCACCATAAATATAATCAACAGAACGAGCATTACGTCTACCAGTGGCGTCACGTTAATGTCAGCCATTGGGGTTCGAGACTGTCTGTTCATGCTAAAGGCCATTCTAAACTCCCTGACCCGGTCTTTCCCGGATCTATTTTCTCTTCCAGTAAACCCTTTCGATAATGTTTATGAGTTCCGAGGCAAAATTGTCCATTTCCGTGGAAATTGTGTTAATCCGGCTCAGAAAATAATTGTAAAAAACGACAGCAGGTATAGCGGCAGCCAAACCGGCAGCAGTGGCGATGAGCGCCTCGGCTATACCTGGGGCCACAACCGCCAATGATGCGCTTTTCATAACTCCGATGCTCCGAAAGGATTCCATGATCCCCCAGACAGTTCCAAACAGGCCGATAAAGGGCGCTGAAGAGCCAGTAGTCGCCAGAAAGTTCACTCCCCTCTCAAGCCTTGCTCTCTCCGCTGTCACCGCTTGCTGAAGGGATCGCGTTATGTTGTCCATGCCGGTGCGTTCATATTCCGGTTCACCGCCCGCGTCCAGTGTCGCTTTTTGCGCTGCAGACTGAATCTTGGATATTCTGGTCAACTCAGCGTAGCCGGCTTTAAAAACGTGCGCCAACGGGCTGAACGTAAACTGTTTGGCCTCCGCGTACAACAATGAGAACTTTCGAGATTCCCGAAATGCGTCAAAGAATAGCTGTGTATGTTTCCTTGCCCTGGACAAAGCAATCGCCTTCGTCAAAATTATCCCCCAACATACTATCGAAAAGGCCAGCAATGTGAGCATGACGCCCTTAACCACCCAGCCCGCTCCCGTTATGATCGCCCAAATGCTCTGATCAGTGGGGCCAGATCCGGCTAAATTTGCTGAAAATGCCTCTATCATACGCTTAATCCCCTTTCTCTGAATCGACCAACAAATAGTCCAATTTGAACATCAAGTCAAGTTTTACCGTTATTAAAACATGTTATGATAATTTATTAATATTCTATGTTATATTTGGACACAAATATCAGCTTTTTGTTCCGTATCTATCGGTAGGATGAAAAAACAAGTGGGGCCTCAATTTCTAAGAAAATGCCATTAATGGATGAGGGGGTATGGATTGATCGGCGGCGTAAGAATCACGGAGGCTGATGACGCTTCCATAAGGCAGGAAGCGTCATCAGCACATTAATCATTAATATCGGACAGCAACTTCAAATACCAAGCGCATCGCAGGATCTTTGACCTCTAAAATTGGGCCTTCCAATCAAAATCAAGTTGTGGCCAAAGTTGTCGGTTTGGGAGATGTCCTGCTGGAAAGGCATCAATGTCCATATGTCATTTGAGTATTCCCAATCTCTTGAGCATATCTCTCACAGCGACATAAGACGCCGCATTCGAATCGATTCGAATCAGTGGTTCACCAGCCAGATCAAGATCTATAAGCGCCTCGTCATATGGAATGATGGCCTCAGGCTTTTGAGGCAATGCGTCTATTTCCTTGCGGGTACTTTCGGGTAAATCATCAATAGAGCCTTTCACGCGACTCAGGACAATATGCTGATTATGAATACGTCCTTCCATCTCGTTAATCAACTCGATGATTCTGCCGATAGTCCGGAGAGCCCTTGGTGACGCGTCAGAAACAATGAAAAGATGATCGACTTCTTCTTCGGTTCTTCTGGAAAGATGTTCCATGCCGGCTTCGTTGTCTATGACCACAAAAACATAATTGCCAGTCAGGCGTGAAATCACGTCTCTCAATATGTTGTTTGCCATGCAGTAGCATCCGGGGCCTTCAGGTCTCCCCATTGACAGAAAGTCCAGATCCTTGGTTTCCTCGAGAGAAGCTTGAATCTGATAGTCCATGAATCTGTCTCTGGTCATTCCTCCAGGAATGTCCTCACCCATCTTGCGGGCATCCTCGCGAATGCAACCTACGCTCTTGGGTTCTCTGACACCAAGGACTTCATGCAAATTCGAATTGGAATCCGCGTCAATGGCCAGGAGGGGCTTTTGTCCCGCTTCAGCAAGCGCTTTGATGATCAACGCGGTTATTGATGTTTTTCCAACCCCACCTTTGCCTGCCACTGCCAATCTTATACCCATAATAAATCCTTTCTCGACTTATAACGATTCATACTGGTTCATGCCTGGCTAAAGTCTCCAAGGGCTTGATAACCAGGTCAAATTACTACACGGCGCATAAACTTTCAGAATATGTCTGATATGCTTCTGGAGTCCAAATCCTTCATGATTCTGTAGACCTGTTCGGTTTCAGAAACTTTCAGTCCTGCGCATCCGCAAGCAGGCGTAATCATCAGTTTTTGGGTGAGCAAATTACGGGAAACCCCTTTGGATGCCAGCAGTTCAACCCCATTCCTGATTCTTTGAATGACTGTATCGGCGTTTTCTTGCATAACCAGGGGAGTATTGGCGACTGCGCCCCAAGCCAGGGTTCCGCCTTTTGAGAGAAATTCGTTCAGTTTATGTGGGTAAATTGCCATAGTATCCATGAAGTCGACGGCATCAAAGTTTATGGACCTCACAGAGGTATCCATCAACAGCCCCCAATCGGTATTTCCACAGCAATGAACTGCAGTCATAGCGCCTCTGGAACTGATCATTGAAATCACATCATCAAGCGCCTCTATAACATCAGAAGCGGAAACGCCCAGGAACGCCGAGGATCCATACGCGCTCAGACTCGGCTCATCCAGAAACACTATGATCTTGTCGGCATAAGGAGAAAATTGTTCAATAAGCCAGATAGCTTTGAGTCCCATAGCCTTGACGGCCACGTCCTTGAACAGCGGATGATAAAATATCGGCTTGCGATTTTCATCGGTTACAGTGAGTGCAAAGCTCAAGGGTCCGGTAACCTGGACCTTGATGAATTTCCTTTTCTGTCCGGAAAGCGCCAGACGTTCCAACAACACATGTATTCCTCTTCCGTATTCCGGAGTTACCATGAAATCGTCCGCAGAGGCCCCTTCCATTACTTCCAGGTACCTCGAATAGAAAGTCTCCACATCTGATTCAGGAGCCCCTGATGTGTCAAAAAAGTATGAAAGGTTTTGGACATCGACTTTGAACCTGGGCAGATTCTCAGAAAATTGTATCCACATCTGCTCCCGGGGATCCGATCTGGACAGCTGGGGAGCGTGAGGGGCGTTTTCGAGAGATCCCAGAATGAGATCTACAGCCTCCTGAGGATTTAAATGAGGCATACTGCCGACGGCGGTTGTCAGCATTCCGGGAAGCCAGGCCGTCTCTTCATAATTTGACATAAATAAGCTCCATAATTCTTTTCAAATCAATATTCTTTGCGTTGTTCACTCATGTCCACGAATCTTTTTACTATATCCTCATGACTACATCTACTTTATTCGGGCTTGCAACATTTCTGTTTCAAGATGCTTGTCCTCCTCTGGAAGGGGGAGAACACTCAGGTAAGAGGCAATCCTGGTTTTGATGAAACCGAGATCCTCATGCGTTATTTCAATTGGGGCAGCATGACGCAGTTCCTGTTCCGACAAAACCAACTCTCCGCTTTCTGAGGGTAACATGATCCTGTGAGCAAGATTGATTCTACGCTCTACCCTCTCCGGGATGCCGAAGCCATAGTTCAAATGACCACTTCCCGCTATGACCACGATACATTTTCCGGCTCCGGCGGTCGAAGACAGAAAATCGACAATTGTTCCTGACATGACGGAATCCCTAACAGCCTGCGCAAGAATAATTTTTTCCAGCTTCTTGTCCTGGAATGATTTGTGAACCCTCAGTTTGAGTCGTAGCAGCCTTTCATACTGCGGATTAATGTCTCCAACATCAGATGGAATGCTTTGACGTTCTATGTCAGAGAGACCGTCAAGCCCTTCCCTGGCAACTTTTCTGACCAGAGCGTCCGCTGCGTTGAGGCCTAAAATGGGAGCTTTGATTTCCCTGGCGAACTTTAGTATCTCCGCGTAATCCTGAAGATTGGTCCAACGTTCAGGCCCCAGTCTGCGCGCAAGCTCCCCAATATCCCATTGTGAATTACTCCACTCATCTAGCGTGGCCTGCTGTTCGGTTGAGAACATTTCCAGTCCGACAGACAACGACAATCCTCTTTGGGCAAGACCTCTGATTACATCGAGTTGAAGCTTGTGGTGACGAGCGATTGTATGGTGTTCACCCAAATAAATTATTCGGGTCTTTGCCATATCATCCAGGGCTTGATCAAATGGAACCGGCTCTCCCAAGAGCAGATCAATGATCATAGCTTGGCTCTGTGACTGGGCAAAACAGTTTGCTTGGGACATCATGATAAAAAACACACCGAGGATGGTTACCTTTAACAAGTCGATTCTATCTACCACGCCGAAACTCCCAATTATCAAATGTGATCTCAAAGTCATCAAACTCTCCGGAAGGATTTTCCTCGGTGATTTTGATGTCATCCACTCTACTGAAGGGTGAGCCCTTTCTGAACCACGAGAGCACTGACTGCACCGCTTCCGAGGTCCCCTCGACCACTGCCTCGACCGCTCCATCCGAGCGATTTGCCACCCAGCCTTTGGCGCCCATTTTTCTGGCGGCGGACCTGGCATGATAACGAAAGTTGACCCCTTGCACCCTTCCCTGAACCACAACTCTGCGTCTTATTGTAGAGGCCATTGGATACTCCGCTTCAAAATGTATGAAGTCAAACATTCCGGAAGATTGATGTTCCTTTGTCTATTACCGTATCGGCGAACATCCGGAATGCCTTTTGGATCAGGACTCGCACATCTGGAGGAATTCATCTTCCGACAGAATCTTAAGGCCCAGTTGAGCCGCCTTGTCAATTTTTGATCCGGGATCAAGTCCGGCCACAACGAAATCGGTCTTTCGGCTGACTGAACCTGAGACAGAGGCTCCGAGGCCTTCCACCATCCTTTTGGCATCGTTCCGGGGAATTCCCAGGCTTCCGGTGAAAACAAAAACCTTACCCTTTAGTGGGGCTGGTTCTCCGGCCAATGACTCATATGGTATTTTCGCCGTGACACCACACTCAATGAGATTTTGCATCATTTCCAAGTTATGAGGCTCACGGAAAAAACGTGAGACACTTTGAGCAACCTCGGGCCCTATTCCCTGAACGGCAGTCAATTCATCGATCGTTCTTGTGGCAATTATTTCGATAGAACCAAAAGCGGAAACCAGAAGTTTGGCCACATATTCTCCAACCAGCGGGATCCCCAAACTGAACAAGAACTTGTTCAGCGAAGTCTTCTTAGAATTTTCTATTGATTTCAGGAGATTGGAAGCTGACTTTTCTGCCATCCTGTCGAGGGATGAGAGTTGTTCCGAAGTCAGGCGGTATATGTCTGCCGGAGTGCTCACAAGACCGGTATCTACAAGCTGCTCCACGAGTTTTGCGCCTAGTCCCTCGATATCCATTGCGGTCCTGGAAGCAAAATGTTTGAGAGTTTCCTTGATTCTGGCAGAGCATGATGAATTCATGCATCTCGTGGCGGCCTGCCCTTCGAGTCTGACAGCATTTGAACCACACGCCGGACATTTTTCGGGCAGTGTGTAAGGCCTGCTGTCCGGAACGCGTTTGTCTCTCAGAACCTCGACGACTTCGGGAATGACGTCACCGGCCCTTTGGATAATAACGGTGTCTCCCTCACGTATATCCTTCCTGTCAATTTCATCCTGATTGTGCAAGGTGGCGCGACTGA
Source organism: uncultured Syntrophaceae bacterium (assembly GCA_964628605.1). Lineage (GTDB taxonomy): Bacteria > Desulfobacterota > Desulfomonilia > Desulfomonilales > Desulfomonilaceae > CAITZA01. The sequence goes on from CAZVOU010000309.1 coordinate 46,779, forward strand.
CAGTTACCCCTCCAACGCTAACCGGCTCCATGATGGCCACCGGAGTCAGCGTTCCGGTCCTTCCTACGCCGATTTCTATTTTCACTATTCTGGTGATGGCCTGTATGGGCTCAAATTTGAAAGCCACAGCCCACCTCGGTGATCTTGTCTTAACTCCCATGATGAGTTGATCCGCCAGAGGGTCCACCTTGACCACCGCCCCATCTATTTCAAAGGGTAAACTCTTTCGTAAATCAGATAATTCACGGTAGTAGTCCCAAACCAACTCAATGTCCTTACAAACTTTGGTATGAGCCAGATTCACCGGCAC
>CAZVOU010000310.1:0-8528 GCA_964628605.1 uncultured Syntrophaceae bacterium
TTAGAGTAGTGGCTTCAATGCTTCGGGGAGTTCAGAAATGTCGCGTAAAACCCTGCGCGGTTTGTGCAAAGCCAGTTCTTCGGCTGAGTAGAAGCGGTTGGCCAACACAAAAGCGTCTATTTTAGCAGACTTGGCGCCTATGACGTCGATAGGAGCGTCACCGACATAAACAGTCTCATCTTCTGACACTCCGACTGTTTTCATGAATTCTATGAACATGTCTGCGTGAGGTTTGGCTTTAAATCCATCTTCCGCGCCGATGATAAACTCCATCTTCTCGGAAAACCCCAGATGATCTGCGAGTATGCGAGCGTATCTACCACGTTTGTTGGTGACAACTCCGGTCTTATGATGTCCCTGGAGACGTTCCAGCATTTCAATTGCCCCGGGAAACATTGTGGTTCTGTCTAAAAAAATGGTGTCATAGTAATCTCTGAATATGGCGATCCCCTGCTCCGCTTCTTCCGGTTTGAGAAAGGATTTGACAAAATCTATCAAGGAAATGCCCGTCTTTCTGATTATCTCGTCAATGGTCATGAGCGGATATCCGAGAGCGGCGAACATGTAGTTGAAGGCCTCTGCGATAGCCTCCATCGACTCTATCAGGGTTCCATCCAGATCAAATGCCACTGCTTCTACGCGGCGCGTCAGAAGCGGCGCCGCCTCCCTGAAATCTTTCATTCTTATGGCGGGAATGTCATTCCTGGCGCAATATACGAACAGATCCTTCAGGGCAAGCACCATGTCGGCTTGAGAAGCGGCGTGACGATCGGATTCCCCGTCACCTATCAATATGATCTTGTCGTAAGAATTACGGAAACGGTTCAGCACCGACAACTTGCAAGTTCCACATACTCCGCAGGCGGGATTGAAGTGAGGCGTTCCTATTTCAACTTGGTCATTTTCACGGAACGTTAACGTGTTGGCGTATATTTCCAGTCCATTCAACCCGTGTTTGCTGAACAAGGTGTTGATTGTGGCGTCAAATCCGTCTGACACAATCTTTATGTCAATTTCTTGATCTTTGGCCCAGTCGAGGAATTCGGGAAAATGAGGATCGAGTTCGGCGTGCTCTGCAACGAATCGATCGAGGTCATCCTGATTCATGCGCATCATGGGAGCCACGGCTTCATAGACTCCTTTGGAGCCGGTATCTCCTCTCAGGTATCTCTTGACATGAAATCTCCATTCCGGATCATTCAAATGAGACCTGATAAGCCGATTTACGGTATCCTTGGTGGATACGGTGCCGTCAAAATCGCACAGGATTAATACTCTGGATTTCTGGCTGATATTCATGTCATCGTCAAAATGGTTGAGGCGTCATTTGACGGCAATAATTTCGCATTCTCTGATACCGTTTGGTGTTTTTATTTCAACGACATCACCGGTTTCCTTACCTATGAGGGCTCGACCAACCGGAGAATCGACCGATAATACGCCTTTTGAAATGTCAGCTTCATCTTGTCCCAGAATCTGGTAGACTTTCCTATCATCAGTGTCAAGATCTTCAATTGTGACAGTGGATCCAAAGACGACCCTGTCACTGACGGCGCGGTTTTTTAAATCTATAACCTCAGAGGATGACAGTCGTTCCTGAAGATCGCGTATTCTGGTTTCTATCAGCGCTTGCTTTTCCTTGGCATAGGTGTATTCGGCGTTTTCAGACAAATCACCGTGTCCCAAAGCAACTTCGATCTCTTTGATCACTGAAGGGCGTTCAATCCTTATCAAACGGTCCATTTCCTCATTGAGTTTCTTGAACCCTTCAACCGATATTGGACGCCTAGCCAGGCTCATGTTCACTATATCTCCCTTAACCGATTGTCAGCGCCTCTCAGCGCTTTACAGCCATTTTTTTCACGGCCCACAAAATAGAAAACTACCCTAAACAAAAAAGGCGGCAACGTAGAAGTCGCGCCCAGAATGTTTTAGAATAGATTTGGATTTAATACCCTATCAAAACCTAACAAAAGTAAAGCATTTGGTCAAGTGGAGACCTTACCCATTGTGCCTCGATTCATCTGAATAAGACATTTTTAAATCTGACAGGATCGCCATCAGGAATTATGACTCCTACTACCACCAGTCATGTAGATTCTGAGGGATTCCTGAAGCACACCGGCTGCTAGTGTGGCGCAATGCCAATCCTCTTCCGGGAGCCCACCGACCTCTTCATGAATGGCCTTGTAGTCAATGTCCACTATTTCATCGGGTGTTTTATGCAAGGCCAGTCGAGTCGCCGCTGCTCCGCATTCATTGCTGGAACGGCACCCGTTTGTCCAATATTTGGCGTCCACCACCCTGTCCTTGTCAAACTTGAGGGAAATTTTCATGGAGTCTCCGCATTTTCCAGTGGCGAGCGCCACCACATCCGGTTCGTCCATTGTTCCAAGGGTGGGGTTGATTCTGTTGAGAATCACTATCCACAGGCCAAGCACAAACACCAAGATTATCGTTGCCCACATTATTACATTGAGGGTTGAACCCTGCGGCCCTAACCAGTCCATATCATACCTATCATGTTGACAAAGCTTGTATAGTCGCTAAAGAAGCGCCATCAATCATACTAGACAAATTTACCGGTCATTTCAACTCCATAACCGCCCAAGGCCAACACTTTTTTCTTGAAGGAATCGCCTCGTATTACTTCCAGCATACGCGCTATTTTTTCGTCTTCCATAAATTCTTCCGGAATCACCAGATCGTACTGTTCCGTGGCAACTGGAATAAAGTCGAGTCCCAGAGCCTTTGCCGCCGCCATAACGCCCATGCCTACATCGGCCACTCCGGACAGAACAGCTACCGCCACTGAGGTGTGAGTGTACTCTTCGAGTGAGTAGCCTTTTATTTCCGACGGGTCCAGATTCATTTTCTGAAGGTAATAATCAAGCAGAACCCTGGTGCCTGCCCCTTTTTGACGATTGATAAAAGTCACATCCTTGCGGACAAGATCTTCAAAACCTTTGATGTTTTTCGGATTTCCTTTGGGAACCATGAGTCCTTGTTCACGGTGGACTGCATTTATAAGTTTTACGGGAATATCCGGGATGTACTTCTTTATATATGACCAATTATATTCTCCTGTTTCTTCGTCAAGCAGGTGGGAAGTGGCAAAATGACATGATCGGTTTTTGATTGCTAAAAGGCCCCCGAGACTTCCCACATTGCTGGAGGACACAAAGATGTTGGATGAGATGAGTTCATCCGCCAGAACATCCAGTGTGAGATCATGACTGCCGATAATGACGAGGTTCCTCTCGATGGAATCCGGCGATCTCAATAGTTCTACGGACACGGTGGCGTCACGATCGACTCCTTCGACATTCGAAGGGATCCTCAAAATACCGTCAGCACGGGTAAGCGTGGTGATTGACCCGGCCCCTCTTGGCAGCGGAGCCGCTATGACCTTGTCGCCTACCTTGCCCAGTTTAACGCGGAAAAATTCCTCACGTCCCAGCTTTGATGGAATCTTCCTGGCTACCACAGCGGACATTGTAGGTCTTGAAAAGGCTTTGACACCCAACATCCTGGAAATCACTGGCAATCCGAACATTTCGAATGAAAGGACTGCAGAAACTGGGTAACCGGGATTACCTATGACCGGCTTGCCTTTTATAATACCCAAAATAGTGGGTTTTCCCGGCATCATGGCCACCCCGTGAACAAGGATCTCCCCCAATGATTTTATGGCAGTGGCTGAGTAGTCTTCACTTCCTGCGGATGATCCTGCGTTTAAGACCACCATGTTGTAGTCGGCGTCCACACCTTCCATGATCGCCGCTTGGATTGACTCATAATCATCCTTGACTATGGGCGCGCAATCGGCAATTGCTCCGGCCTGTTCCGCCAGACCACCAAGAATGACTGTGTTGAACTCTATCACCGATCCAGCGGGAGGATCCATCTCGGAAGCCTCATCCGCAGAGATGAGTTCGGAACCGGAAGGGATGAAAAGTACTTTTGGCCTCTTGATTACTTCAATTCTCGAAATGCCTGCCGAAAGAATTGCGCCTACTTCGTAAGCCGTTATTTTGTGATGACTAGGCACAATCATCTCAGAAGCCACAAAATCCTCTCCCACTCTTCTGACATTCTCCCAGGGGGTCAACGCCTTCTCGATCTCAAAATTTTCATCGTCAAGAAAATTGACATTTTCAATCATGACAACAGCATTGGTGTTGTTAGGAACCGGTCGACCGGTATTCACAGCCCAAGCGTTCTTCCCCACCACTAGCTGAAGCGGGTTGTCTGGACCAGCGCCGTACGTGTCTTCACAATTCAGCGCAAAACCATCCATTGCCGCTGTATGGAAATAGGGTGAAGAAAGACGCGCAAAAACGGGTTGTGAAGTGACTCTACCAATTGAATCTTTTACCGGTATGGTTTCACAACCGGGAAAGCTTTTCGGGTCGAGTCGCCCCAAGAACAGTTCCAATGCCTCCTGTGGAGGTTTCATGTCCAGATAGATATTCCTTCTCAAGTTCTTCTCCAGCCCAATTAGAAAATAGAATTACGTCAACTCTGTCGCCTTTATACATTCCTTCACAGTCCAAAGGTATCTGAAAAAAACCGTTACTACGGGTCATGGAAGACACCATACCCGACTTTCCAAGTGTCGGTGTTGCCAACAAGTCGTCTCCCAACCGGTGCAATCTCACCCTCACAAAGTCCACCCGTCCCTCTTTGGATGCGACGTTACGACTCAGGATCGCCTCTACCTTGGGCTTAAGGAATGGAAGCGCTGAATCTTCTCCTTCCAATCGCCTGATGATAGGGACGACAAACTGTTCAAAACAGACCAGAGCCGAAACAGGGTGGCCCGGCAAGCCTATGACGGGCTTACTTCCAATTCTGGCCATAATGAATGGTTTTCCAGGGGAAACGGACACACCGTGAACCATGATCTCTGAATCGACGTGGGATTTGATGGCTTCAATTACAAAATCCCGACTCCCCATGGAGCTTCCACCGGATATTACAACGATGTCCGCTTTTTCCAGACCCTCAGTTAGAAGTTTCTTGATAGACCCAAGAAAATCGGGCGTCAGCCCGAGCCATATCGGGATCGCCATGGCGTCACGAACTGAGGCCGAGACAGAGTGACGATTCACGTCTCTCACACATCCAGGAGGCGGGGTATCATCTACAGCAACTATTTCGTCGCCAGAACTAATTATGCCAACCCGAGGTTTCCTGGTTACTGAGACCCTGCTACGGCCTAGAGCTGCCAGCATGCCCACATCAGCGGGCCTAAGCCTCTTGCCTTTTTCCAGCAACAGTTCTCCCGACTTGAAATCTTCAGCTTTTCTCGCAATATTGTCAAAAGGGGCCACTGCCCTCAAAATTTCCACCGATTCCTGGTCTATCTCTTCTACATGTTCCAGCATTACCACGGCGTCCGCGTTGGGCGGTAAGGCTCCTCCCGTCCAGATCCGCACAGTTTCTCCCCTCTTGAGCTTGTGAGGATAATCCTGCCCCATGGCTATGTCGCCTACCAGCCTGAACAACGCCGGTGACGACTCACTGGCCCCAAAAGTGTCAATGGAGCGGACGGCAAATCCATCCATTGTAGACCGATTAAACTGAGGCAGATCATGGTCCGCTCGCACATCATCCGCCAGTACTCTGGAAAAACTGTTTTCAAGGTCAACAGCTTCGCTGTCCAGCGACACAAATTTTCTGGTCAGTTTTCGCACTTCCTCAGGTGGAAGAGCGTGAAGAAAAGGCTTTAACATAGAACTCTCTGTTGAAGAATGACAACTAAATTTATATTTGCAAATAGTATATCAATGCCAATGCGTTATGTCAAAAATGACTAATGTGAAAATTACTGATCAGAAGCTGATGGGCGTTTTTACTGATTCATGCCCTGAGGCAGCCATGTGTCTCTATGGAAAAGGCCCATTCCGAAATGATGTTTTGATTTATCTGTTTTTGAGGAGATTTTCGTGATACGCTAAAAAAGTCATCATATTGAAACATCCATGATCTACTGCAGCAAGAAGCCGGTTTACGGGGTTAGAATCGTTTCCAACCATAATTGGGGTATACCGAAGTTCATTTGCCAGGGGCAGGTGGACATTCTCCTCTAACAAAAACCAGTAACTGAAGGAGGGAGACTTGGCAAAAGACTTGGCTCAGAAGGTTTTGGCTTATCGCTGGATCATTTTCTGGATTATGGCGGCTGCTTACGTAGTTGTCTACTTTCACAGGCTATCGCCCGCCGTGGTGGCCCTGGATTTGCAAACGGCCTTTCAAACTAGCGGCGGTTTCATGGGGCTTTTGGCCTCCGCATATTTTTATCCCTATGCCGTTATGCAGTTTCCGGCCGGACTGTTGTCTGATTCTCTCGGGCCAAGGAAAACGGTTACAATCTTTTTGGTCATCGCAGCCTGCGGTAGTTTTGCTTTCGGCATGACTCAGAGTGTCGAAGGCGCCGTGTTAGCCCGTGTTTTTGTCGGACTCGGGGTCTCCATGGTCTTTATTCCGGCCATGAAGGTCCTGTCACAATGGTTCCGAGCCAGTGAGTTTGCCTACATGGTGGGCATCATGAATGCAATGGGCGGGATTGGTGCTCTGACCGCAGCCACACCTCTTGCGTTTATGACGAATCACATAGGGTGGCGGATGTCTTTCGAACTGATCGGGTTGATCACCCTGATTATGGCTATTCTGGTTTGGATCATAGTTCGGAACAGGCCTTCCGACATGGGATGGCCGTCTATTGCTCAAATAGACAATGCCGAGGGTGGACCGGCGGTGACAACGCAGGTGATCGGATTGTTGGAAGGCGCAAAATTAGTCGTAACCGAAAAATACTTTTGGCCCCTGGCTGTATGGTTTTTTCTTGTTCCAGGAATATTCTTCGGTTTTGGAGGCCTTTGGGCAGGACCATACCTGATGCACACATACGGCATGGATAAGGCGGCCGCCGGATCAGTCCTGAACATGATCGCTGTGGGAATGATTCTGGGCAGCCCCTTTTTAAGTTATTTCTCGAACAGGGTGGTAAAAAGCAGAAAAAAAACGCTCATCATCTCAACTTCCGCGCTTGTATGCCTCATGCTTTTCCTCAATTTTTTTAATAGAGGGCTTCCGGAGGTCTTTCTTTACCTTTTCATTTTCCTGTTCTCAGTCACTTCATCGGCTATTGTTGTGATCGGTTTTACCACTACCAAAGAACTCTTCCCAGTGGAGATTGCGGGCACATCGGTCGGAACCATCAATCTATTCCCGTTCCTGGGTGGGGCCATTTTTCAACCGGTCATGGGCCGCATACTTGACAGCTATGCGAAGACAGCCAGCGGAGCCTATCCGCCAGAGGCATATTCGGCAATGATACTGGCCTTGGTGGCTGCAGCCGTTTTCGCACTCCTAGCCACCTTCTTTGTGAAGGAAACTATTTGAGCGCTCATTTTGCATAAAGTGAGCGTCACCGAATCTTTTTAACAAGAAGCGTATATGAGCATACTGTTAGTCAGACCCGGAGCCCTAGGTGACACAATTCTGACGCTGCCCATAGTCGATGCCATTAGCCACAGGCGCCCGGAGCAAACCTTGACCCTCCTGGGCGCCAAGCAATACGAATTTCTCATGCCACCCCATGTGAAGGTTGAATCTTTTGACAGCATCGAATGGACATGGGTGTTCGAAGAAGACAAGCCTTGTTCACGCTTGTATTCTTCCTCTTTCGATATGGCATATGTAATTCTGAAAAATTTTCACACACCGGTCAGAAACCTGGAATCAGCCGGAATACGAACAATCAGCGCTTCCTCACTACCTGAACCAGCTACCGGCATAGTAAAAACACTATGTGAAAGATTGTCTCTCCCTGTGCCACCAAGAAAACCCTACCTGGAAAATTTTACCAACAATAAAACATCCCATCACGTCTGGATTGCGCCTGGAAGTGGATCAAGAAAAAAGAACGCTCCGATCTCTCTTTTTCATGACACTTGTAACCTGCTAAAAACTATAGGAGATTTTGAATTCCACGTTACTCTGGGCGAATCCGACACCTGGTTACTTCAAGAAAACGATTTCCTTGATTTTGTTGAAGGCATATCAGCGAAGGTTTTTTATAAAAAAACACTTAATGAACTAGTTGCAACATGTTGTAATAGTTGCCTTTATATAGGCAATGACTCCGGGGCTTCTCACTTGGCGGCAGCCCTGAACATCCCGTGCATTCTCTTTTTTCAGACAACTGATTTCAGGGTTTGGGCCCCTTGGGTTCCCATGCAAAACCTGTTTATACATGATTCTAAAACTTTTTATGCTAAGGACATCAGACACTTGGAGCGTTTTGTAAAGCAATCCCTCGCCAATCTCCAACCTAATCTCAACCCCTTGAAAACACCTTAAACCTCCCAGCGACAAAAAAAATCCACTTCTCGACGCGCACACGAATACGCGCCATGAGCGCAAATAAAAAAACAATAATAACAATACTATAAAGTGTTTTATTAAAATATTTTTTAAACCAGACTCAGACATAATTAAAATAAATTCTAGATAATAAC
>CAZVOU010000311.1:0-40858 GCA_964628605.1 uncultured Syntrophaceae bacterium
GATAGCCTGATGTGATCCTCTGATCCGAATGGTCCTCCTGGGACACAGGCAACATGATGTTTGTCGAGAAGGAGTTGCGCAAAATCCGTTGAATTTTTAACAGCGCCTTTCCCATTCAGTTTCGCTGTGTTGACGAAAGCGTAAAAGGCGCCCTGAGGATTGATTATAGACAGTTCGGGGATTTCCCGGATGAGATTGACAATAAGATTTCTCCGATTTTCAAAGATGTTTCGCATCTTGACAACTTCGTCCTGAGGCCCGCTCAAAGCTTCGACCGCCGCCGCCTGTGCCGTGCTACTAGGATTGGATGTCGATTGACTCTGAATATCTGTGGCTGCCTTGACTATTTTGGTTAATGGGGTAGCCAGATAGCCAATTCTGAAGCCTGTCATTGCGTAAGTTTTCGAAACGCCATTAACCGTGATGGTCCTTTCAAACATACCAGGTAGAGAAGCAAATGCAGTAAATTTCAAATTGTCATAAACCAGCTTGTCATATATCTCGTCTGAAATGACAATCAGATCATGTCTGGCGGCTACTTCGGCAATCTGCTCCAGGGCCTTCTGGGAATACATGATACCTGTTGGATTGGATGGCGAGTTTATGACTATGGCTTTAGTCCTGGGAGTGACCAAAGATTCCATCAAAACGGGATCAGGTTCAAAATTTTCTGATTCTTTGGATGGCACTATAACTGGCTTACCACCTGAAAGGCCTACCATCTCCGGGTAAGAAACCCAATAAGGCGCCGGAATCAGAACTTCATCGCCTTCTCCGATAATTGCCTGGAAAATGTTGTAGAGACTGTGCTTGGCTCCGCAGGAAACCAGGATGTGATCTGCCTTATATTCCAGGGAGTAATCTTCAGAAAATCTCTTGATAACTGCCTTTTTGAGATCCACAGTTCCGCCCACAGGGGTGTAAAAAGTCTCTCCTCTATCCAGAGAGCGCTTGGCTGCTTCACGAATATGCTCAGGAGTCGGAAAATCGGGTTCACCAGCCCCAAAACCAACGACGTCCACTCCCTGGCTCCTCAGTTCCTTCTCTTTGGCCGATATGGCCAACGTCGCCGACGGTTTGAGTTCACTTGCTCTCTGCGATAGAATGTTTTTCATGATACTTGTCCCCTGTCTTACCTTTCAGTTGATACTTTATTTAAAAGGAGGAAATTTCTTTTTCAAAACCTTCAGAACATAGTCAGGAACCAGTCCCTCAGGAGACCCTCCAGCCATGACCGTCGCTTTTACTATCCTTGAACTTACATAAAGGTACCTGTGCGCAGTCATTAAGAAAAATGTCTCTATTCTCCGCGATAGTTTTCGGTTCATCAACGCGAGCTGAAATTCATATTCAAAGTCAGAAACTGCTCTCAAACCTCTGATTATGGCACGTGCTTTTTTCCTCTCCGCGTATCGAACCAGTAAGCCCTCAAAATGATCACAATCAATCCTTGGGTCTCCGTTCACACTGTTCTTAATCATGTCCATCCGCTCTTCAATGCTGAAGATGGTCTGTTTTTCAGGATTCAATCCTAGCGCCACTATTATTGTGTCAAAGGTTCCCAACGCTCTTCGAATGATCTCAACGTGGCCATTATGAATTGGGTCAAAAGTTCCGGGATATATAGCAATTTTTTTCACCATCGTTAAAAATCCTCACTATACTTCATTTTCATGAGCGCCTACTTGGCTATACATATTTACCACAGTCTCGCCGTACTTACGCGAGAATAAATGGGTGGAGCCGACTGGCCCGGTCGGTGGATCACAGCGGCCAGGTCCCTCAAATATAATTAATCCATCATCGGTCAACAAATCCATAAACCTTTCATAACTGAAGAGTTTGTAAATCATGTCTGAGTAGTAGGGAGGGTCCAGAAAAACTACAGAAAACTTCCGGCCGTTGGTCAAGAGTGTCTTCACTGCCTGGTCCGCTGACATGTTCAATGTTTGAATCTCGTCTCCCAGATTGAGTTTTTTACCCACTCGTCGTATATGGTCACACGCTACCCTATTCAAATCTACAAACACCACCCTGGATGCGCCCCTGCTCATAGCTTCGAAACCGTAAGCTCCGGAGCCGGCAAACAAGTCCAGAACAACACTTCCCTGTATTCTTGAGGCCAGGACATTGAAAACCGCCTCCCTGACAAGGTTGGCGGTAGGTCTGAATTTCAGCCCTTTAGGCGCCTCTATTGTAATTCCTCTAAAATGACCTGCAATTATTTTCATCGTCAGCCCAATAGTATATACATAATCAAAGGTCTTTATTCAATTACATACTTGGCGGATAAAATGGAAGCCGTTTGGGGAACGATCAGTGAAAGTTACGGGATATTGTTGGAATCCTCTATATTCATGCTGGCGGGTCTATCGATGGCCGGGGTATTCAGAGTTCTGCTCAGACCGGAATTTGTGGCAAGATATTTTGGAAACAGAACTGTCAAGTCTGCCGTTTACGCGTCGTTAATAGGTGTTCCAATACCCATCTGAAGCTGCGGAATTGTGCCGGCGGTAGCCGGGCTAAAAAAACAGGGCGCAAGTAACGGCGCCTCTTTGGCTTTCATGGTTTCGACTCCTGAAAATGGCATCGATTCAATAGCTCTGACATATTCGCTTATGGACCCCATTATGACCGTGATGAGACCATTGGCCGGTTTTGTGAGCGGTAGCGTGGCCGGGATCCTGGAAAATATCTTTGAACGTAACTCCGCCAAGACCGGAGCAGTCAATAATACTGTTCAAAATGTAGACAGGGGGCGTAGAGGCATTGGAATGACTCCGTTCTCCGGAATGATAAGGCAACCGCGGTTATTTTTTAGTGAGTTGCTTAAAGGGCAGAAGTATGCGTTTGGAACATTGTTTGATGACATAGCCGGATGGTACTTGGTGGGAGTAATATTGGCAGGGGCAATTACCTACATAATTCCTGACGACATTCTTGTCGGGGCTTACAGCCAGGGAATAATTTCCTACATGGCCATGTTGATCCTCGGACTCCCCATTTATGTCTGCGCGACCTTTTCAACTCCTGTTGCGGCAGCCATGATTGCCAAAGGTCTCAGTCCGGGGGCTGCGCTGGTTTTTCTACTTACCGGGCCGGCTACAAACATGGCAACGATTTCAATGTTGCTGGGACTGATGGGGAGAAGAACAGTGGCTGTCTACCTGTTCTCCATAGTTATTTGTTCTTTGGGATTTGCCTACCTGACCGATTACATTTATCTTCACTTTAACATATCGGCGTCCTCAAACATCGGCCTTGGACAGATCAGCTCTAAGCCAAACTTTCTGGAAGTATTCACATCGATAATCATGATGGGACTGATTGTGAAGAGCTTGCTGAAAAGGAAATGGTGATGTTAGATGATCTCTTGCAATGCTCACTAAATCACATGTGTCGATGACAAGGAAATTGTTAGAATAAAAGATAAACTCCAGTCACTAGAATGAGCGAGAAAATTCTCAGGCTCTGGCTTAAGACAAGCAGCCTGGTTCCCAATCCTACGTTGAAAAGTCCAAGGTGAGTCGGCAACTGATGTCGCAGTGTCCGGATTGGCGTTGCTATTATTGTTCCGATGATCAGGGATACTGCAGCCTGTTTCTCCGTCAGCGCTCCTGTTGAAATCAAAGCCCCTGCAGCGGCCATGCCTGCTCCAAATTCTGCCGCCAGTGAAAATACTATCATTCCGGCTGCTTCCACCGGTAGAAACTGACCTGAAACAGAGTTTGCCAATCCTAGTCTCATCCATTTGAACAGACCGAATTCGTTCAATAAAAACACTATCACGTATATTGGGGCCGTGTAGAGAGCCACCCTGAAAAAACGTTCTTTAAACTTGGCCCATATTGCGAAAAGCGTCTTTCGCGATGGGGTTTTGCTTTCGTCGATGATGGGACTCCATAGCCAACATGCCTTGGGAAGTTTCAGTCGGCATATTCCTAATACCATTGCGCTTCTAAGCAAGGCCGCAATCAAGGTTATAGCCAGATAGACAGCTCCAGCCTTACCTGCCAGCGAGATTACAAGAAAAAAAGTGGTGGGAAGATGGAGGAGAAACATAGGAACGCCATTATTCAGTAAATAAGTAAGGACCAGTTCATTCCTGGATATCTTGCCTTCTTGGTAATAGGTCATTAACAAGGTGTTGGATGCAATGCCGGAGACAAAGCTTGTGACGAATGAGGCAGCGCTCTCGTCTTTGAGGTTGGCCCACTTGGTCACCGGGCGGACAAGACGCGCCAGATTGCGAGTCCATCCTGTGGTTTCAAGCACCTGGCCTATCAGCAGGCCTATCCCCAAAAAGATTATTAGTCGTATCAGAGGTTCAATAAGTTTTTTGTTGATTGTGCCAAAATCGAGAGATGCTGAGCCAACTTCAAAGTAGGCTATCAGCATCCCGCCTGTTGCGATGGCTATCAGAATCGATGGAATCAGCAGTGAACCGCGTTTGTTTTTGTTAAGCCTCATCAAATAGTCTATGCTTGTTTCTGTGATTAATTGCCTATATCTTCAAACGTGAAACTGAAACCATTTTATACAAACGGAGTTCACCATGCGAATATTAACCATTTTGGGAAGCCCGCGCAAGAAGGGGTTTACCGCTTCAATTCTGGGGGTCATGGAAGACCGGTTCAAAGCGGGTGGTCACGATCTCGAGAGAATTAATATCACCGATTTCGAGGTGAAGGGATGCACAAGTTGCTATAAGTGCCTCAAATCATCAAATGAACTGGTCTGCTCTCAAAAAGATGATGCGCTCACAATTTTCGAGAAAATGATGAAAGCGGACATCATAGTGTATTCGTCTCCCGTTTATTGCTGGTCCTGGACAGCCCAAATCAAGACCTTGGTCGATCGTCATTATTGCTTGGTCAAAAATTACGGAACTCCCGATCACAAGAGTTTTCTCGAGAACAAAAAATCAGCGCTTGTCGTCACCTGCGCAGGTCCCATTGAAAACAACGCAGACCTCTTGGTGACCGCCTATAATAACTTGATGGATTACCTGAAGATTAACGGCGCTCTCAATTTGGTCATCCCCTTATGTTATTCAGCAGACTCAATCACTGAAGAGCGAAAGAATCAGGCCAGAAAGCTGGCAGATTCCTTGACTTGCTGAAAATCAGTTTGAGTGTCAGGGGCTACGTTTCCTTGCGCTTGGCGGTTTCTATTACATTCCAGGCGCATATGGCCCCTGGTGTGAATCCCTTTTCCTGAGCGAGTATGTCCAGGTAAATCATTCCAATGGCGGCTACGGCTGCAGCAGGTTGGAAAATCATGTTTCTCGTGTCGAGCCCGACCACATATTTTTTACAACTGTGGCAAAGTTCGGCTCTCTCAAAACTTCTATCTTCAGAATAGAACAGTTCAAGTTTTTTCTGGTCATCATTCTCGCAGAATGGGCATACCAGCCTCGGGAATCCCCATTCATGTGCGCAAAAGGAACATCTGAGGCTTCTTTTACCCTCTGTTCCCCTTATGAAACTGATCTCTGGCCAGGAACCACAAATAGGACAATATCCTTTTGTCCAGTTCAGGTTGGAGGGAAGAGGTGTCAACGCGTCAGAAATTTTTTCTGCGAACGGTTTGGTGATCAGCGCTGTAACGAACTGAAGCAATTCCGGCTCTCTTACAACGTCCATAACCTGAGAGTCAGCGGGATCGTCATCTGAACTAGTTTCACCGTCTGGAATTAGCTGAAAAAAACCTGAGTCGGAGTTGTGTAAATGACTCAGGACTTTGTCAAGTAGTTCTGCAATGTTGGGAAAACACTTCTTCATTGCGGGGATAATGGAGTCAGCTGAAAGCAGAAACAAATCCCTAGGCACGTCAATTTGCCATTCCTTTAATACCGGAACACCCTGAGTAAACCTAACCTGATCAATTTCAGAGTGTTCGGGACAGGAAGTTGGAAGTTTCTCCTTCAGGGTGGCTATCTGCAGAAAAAGCTCTTCGAAACTGTCAGCTATGACTTTGAGATCAGGAATATCGATCCTGAGTCTGGCAAATGATTCTTTTATTTCAGTGCAGGCAGGGCATGATTCGTCGCCTAGTGTCATAAAGTGCTCCTTGGAAAATCGGATGCAAAAAAATGATCGGAGAGGATTCCTTCAGCGAATCCATCGCTAAAATGCCACACGAGAGATCAAAGCGCAAGTTGAGCATAAGGCGTGAATTCACGCAGGGCCCTAAATATGAGCTAAATGTAAAAATCCTGACTCATATTCTACTCAAAAATAAATGGCCCCATCTTTAGTGAAAAGACGGGGCCATGACAAACGATCAATCGGCAGATGCGCTATCTTCCTGCAGCAAACTCCCAATATTTCTTTGGATCGTCAGTTACAATGTAGATGACTCTGACATCATCCGCATTAATGGCCTGAGCCTTTGGAAATGTCTTTTTCAGGACATCAACCCGAGCTTTGGCTGAAGCCAGTATCTTGTCGCGCTCGTCAAAGATCATTGCCCCTGTGGGACATGACTTCACGCAAGCCGGGATCATGTTGTTTGTGATCCTGTCAAAGCACATGGTGCATTTGAACATTTCCTTGGTCTTGGGGTTTTGCCTGGGAATGTCGTAAGGACATCCTTCTCTGGCGGTCTCAAAATTGAGATTCTTGGTCAGAGGCGTGAAAAGGACTGCGCCAGTTTTCTCGTCCTGGATGATCTCGCCTTTTTCGGCCTCCGCCATGCAGCCAGGATTCAGGCAGTGCCGGCATTGCTCAGAAAAAAAGTTCCAGTATAACTTGCCGTCAGGCTGAGTCCCTTCGGCAAACCTTACGATCTTAAAAGTCTCATAGCTCAGATCCATGGGATTCTGATGAGTTCCTTCATTTCTGGTCTTTGTCCCGGGCAAGCCATTCCACTGTTTACAGGCTATCTGGCAACCCCGGCACGCCGTACACTTGGAGGTGTCAACAAGAATTGAATATCCGTCAGACATTCTTTGATCCTCCCTCTATTTTAGTCACATTAACCATGAATGCTTTGGACTCAGGGATCATGGTATTTGGGTCACCGACATTGGGAGTGAGGAGGTTCACTGTTTCACCTCCGTCTTTGGGTGTGATCCAGCCAAAACACCAGGGCATGCCTACTTCATGGACTGTTAAGTCACCAATCTTGAAAGGCTTGAAGCGAGTGGTAACTATGGCTACCGCATCAAGTTCTCCTCTAACAGAGGAAACCTTGACGGTCTCACCGTTCTTTATTCCTCGAAGTTTGGCAAGCTCTTCACTCATCTCGACAAACATCTGGGGCTCGGCTTCGATCAACCAGGGTTGCCATCTGGTCATGAGGCCTGTCTGCCAGTGTTCAGTAACCCTGTAGGTTGTCCCAACGAACGGAAATCTCGGATCGCACGTAAGATGCTGATCCTTGGCGCCCTTGAATATCTTTATGGTTGGATTCGTAAACTGTTTTGAAAGCGCGTTTGCAGGAACCGGACACTCCAGAGGCTCATAATGCTCTGGGAAAGGACCGTCATTGAGTCCGGGCCCGAAGATCGAGGCGACACCATCCGGCTTCATGATGAACGGTAGTTTGCCCTTTTCCTTATCTGACATTGGAGGCCATGGTCCGTCAGGAACATCGCCGACCCATTTGCCGTCTACCCATTTGAGAAGGGGTTTTGCCGGATTCCATGGTTGACCGTTCAGATCAACAGACGCCCGGTTGTAAATGACCCGGCGGTTGACCGGCCATGCCCATGCCCACTGAGGATACAATCCCAAGCCTGTGGGATCATCCTTCTTGCGGCGCGCCATGTTGTTGCCGTCGGCATTGTAACTTTGGCAATATATCCAGTTTGCTGACGAAGTGCTGCCGTCGGCCTGGAGCATTGCGAATGCAGGAACGGGGTCCCCCTTCTTGTATTCCTTGTCACCTATTTTGGTGTCTTTCTGAAAATAGCCATTGATTTCCTTAGCCACCAGATGAGTGTCGAAATGGCCCTTCTTGTCGGCATAATCCCATTTCAGGTTCAAGATTGGTTCGGCGAATTTTGCCTTTTTGTCCTTTTTGTATAGATCCCGAATCTTGAGGAACAGGTCAAACAGAATGTCTCCATCCGGCTTAGCCATTCCAGGAGCGTCTCCCGCCTTATAACGCCATTGCGCCCACCGTCCGCTGTTGCTGATACTACCTTCCTTCTCGACGGAAGCGGCGCAGGGCAGCATGAACACCTCGGTCTTGATCTTCTTCGGATCCATGCCCGGACCCTTCCAGAATGAGCCTGTTTCGTTGTCGAAGATGTTCACATTCACTAGCCAGTCCAGTTTGCCTAAAGCGTGACGCACTTTATCCGCATTGGCGCTCGAACAGGCCGGGTTCTGGCCCCAGGCAAAGAATCCCTTGATCTTTCCATTATACATTTCATCGAAGAGATTGAGCCATGAGCAGTTTTGGCCAACATCCAGCTTCGGCAGCCAGCCATAGCCAAAACCGTTTTCTGCAGTGGCATTATCGCCCCAGAACGATTTCAGAAGGCTTACAGCGTACTTTGGAGAATTTTGTGGCCAGTTTGCAGACATCGGTTCAGCCGTGGTGGTGGCGATCGCTTTTTTGTATGCTTCAAGATCGGCTAGGTCAGCCGTCGGATATCTGAGGTATCCGGGTAGAATGTGGAACAGAAGAGCCTGGTCTGTGGAACCCTGAACATTGGACTCGCCGCGAAGAGCGTTGACGCCGCCGCCGGCTATTCCCATGTTCCCCAGAAGCAACTGGATTATTGACATCGTCCTGATGTTTTGAACACCCACCGTGTGTTGGGTCCAACCCATGGCATAAAGAATCGTTCCTGCTTTGTCTTTGGCTGCTGTTTTAGCGTAGGTTTCCCAAACCTTGAGCAGGTCCTCTTTCGGGGTTCCTGTTATGCTGGAAACCAATTCAGGCGTGTATCTGGAATAATGCTTCTTTAACAACTGGTATACGCAGCGTGGGTTCTGAAGCGTCAGATCTCGCGCCACCAGTCCCTTATCATCTTTGGTAAACGCCCAGAAGGATTTGTCATAAGATCGTTTTTCAGGACTGTAACCGGCGAAGAGACCATCGGAAAAATCGTATTTATCGCCGACGATGAATGACGCATTGGTGTAATTCAGGACGTATTCTTTGAATATTTTGTCGTTGTCGATGAGATACTTGATCATTCCACCGAGAAACGGGATGTCGGTCCCAGATCGCAGTGATGTGAATATGTCCGCTCGGGCCGAAGTCTGAGTGAACCTCGGATCTACCGAAATAAGTGTGGCCCCGTTATCCTTGGCTTTTTGTATCCACTTCATCGCTATGGGATGATTAGCCGCTACGTTGCTCCCCATTACAAGGATGCAGTCACTGTTTCTGAGATCGATCCAGTGGTTGGTCATTGCGCCACGTCCAAACGACTCTGCCAGAGCCGCAACGGTAGCGCTGTGTCATATTCGAGCCTGATGTTCTATGTAAACCAGGCCCAAAGCCCTCATCATGGCCTGTAACGGCCACAGTTCTTCATTATCCAAGGCGGCGCTGCCGATATGCGCTATGGCTTCGACACGGTTCACAGCCTGGCCTTTGTCGTTCTTTTCGATGAAATTAGCGTCTCGGGTGGCTTTTACTTTTTTGGCTATTTCCGATAACGCCCAATCCCAGGATTTCTCCTGCCATTTATCACTTCCAGGAGCCCTGTACAGAACTTTCTGCAACCTACTGGGGTTGGCGGCCGTCACTTGGAACGTAGCGGCCCCTTTGGCGCAAAGAGCCCCCTCATTTATCGGACTGTCCGGGTCGCCCTCTATGTTAATGATTTTGTTCGTCTTTGAGTCTGTGCTGCATAGCAGTCCGCAACCTACCGCGCAATAGGCGCAAACCGATGTGCTTTGCTTGGCTGTCTTAATTTTGTCTATCTTCTTCAGTTCCTCTGCATAAGCCTTCACAGGTAGCAGATTGACACCTAAAGAAGAAAGCGCCAAGCCAGCTCCCACAGCGCCAGAGATCTTAAAGAAATCCCGGCGAGTTACTGTCATTTTGCGCTCTCCTTTCTGTTGATTTTTGAAAATACGAAGACTACCGAGAAAAAAACTGTGCGTCCGAAGATTTGACCGACGCGCATTAAGCTATGTTGGTTTGGATACCTTAATCAAATGGACCAGCAATTAAATACGTACAAGAACTCAATATTTCCGAACTGTTGAGCATATTTACAATAATCAGCCAACAGGGGGAAACTGTGTGAGCACAACTTAATTATCGATTACAACAGGCAGTAAAACACGTGTCAACAACGCCTTTATTGTGGTGGCGTATAACTACCTGGAATGACACATGTTTATCTTGAAAAATTCTTGTGGGGGCAATGTCGCAAATGACTTATGTCAAGTTAGACCGTAGTCTGGGGCATGATGTAGGAACAGTCGATAACTGAGTGTGGTCCTAGTCTCGTTTTCCAAGAAAATCCCTGGCGCTCTGAATAAGTAAATAAACAAACCCGATCAAAACTAAAATCCTGAGGGCTAAAGTGGTGTCCATTGGGGCCCCGGATTCCAGAGACACGTAGACGTAAAATCCCATTAAAGATGTTCCAAATACGCATAAAAACATTTTGAGCAAGGGGTTTAGAAAGTTCTTTCCTGCCATGGTCTTCTCCTGGTCAATCACAAGTTACAGGGGCATAATATCTTTATAACCTGAAAAACGTTTTAGCTGAATCAAAAATGTCTAGGGTGAAGCATCGGGCAAAGAGCTTGATTTAGTTGCGGGGGATGATATTAATTCAGTTTGAGGATCAAAATTGTTGTTGGACTCACAGGAGAAAAAGTATGAACGTGCTGGTAATCAATGGTTCGCCTCGCATGGAAAGAGGAAACACACAGGCTATTCTGACGCCATTTCTTGTAGGCATAAGGGAGTCGGGCGCAAAAATTGAGATAGTAAATCTGGCCAAGAGAAACCTCAAACCGTGTATTGGCTGTTTTACCTGCTACGCAAAAACACCCGGAAAATGTGTTCACGATGACGATATGGCCTCTTTGGAAGAGAAGATTTCAGCCTCTGATCTGCTGGTTCTGGCCACTCCGGTATATCTTGATGGCATGACAGCTTTGTGCAAAATCTTTGTCGATAGGCTGGTAACTTTTTTAGATCCTCATTTCTCGAAAACTGAAAGAGGCGTTTATCATCCATTGCGTAAGAGATTTCCCTCCAAAATGTTCCTGGTTTCAGTTTGCGGTTATCCTGGTCTGATGAATTTTGATCCCCTTGTAGCCCATTTCAGGAAAATTTGTCTCAACATGAGTTCAGAATACAAAGGCGCTCTTTTGAGACCAGCTGCATTTTCATTACTCATGGGAAAGAAGTATCCTGAACGCCTTAGAGAGGTCGTTGATGCCGCTAGAACGATTGGCAGGGATTTGGTGGGAACAAATTTTGTTGATCAGGACACTCTTAATAAAGCGTCACAGGACATTTGTCCGGAAGATGAACTGATAAAAATGGCTAATTCATATTGGGACCGCGAATTGGCCAATACCTGAAACTTTCACTATGTCAACCGGGTTTATCCTTTTGGATCAACCGGCAAAAAATACTCAGGCATCATGGAAATCAAATCATCGATTTGGGAATGATTGTGCCCAATCAACGAATAAATAAACTATTCATATTCTGTTTAGTCTGTTTACTTCTCTCGATAATTCTGGCGGGACGAGCTGAATGTGGAGGGCTAATGTATGCCTTTCCACCTGAACTGAGAGGTGAGTTCTTTCCTGTGGCCCGGATTTCCATCCTCTCCTCGGAGACATTCGTGTCCATACAGGACTCCTCGGAAGAACACAGCATTCTCCAGTCTTTCTCCAATGATAACGAATTTCCACTTGAGTCAGTCTATATTTTCCCCTTAGCTGCAAACACGAAGGAACATGACATCAGGGTTTTTATTGACGGCATACCTAATCAATTCACTGTCTTGGATGTCCAATCTCTGCAGAAGCTCATCAAGGAGATTGCCCAGAAACATCGTGATCATGAATTACTCGAATTATGGGGTGATCGAGCCGTAATCGTCAGGCCCATACACATGGAGTCCCGTGAGAGCAAGACATTGAGGATCTGTTACAAGAACTCCCGAAATGACCAGACTGACATGGAAAATCTGAGGATTACAACCATAGGGGAACGGTATTCCAAAGGGCCGGTAAGAAATTTCGCCATCTGGGTGAAATTCAAGACCGGTAGATCCTTGCGGTCCAATTTATCGTTAACGCATCAGATCAACGTCACCAGGGAGAGCCCGAACAGGGGCCTTGTATCGCTCAGGGAGATAAACAGCAGGATCACCAGAGACTTTGAGCTATTAACAACCTTTGGAGGATCTGATTTTAACTTACGCTTGCTCACCCAAGAGTTCCCGGAAAACCGGAATTACTTCATGTTGATGCTGGAGCCCCCAGTCAGTGTGTTTAATAAGCGGTCCGGTCAGGCTGAAATGGATGTTGCCTTCGTGATAGATTCTTCGGGTAGTGTAGGGGCAAGCCAGTTAAAATCTTCCAAATCCATGGTCTTGTCCGCATTAGAACGCCTTCGTGAAAGCGACAAATTTAACGTGATATCATTTAACTCAAAAGTGAGAAAATATTCCGGCAAGTTTGTCAACGCCACTACTGAAAACAAAAGTGGGGTACCTGTTTTTCTGGATGAAATTGAAGTTGGGGGTGGGTCTGATCTGTCCAACTCGGTATTGAATGCGTTGGAGTTCTTCAACTCTAGAAAAAGATCAGGGGCCATCATTCTTTTTACTGATGGTCGGCCTACAGTAGGAGTCACGAATGTCGATTCGCTGAACGAAAGCATCAAAAAGCTGAATAAATTCAAATCGCGGATATTCATGATTTCCGTTGGAGACGCTCCCAACATGTTGATGATGGAAAAGCTTTCTTCCCAAACGGGTGGAAGGGTCATCACACCATTAAATCATGAATCGTCCCAAGATGTTATGGAAAAGGTCTTCAGCGCGATCTCCACCCCAAATGTTACTGATGTGTCAGTCGAATATTCGGATATTTATCCGGAGGAAACATTTCCGGAATCACTAGTAGGGGCCACCGGCCATGACACCCTGTATGTTTTGGGCAATTACGACAAATCGAGCGTTTCAGGCGCAAGAATCACTGCAAAAGTCAAGACTCAGGGAAAAACAAAAGTTTCTTCAAGACCACTTCAGAATGGAAACGCCCAAAATGAATCAATACGCCTGGACTATTTGTGGGGAATGCGAAGGTTCGGGAGACTTCTTGAAAGGGAGTCACAAAAAAACGATCCTCAAACTTCAGAAAGATTGTCCATGATGTCCAAGAGTTTTGGGTTCATTGATCCTCTGCAGTCACGTGGGGCAGGTAAGCATTTGGGTGAATCGATATGGAACTTCTCCAATTCTTTTGTTCCTTCCGAGGTGATTGCTCCGGAATACAGAATTGTCAAAGATCGTCAGTTCAGGTTAACAGCCGGTAGATGGATTGACACCGGTTTCAAATCAAACATGTCGTCGGTTAGCTTGGAATCATTTAGTGATGAATTCTTTAATACTATGGAACAATATCCCGATTTAGCCAAGGCTTTTAGTCTTGGCCCATCGGTGACAGTGATCAAGAACGGGACAGCAATTATGACTAACGGTGGCTAAAAATATTTGCGGCACACAAGTGCGGACAAGGAGAGGGTGTCACGGGTTTTCCCGTGACAGGCCTATGCGATAGGCGCTCTCATTATGAGGCGAATTGCTTCCAGGGCCTTGGAAGCGATCAGCGGCTCTTCTTGCTCCAAGTCCAGCAATTGTCTCAGGTGATCGGCCGTTCTCAATAACATCATGGCGATGTCACCTTCGTCAGCGCTCACATGAGCGTTAAGCTCCTCCCAATCGACTTCGTGACACCACAGGAAAATAGTCGCAGCCGGCCAGAACATTATTGCCGGCGCATCAAAACCCCTCTCACTCATTAGCCTGACTACGGGCCTGAGACTGTTCGCCATCCTTTGAAAAAGACGCCAGAGGTTTTTTGTTCTAGCCCATAATTCCTTGCTTATGTGAATCTCCCTGTCTTTGTCCATTACAAATGGAGCTACCATGGATGCAAGCTCTATAGGGGTAACGTTCCTGAATTCACCGGATCTTATGAGTTCGGCGATTAGGAGTGGGTGATCCAGACGGAGTTTGGAAGCCCATGCGCCATCATAAGTCGGACGGTTCGAGGGTTCCAGGTAGCCTAATTCGGTGAGCATATCTACGTGTCTGTAAAAATTGGCTACGAGTTTTTCATTTATTCTACGCGACCTTGCAGGGCCCTCACCAAAAGCTGCGAAAGAGTACTCCAAAAGCCTTATGACTCCGGCCGGGTCATGGGATAGAAGAAGGTTCAACGTCATGGAGAAGTTAATATTTATCCTAGATTTCAGGGGTTCCGGACTTGACAACAGGAGTTCTCGGACGAGACTAATGTCCAGATACTTCCCCGGAATCATCACTATGAAGCCGACCTTATCCAGGCCTCTCCTACCACAGCGTCCAGTCATCTGATGGAATTCGGTGGCAGTCATATCGATGAATCTTTGACCATCGAAACGGTCACTTTGCATTATGACTACCGTGCGAGCCGGAAAATTTACCCCTGCCGCCACCGTTGAGGTGGAGAAAATAGCGTCAAGATAACCATTGATCATCATGTTTTCGACAAGTAAGCGCCAAGCCGGCAAGTGTCCTGCGTGGTGAGCCCCAACCCTGCATGACATCAGTCTTTTTAACTGGCGTTGGTTTCGCAGGTCAGGATACTTTTCAAGAAACATTTCGATCATCCCAGCCATGTCTCGTGAATCTTCTTTTTCAGGAAACTGAACCAATTTTGAGACGGAGTTGTCACAATCCGATCTGGATTTGAAAAAAAATATGGCCGGCAGTAGATCAAACTCACGCAAACAACTAAGTATCCTGTTCACATTCAGGTCTATTTGCAGGGTGTATCTTCTTTTTCCTTTCTGCAGTTTGTCTATAGCAGATACTGTTGGGAATAATCGTTTACCACTTAGGAAGGGGGTCAGTTCTCCTGATGGCGCTAAAAACAATTCTTTGAGGGGAACCGGACGATCCTTGGAAAGGACAATTTTGCAGTCTCCCCCCCTAATATGCTCAAGCCAGCGAGCTATTTCAGCCGCATTGGAAAGAGTGGCGGACAGTAGTAATAGCCGCACTCTGGGAGGCAAATAAATCAGGACCTCCTCCCATACCACTCCGCGATCTATGTCCCCGAGATAATGGGCTTCGTCAAGAATTACGAGTGAAACCTTGAGGTCTTCTCCAGTCTGCATGGAGTCATACAACTGATTCCTCAATATTTCCGTAGTTCCAACGATTAATGGGGCGTCTTTGTTTTCTTTCCTGTCCCCAGTAAGTATTCCCACATTTTCTGGTCCCAGCGCTTTTCCAAACTCATCAAACTTGGCATTGGAAAGGGCCTTCAATGGGGTCGCATACCAAATGAAATCACCCCTTCGAAAGCTTTTTTTTATAGCCTCCAGTGCTATCCAGGTTTTACCTGAGCCAGTGGGAGCGCTAACCAGCACATCAAAGTGTTCAATCAACTGGACTGCCTTCAGTTGAAACGGGTCAGCTTTAAACGAACTCGGTTCAGGCAACCCCATATCTTCAAGCATTTTGATAGCATGACGATTCAGTCGAGGTGTCCAGGCGGGCTCTTGGGCCGGTTCGGTTTTTTTGGGCCTATGGGAGTCACCTTCTTTGGGCCTTTTGAAACGGCCGGGTTTTTGAGGTCTGATTTTTTTCATGACTCTTTCTTCGGAAGATCCTGCCTATCATTCGGATTCTGCTCTGCCAATTTCTCCAACAATTGGATTCTCCAGCTATTTTGAATACTGTTACCTTGCGCCTGAGTATTCGAGTCTAAAGACTTTTGAATGCCGCATCCAGGTCTCCGATGATGTCGTCAATATCTTCAATTCCTATGGATAAACGAATCAGTTCATCCGGAATTCCTGCTTCATCTCTCTGTTCAGGGGTCAGCTGGGAGTGTGTGGTGCTGGCCGGATGAATGACGAGACTTTTGGCGTCTCCGACATTCGCCAAATGCGAGAACAACTTCAGATTGTCAATGAATTTCTCCGCCATGAGACTTGTTCCGTCAAGGCCAAAAACAACCACCCCGCCAGACATTCCTTCCCTGAAATACCGTTGGGCCATCTCGAATGAAGGATCTTTGACCAGGCCAGGATACCTGACCCACCGAACCTGTTTATGTTCGGAAAGGAAATTAGCTACTTTTAAGGAGTTGCTGCAGTGCCTCTCCATCCTCAGGGAGAGAGTTTCCAGTCCCTGGAGGAACATCCAGGCGTTGTCAGGGCTTATGCATGCCCCCAGATTTCTGAGAGCCACGAGACGCATGCGTAAAATGTAAGCCAGTTCCTGCAATGATCCGAGGTCATAGCCAAACCGTAACCCATGGTATGATGGTTCTGGCTCAGAAAACATCTTGAATTTAGAGTCAGTCCAATCGAAGGTTCCTGCGTCAACAACTACGCCACCAACAGCAGTGCCATGCCCTCCAATCCATTTTGTCAATGAATGAACCACTATTGAGGCTCCGTGCTCGATCGGTTTGAACAGAAACGGTGTTGTGAACGTCGAATCAACAATGAGCGGTAGATGAAATTCCTCTGCCACCGCCGCTATTTTCGAAAAGTCGGGAATTCCCAATCGAGGGTTTCCAATCGACTCAACAAATATGGCCCTGGTGTTTTCATTAATGGCTTTCCTGAAAGAATCCGGGCGATCATACTCCGCAAAGACAGTCTTTATGCCAAATTTTGGTAGTATGTCATTGAACATCGTATAGGTGCCACCGTAAAGATTGCGAGAAGAAATGATCTCATGCCCGTTCTCAGCCAAATTAATAATTGAGTAAAATATCGCCGAGGTCCCGGAAGCTGTAGCCAATGCCCCGACCCCACCGTCCAAGGCTGCCATGCGTTTTTCCAGTATGTCTGTTGTCGGATTCATTAGCCGGGTATATATGTTGCCCAGGCGTCTCAATCCAAAAAGATCAGAGGCATGTTTGGCGTCCTTGAAAATATAGGAAGACGTCCTGTGAACTGGAACTCCCCTTGAAAGAGTTGTTTCGTCAACAGTTTGGCCGGCGTGAACTGCCATTGTGTCGAATCCCAAGGGTTTTGCGGAATCGGTCATGATCGAGGCCTCGCTCTCATAAATTAAAATTCTGAATCACAATCCCAACGGTTTTCATCCCCCGTCAGTCTATCATTTTTTATGAATACAACAACTTTTTAGGCTTGGTTTTTGGACTTGTCTTGAAAAACTCGTTCACTTTTCAAGATTTCAGACACTGTTACATTTACGTTTCATATCGATCAGCCAACATATCATCAACACGGTCGTATGTTGTTCATAAATGAGCCCCGTTTACTAAAAATCTTGACTTTTAACATAATAGTAAATATTTGAATAAATATGTTAAAGTTACTGTTTAAAGAAATTGAACGGCGTTCACGTTTTGATTCCATTCCAAAACGATTTCCTGAGTTGTTTGAGTTCAGCAAGGGGGGGGCGCATTTCAGGGACGAGGCGTTTGATCAGTTGAACGCTTACCTGAATTCAGGCGGTTATTCTTTTCAGAATGTCGCTGTTCAGGTTGGGGTTCGCTGGGGATCTGCCTCTCAGAAGGTATCTTTAAGGAAGTCAATATGTGGTCGGGGATTCATAACGCCTTCATGTCTGTGGGCTTATCGTCAGTTGCGAGGGGCCCCCGAGGAGATACTGAAGGATTTTGAATCACCTGAGATGAGCTACATGCAAGTCCTGCTTCTCAAGGAAATAGATCCCGGCATATCGGCGCCATTCCAAATTGAAAAGTTTATTGCCAACAAGCTGGTTACCGATGAAATAAGAGAGACATCTAGGCTATGTTGTCTAAGATTGCTTGACTTTGGCCTAAGCCCGGAATTGTTGAGAAGTCTTCAGCAGAGGTATCCTGGAGTTGAGTTGTTGAAGAACTGGAGGCCTTGTATTCCTGGGGCCGTAGTAAGACCGGAACATTCACAGGCCGGAAGCGCAGTGGATTTTCACCAACTGGTGCGTTCCTTGAAGGACCTCAAGGAATTGTCCTCGCTCACCCGGGTCCTTTATATATTGAGTCTGTTTTACGTGCCACTGACAGATAGAGAATTCAATGCGCTATTATTGAGCCAAACAGACACACATTTTTTTAATCGTCTGATAAGCGCGCGCGTAATAGACGTTTGCGACTCCGGATATTCGCTGACTTCAGATAGTTCGAAACAAAGTCTTGTGAAAAAATTCTTGTATGATTCATACCCTTTAGCTAGGGAATCTCTGAACACAAGAAGGGTAGCCAAAAAAAAAGAGGATCGGGAAAAACGGGTAAAAAATCTCGAATTGGACAGACAAGCGCTTGAGATGTCTCCCGACGGAGTGATATGCGTCGACCACAAAACCAGCCTGTATTACATGAACAAGGCCGCCACTCGAATGATTTCCAATTCCGGTTCTCTCAAAAATTATTTATTTGGTGGCAGCAGCATTGATGATGAACTCAGGGCTTATTCTCCGGAGAAGATTATATACAATGTTTCGAAGGCGCAGAGTGAGAACGGTGACACCGTGGAGGTATTTGGCAAACGGGTTCAGATTGGGGCCGATGGCCGACGGTATGAACTGGAGCTTGGACCTCAGGTAATGCTGATAAGAGACACCACAGACCAGTTTCTGGTAAGCAAGGAGGTGGGAAAGCTTTATCGGCACGAACTGGGCGCAGCCTTGGACATAATGGGAATTGGACTGCAAACAGCAAAACAGATGGTTGCCCAGAACAAGATTGACGATGCGATAAATTTCATAAATCAGGTTGAGTCCAAACGTTTGCAGCTAATATCCATGCTTGAGGAGCGTATAGATTTCATAAGGCTCCACTCTGACACTTTCAGGATAACTCCTTCCCTTATCAATCTGAACGTGGTCCTAGAAAAATGTGTCTCATCTTACCGGCAGGCTGCAGACGACAAAAAGATTACGATTTCAACGAATCACCTCAAGGCCTGCGCCATCTACATTAAGGCTGAGGAGAGATTTCTCATCAAACTTTTTGATAACCTATTGAGAAACGCCATAAAATTTACGGAAGAAAGTGGTTCAATAAAAATCGGTCTTGGCGTAAAAAGGAACGAAGCCCACGTAAAAATAGAAGATAATGGAATTGGTATTCCTGAAAAGAACCTGAACAAGTTATTCAAACTGGGTTTTACGACAGGTGGCTCCGGAAGAGGCCTGTATCTCGCACACAAAATTGTGTCAGCCCATTCAGGCAGGATGGAAGTAAAGAGCAGGGAAGGGCAAGGAGCCTGTTTCTCTGTGTTTTTACCTCTGAGTTCAGAGGAATAGTCATGCAGCCTCGACTAAAATTATTGATAGCCGATGACGAACCGATTATTAGAGACACCGTCAGGTTAATGCTTGGGAATATATATGAAATTGATCAAACGGATTGCGCTAAAGGCCTCAGAAAGATTATCAGCAAAGGTTTTGACGCTGTGTTGCTTGATATAATGTTTCCAGATGGAAACGGAATTGATCTGTGCCGTGAGATTAAGACTGCTTTTCCCGACCTGACCGTGGTAATCAGTTCTTCCATGGAAACGGTTGATGCATGGAATTCAGCTTTTGAGGCCGGAGCTGACAGTTACATGGAAAAGCGAGAGATTCTTAACCAGGACCCACGCAAAATATCCCTGATGATCAACAACCTTGTTGAAAGAAATCGACTCAGACGTAAGGCTGATGAACAGAACAAATGGCAGACCGAATTACTGTCCGTCCTGTCGCATGATGTGCGTGCGCCTTTTCAATCTCTTCTCAGCTCTCTTGATTTGCTTGGAAGAGCGGATATCAAGCCTGAACTAAAAAATGTCATTAGCGAGACACTTCAGTCGGCCAAACAGCAATTGTCTTTCATCAATTCCTTGCTGGAATTGTTGAGATTGGAATCCAGGTCCATCAATCTCAGGATGTCCACCTTTGATCCCAATTTACCGGTTAATCAGAGTGTTCAGACGCTCATGAGTTTAATAAGAGAAAAAGACATAAATCTGGCGCTCCATCTTGGCGAAGATTTGCCAGAGATTACCGGAGACATAGCGCAGATTGCAAGAATGGTGACTAATCTGCTCAGTAATGCTGCAAAATTTACGCGTCGTGGCGGACAAATTGAGGTTTACAGCAGGCGCCTTTTGAATGGCGGAGTGTCTGCAATAGAAATTCAGATAAAAGATAACGGCATAGGTATCAAGAAGACCGAATTAGAAGAAATTTTTGATAAGTTCCATAGGGCGAAGGACAGGGGAACCGAAGGAGAAGCCGGATCGGGATTGGGGCTTGCAATTTGTAAAGAACTGGCTCTATTACATGGTGGTGATATCTCGGTGGAGAGCACGGTGGGGAAAGGCAGTTGTTTCAGCATTCGGCTACCTTTAAGCAAATGATGCGGAGTTTATCTCCGGAAAATACCAACGCAACTTTATAAACGAATTCATATCGTCCTCCAGAAAAACTATGACAAGAAAACATCATGCTTTAAAAATACTGTTGTCCGTAATCTTCGCTGCCGTTGTTTTGTCTGGATGTGACCTGGCTCCAGCCAAGCCGGAAGAAGTCTTTAATGTTTACAGGGACAAGATGAAAAGCGGCCAACTGACAAGCGCCCGACAAATGCTGTCTCCGGAGACACTCAAGATTGTTGAAAGGATTGAGTCCAATCATCATCTGGATCAACCTTCTGAAAATATTGCGGTGCTTAATACACTTGATCCTACCCTGGTTCCTTCAATCGTCAAAATTGAAGAAACTCAGGCGCTGTTGGAAGCAAGGACTCTTAAGGGTTCAAACAAACCCATCAGTCTAAAGCGTGCGGGAGCGAAAGATAAGTGGAAGGTAGACTGGGTGGATGAACTCAGTCAGTTGGAAAATTTTCTTGCGGCAAGGAAGACTCTGGATTCAATGCAAGAGCAAGCGGGAGAATTCGCAGCCACGTGGAAAGCCATGGACAACCAACTGGGTAAAAAAGTTGTTGGTGAGACTGAAAAAGAAAGCCGAGAGACATTCAAGGACCAGAAAAAGCTTCAACCTAAAAAACCGTCGAAGGCCCAAAAAAAAGGGCCTTCGAGCAGAGAAGAGTAAACTTTATTGTTGGTGTTTCCTAGCTTTTTGACAACTTGGACAACTCATCAGCCAGGATTTTGTTTAGCATTCCCGGATTAGCTTTTCCTTTGGAAGCTTTCATGGCCTGTCCCACAAAGAAACCCATCACCTGAGTTTTTCCAGACAGGTATTTCTCCACTTCCTTAGGATTGTCAGTCAATATCTTCAAAATTATGGATTCAAGTTCGGATGTGTCAGAAACCTGCAGCAGCCCTTTTTCTTTGACTATGCTTTGGGCCGAGTTTCCAGTGGACCACATTTCATCAAAGACCGTCTTAGCGATTTTTCCCGATATTTTGGCGTCTTCTACCATCTTTAACAGTTCAGCCAGATCATGGGGCTTCACAGGCACGCATTCGATTGGCTGTTCATCCGCCTTGAGGGCTCTCATAAATTCAGTCATAATCCAGTTACTAACGGATTTGGGATTATTAAATAGGGTTACAACCTGTTCAAAGTAATCGGCCAGGTCTCTGGAAGCGGTCAGGACCCCGGCGTCATAAGCGGGAATACCGAATTCCGCTATGAAGCGTTCCTTCTTTTGTGCCGGCAACTCAGGCAGGCCCTGTCTTATTTCATCTACCCACTCTTTGGTGACCCGTAAGGGCAATAAATCCGGATCCGGAAAATATCTGTAATCATGGGCTTGCTCTTTGCTTCTCATAGAGACCGTAGTTCCGGAGCTAGGATCAAAAAGTCTGGTTTCCTGAATGATCTTCCCGCCCTCTCGCAGGACATCGACATGTCGTTCAATCTCGAATTGAAGGCCACGCTGAACGTTTCTAAATGAATTCATATTCTTTAATTCAGTCTTGACTCCTAATTCTTTCGCTCCAACCGGCCGAACTGACACATTGGCGTCGCACCTGAAACTTCCCTCTTCCATGTTTCCGTCGCAAATCCGAAGATACACGAGGACTGAATGTAAGGTCTTGAGGTAACTGGCTGCTTCTTCCGGAGTTCGCATGTCAGGTTCAGAGACAATTTCAATCAGGGGCACGCCTGTCCTGTTTAAATCTACGTAAGAAACCGGTCTGCGTTCATCATGTATCAATTTTCCTGCATCTTCTTCCATATGAATTCTGGTGATCCCTATCTTTTTCACACCGGTCTCGGTTTCAACCATTACCCAACCATGTTCCGAGACAGGCAATTCGTACTGTGAAATCTGGTAATTCTTTGGAAGGTCGGGGTAGTAATAGTTCTTTCGTGCAAATCTGCTCAACTCATTGATTGAACAATTGCAAGCCAGGGCCATCTTAATAGTGAATTCAAGCGCTTTCCTGTTAAAAACAGGCAAAGTTCCGGGCATTCCCTGACAGATAGGGCACGTGTTCATGTTCGGCTGTGCTCCAAATTTGGTCGAGCACGAACAGAATGCTTTCGAATCAGTGAGAAGTTGAGCGTGTATTTCCAGTCCTATGACAGTTTCGTATTGCATGGTGTCCTCAATGACCTACAACTCAGGCTTTGCTAAATGATGATTGGTTTGGCTCTGGAAAGCGGATGAAAGCTGAATGAGCTTTGCCTCCTGAAAATGGGACGCAATGAGTTGAACCCCAATAGGATATCCGTCAGAAGACAAACCACCAGGAATAGAAACCCCCGGTAGACCAGCCATGTTAACGGGAATCGTAAAAACGTCCGTCAGGTACATCTGCATCGGATCATCAATCTTCTCGCCCAGTTTGAAAGCCGGAGCCGGAGCAGTCGGGGAAAAAATTGCGTCGCACGACTCGAACGCCTTTTTAAAATCATTCGTAATCAAAGTGCGTATCTTGGCGGCCTTCAGGTAATAGGCGTCATAGTAACCTGACGACAGCGCATAAGTTCCCAGCATGATCCTTCGTTTAACTTCCTGTCCGAAGCCGGCGGCCCTTGATTTACAGTACATGTCGATCATTCCTTCAGGGTTGTCCGACCTGTAGCCATACTTGACGCCATCATAACGGGCGAGATTTGATGAAGCCTCGCAGGGAGCTATGATGTAATAGGCTGCAATACCGTAATCCAGGTGGGGAAGGGATAGTTCCACGAATTTTGCTCCCATGGACTCGAAAACCCTTCTCGCCTCAGACATTGCGCTCTCAACGTCCTGGTTTTCAATCTTTTCGAAGAACTGTGATGGGGCGCCTATCGTCATGCCCTTGATGGGTGTGTTCAAACATTTGGTAAAGTCTGGATGTTTGACAGGGGCCGATGTGGAATCCATCGGATCGTGACCGCTTATGAGGTTCAACAACAGGGCTACGTCTTTTATGTCATGCGCAAAAGGCCCAATCTGATCAAGGCTTGATGCATAGGCTACCAGCCCGAACCTTGAGACGGCGCCGTATGTTGGTTTCAGGCCGGTAATTCCACAGAAGGAAGCCGGCAGTCTGATTGACCCACCAGTATCAGAGCCAAGTGACAGTGGTGTTTCGCAGGCCGCCACAGAAGCAGCCGAACCACCACTGGAACCACCGGGTGTCAGGTCGCTCCCCCACGGATTTCGAGTCGCGCCCCAACAGGAAGTCTCAGTTGAAGACCCCATCGCGAACTCGTCCATATTAGCGCTTCCAAGAATCACCATTCCTGCGTTCTGTATTTTATCAACTACTGTCGCATTATATGGGGGCTTGAAGTTTTCCAGTATCCTTGATCCACAACTGGTTCGCCTCCCCCTGAAACACATGTTGTCTTTGATTGCTATTGGGATTCCGGTCAGAGGCCCGGAATCTCCTTTCTCCAGCGATTGGTCCGCGGACCTGGCCGATTCCAGAGCTGACTCCTCATCCATCGTGACGAACGCTCTTATTTCCGGTTCTACCTTACTGATCCGATTCAAAAAAGACTCGGTTATTTCGGTAGAGGATGTTTTTCTCTGTTCCAGCAACTGAGACAGTTCATAAGCTGTTTTATTGAAAAGATCAGACAAAGTCGCTCCCTTTCTGATGACATTTTCATATATTTATCAAATATATCAGTCGATTATCTTAGGCACTACGAATGCGGTTCCTTCAATTTGCGGCGCATTGGCCAAAGCCTCGTCAATGGTTAATGATGGCTTGACAACGTCGTCCCTTAAAGGGTTGAACAATTCTATGGGACTTGCCATGGGGATTACATTATCTGTATCCACGGCCTCTAAAGCATCCATGTACTTTAGAATGTCATCCAACTGATTCATATACTTGGATTTTTCTTCTGATGTGAGGTAAAGCCTACTCAAAATAGCGACATAATCGACCTGCTCTGGAGTTATTTTCAAGTTTTTCCCCTGGATTGATTATTCTTTCTCTGTTTATCACATGATTCAGACTTTATATTCGGTTGAACAAAACAGTCAAGCGAGTTTGCCAATTCAAAAAGCTGATGTTCCCACGCTTCACAGCATTACATGCCTAATTCCAAAGGTGTTTAAACCATTCAATTTTGTGTTTCGATGATGGATTGATCAGGCCTTCGAGCAACTTTCCATTCAATGGTCCGGCAGGCGCGTCGTAAACGCTGAACTGAAGAGGATTTCCTTTGTCGTCAATGAACGCGTCCCATCTGAAAAGCCTGTTCGAAACCTGATCCTCCTCTCTGACTAGTGGAGTGATTGTTGGTTTCTCTATTCCTTTTACAACCTCACCCATTCCAGCTGCCTTGAAACTGCCGTGACAATCCTGACATCTCCTTCCCATTCTTGTGGTGGTGTGAGGAGTATATGGATTCACTATCAAGGAAGGGAACCCCGAGCCGGTTGCAGGTAAATGACTGTCCAGTATCAATTTTTCGTTCTTATCGACGTATGAAACTACATACTGATGCATTGGCCGCAACACACTGACCTTACCATGTGAATTCAGGCCTAACGGAGGGTTAGACCACCGCCTTAAAGTCCATCCCCTGTACCAAATTCCGATGCGGGAAGCGTTCGATAGCCAGTCGGAAGAGCAAGGATTTTGCCATTCCTCCTCTGGAATTGCAGGAAGTCGTCCACCCTGAGGCGGTATAAGCTCGGCAAAGTCCCCAATATACTTGCGGAGCAGGTTTTGAACCTGGGGGTCGTTTTGAGATGAATTTATCGACCATTTCCAGTATTCGTTGCGTTCATCCAGCATCAGGTTGAATCCGTAGTCCTGAAAAGACCATGCTGCGTGACAGGATGAACATGTCAGGGAATCTCTGTGAGCTTTTATTTTATGAGAAAACGTCTCGGGATTCCATTTGGTAATTGCTCGGTCTCTGTTCCTGCTCATCAGAGTGAAATTTCCCGACTCGTCCTTTTTTACTGAGGGGTGGTCCCCTGAAACATGGCAACCACTGCAGGAAATCCGGACATTTTTTTCCCGCCCTGACACCGGTTTTCCCGTGCCGTGAATTTCATCCAAAGTATGACAATCGGCACAGGTCATGGAGGCGTTGAAGTGAGAGTCCGCGCGTAGCCTGTGCTGCTCCGAGCCATAAATGGTGGGGGCTTGATGTCCCGAGACAATAGGGGATTTGAAACCTCTATTGTGGTCCTTTTCATAGAGACCGACAAAATCTCCTCCCACATGATTGGAGTTATGGCATTTCAGGCATGCGGTCACGCCGACATTTCTTATTATTGCGTGAAATGAGGGTTTCCCTCCGCTTCGGTTAGAGTATGCTACATGGCAAGCCGAGCAACCGCTTCCCTTACTTTCTCCGGCGCGTGTTGAGCCTCTGGTATAGAGGTGACACCTCAGGCATGATCTTCGCAATAGGTCGGCCCCAAGATTTCTGGACAAATTCCCCAGGTCTCTTTCCGGTATGGTTTCAGTGGAATCCAGGTTGTCGGACGCCCGTGCAAAGTTCTCAAAATATGCGCCTGGATCGGGGAGTTCGAGCGAATTTGAAGATCTGACTGTACCGTAAGTCTGCTTGGAAAACTCTGTGCCTCCGAAAGCAAACAGCGTTTGGTTTATCATTCTAGGAGACAAAGCCATGGCTGAGTTTTTTACCTTTGCCGCAACCTCGGGGTGACATTTTCCGCAGGTTTTATCGACAACAGCAAGTGAACCAGGGTCAGCGATCAAACCTTCATGCGCTTTTTCCTTGTCTTCAGATTCCATATTCCCACCGTGGCAATTGTTACACGCAACAGCATGCCGTGGGTCCATACTGGCGTTTTCCTTATGGCAGGCCACACACTTCGTGGAATCCTTGCATTCAGTTACTTGGCCCAAAGCAGGCGCGTCACCCCACCATTCGGGATAGATTTGAACCACTCCCGTAGAGTTTGCGTTTGACAGGGGCGTGAGCCTGTTTTTAGAGCAGGCGTTGTCAACACTCAAGGCAGCCACAGTCACCAGGACTGCAGCCACTAAGATCATTGGTGATTTGGCAGTTCTCATAAAAATTAACTTGGGAAATCATAGCGCAAAGTTTATCTGAATTGACCGACCAGGCGCTCGAGCAGCGATGTAGGTAATGCCCCACCCGTTGGATTGTTCCTACCGAAATCAATTAACACTTGCTCCACAGCGCGCATGGCCGCCGGGTAATTTGGGTGTCGCGGCCCTATTCCATTTAACGCCAGGATCTGACTGGCGGCCTCGAATTCGCGTCCCGGAACAAGATTCAAAGGATTAGGCCAGACAAACTCCGCCCTTCGGGGTTGTGGTCGAACCGGTTGCTCCTGGTTCAATGCTGGTGGCTGTTCCACCGGTTGAGTTCGTTGAGGTTTCTCCGTTGTTGGTTTGGCCTGAGGTCTGGCCGCCGGTTCTTTTGCCGCAGTCTTAGTGCAATGATCAGGATTTCTAAAACACTTTAGCCTGCACTGTTCAGTGTAGTATTCGTCCAAGCCAGACCCGGCGCAGCACTCATAACATTGTTCCCTGGATTGTTGTGCTTGTGTGGACGTTTGGTGGCCGTCCAGCGCCACCAAAAACAAAGACAGCAGCAATAGCGCGGGTATTATTCTGAATTTATCCATGCCAACAAAAACTTCGTTGTCGAAACCTGTGTATTCGCTCATGACAAGAGCCTCCATAAAAAGATATCATATTCCGTTCTAGTTAGTCGTTAAAGCTCTTTATTGATTTTCTCACGTCCGGGCAGAAACCTCGACACTCAAAACCCAAAATTATCAGCGAGCCTAAGAAACAGACATCATAGTTCTGATGAAAGCCTAAAGACCGGTTCATTCCCTGTCGCTACCTTTAAGTGAGATACACTTTTTCCCCGCCAAACTGAAAGACAAATGCTTCTTATATCCGGTAACAGGTCGTTTTTCTGATTCAAAAGTTTCAGCCCAGATGTTCTCTATAGGATCCCAAACGTATATACGAAAGTAATAATTCTTGGCCTGAACGAAATACAGGCTTAATGACCACTCTTCCGAGGTGTTATGTCTGCACATTCTTGCATAAACAGAATCAGGTTCCTTGTTGACCACATCAATCGCCCTGTTCTTTATGGTTGTGAGATATTTAGTATGATCATGTTTCTTGAAACTGGGGTTTCGCTCTTCCTCGAGCCCGAGCATTTCGTCTTCATCTGAATCCTTTGTGTTCTTTAACGGCAGAGGCGGTTTGTCACCAGGTTTTTGATCTTTTTCTTCGGGAAACTGTCCTTGCTCTATTCCCGTTAATCTTTTGGGAGGTTTTGGAATTTCTTGTGAAGGAAGCTTCGGTAAAGGTTCCGGGACTATTTTTGCCGAATCATTTGGCGACCTAGGGTTTTCCGGGTTTCTATCAGAGTCCTTTGGCTGGTCTTCGGTAATTTTTGCTACGCTGTCCGACGTCTTCTGTTGGGAGTCATCACTAACAGGCGAGGGATCATCTAATTTCGGTTTGATCAATGTTGATTGAGGCGTTGACGTCTGATTTTTAGTATCCGATTTAATGAGACCATATATGGACTTACTGCATCCGGACAAAAGAACTGCCAGCGTGATCAATGTTGCAGTCAGCTTTGAATAATGAAGCAAATGACTAAAAATCAGATGCAGATTTTTGGAGTTATCCATTCTATAACAATTCTTGGCATCGGACATGTTCTTCTTTTCTTGATGCTGCCTCTCCTGATAGGTGAGGGATTGTAAGCGATCAAGCCCCGTTGAGGCTATTCCTATACTTTTTGAAATAAAAAGGCAACTGCAGAGGGGTTTTAAAATAATGAACTGAAAATGCCCATGCCCTCGATGTAAATAAACAATTCGTGTTTTATCGGCATTGTGATATAAAGGAGGACTGCTGTGTGAAATCCGAATCATTGATGAGCTGATTCAATTGTAAAACCTTGGATGTTAACAGCGCGAAAAAATTTTTAAGGCTTTTCCGGCAAAGATCTTCTCACAATCATCAATGGTCAGGCAGACAAAACACAAGCCTGGCAAATTTTCAGGAGGCGGTATGGCAACAGAGAGTGTTTTGAATCCAAAACAGACTAGTTCATTTCAGGCGATCATTAAAACGGTCTTTTACGGTAATAACGTCAAAAAGGTCGGTTTGCCTGAATGTTACGAATTGGCGCGTAAACAACCCGGAGTCATAGTCACGGACCATCCCATGTATAAAGCCAAAGAAATGGGTCTTCCAGCTGACGCCAAAGTATTGGTGGTTAATGATGGGGCAATCTTGGGCAGAACCGCCAAAGCCAGGGTTCTGGTACCGAAAATGGGCGCAGACAAAGGCAAATACGAGACTATTCTTCGTGAAGCGGTTTACGACATGGGATCCAAACCTCTTGTTTACGCAAACGCATACATGGGTTTGGATCCTGACTGCATGGTGAAGGTCCATTACCTTACCACGGAACGACATGCAATTAATGCTCTTAACGTTTGCCTGAATTTTCAGCATGAAACGCCCGAATACCTGGAAGCTTATGCCAAATCCACCAAGCTTCACGGAGAGACCGATGTAATAATGATTGCGGATCCGGACTGGAAACACCCTGATTTCCCCATTGGTCTCGTAATAATAGATTCTGAACACAACGCAGTAGCAGTGTTAGGGTTGAGATATTTCGGCGAAATGAAGAAAAACCTCCTGACATTCGGCTGGACCATTGGAGTTCGTGCGGGTATGGTTGCTTGTCATGCAGGAATCAAGGAATTCCATTTCACTGAGGGAAATTCTTCCATGGCAGTTTTTGGACTGTCTGGTTCCGGGAAATCATCTCTCACCAACTCAGCTTTCCACGAAGGCGCCATAAAAACTGATCAGGGTGAAAAAGTAACGGTCATTCACGATGACGCTTTCAACATTGATATGGCCCATAACAAAAGTATAGTTCTGGAACCTAATCTTTTCGACAAAACGGATGGAACGGAAGCCGGATCCAAAGACATAGATTTCTGGATGACCGGAATGAATCAGATGGTTACCCTGGACGCAACGGGGAAAAAAGTAATTTTCCCCACAGATATCAGGAATCGCAACGGAAGAGCCATCAAAAGCAGGGAATGGTTGTTGAATCTCGCCGATACCGGTCCGATGCCCAATTATGTGTGCTACCTGATGAAGGACACCACCCTGCCGCCCATAACTTTTATATCCAACCACAGACTTGCAGTGGCTATGGGAGCGTCCCTCGCCACAATGAGAACATCGGCGGAGAATGTTGCAGAGTCCGAAATGAACCGTTTGGTCTTTGAACCCTTTGCCAACCCGTTTAGAGTATATCCGCTGACCCTGGACTGTGAGCGCTTCGAGGAATTGTTCAAGAGAGGCGCTGTCGGCATAATTCTCAACACAAACAAATTTTATGGTTCACAGAGTAAGGAAATAGACATTCCCAAAGAATTGACTCTACCTATGGTTGTTCATCTGGCCAGGGGTAAAATGGATGTTGAGGACTGGGGAATATATCCCGGTTTAAGATTGCCGAAGAAGGGGAGTCTGACTTTTCTTGATTCACTCTACGACGAAAAATACACACCTCCTGAAGACATTGAATATTTCAGACTGTTACAAAAGAGGACCCAACAGAGGACCGAGTTCCTGGCAAATCTGGCGAGACAGGGTGAAATTCAGGAGAGATTCGTAGACTCTGTAAGATTGGCGATGATCTCAATGGATGAGAGAATCAGGGACATGGAGAAAAACCTGAAGTAAATAGCGCCCTCACTACCTGTCGTTACGCTGAACAGGTGGTGGGGGAGTCATATTGAAAACCATAAAGAAAAGGCTCTTCAGCAGAAGAGCCTTTTCTTACTAACAAGGAAATGTAATAAATTCCCTGGATTGTCTAGATTTGAATTAATTGCCTTGATTTGGCGGATAAATGTCGGATTGGACCGTGCAAGAAGGTTTGCCTTCGCATTTGGCTCCCTTGAGACCTATCTTGTTGAAAAGGGTGACTACGTAGCCTCCGAGTAATTTCTGGGGAAGTATCTTCTCTGTGAGCCAAACCATTATGAAAACTATTCCTGCTATTATGCCGGCCCCAATCAAAAAGCTTATCAGAACTGCGAGTCCTGATAATAGAAGGCAGAAATAAATCGGAAAAAGAAAACCATAGATGAAGCCCCGTCCAACCCGGGTAGCTGCATCTTCGTCCTCATCTTTGCCGAGAATATCGTTGAAAAGGTTTACAAAATAGTTTTTCTTGTAGTAGCTCAGACCAGCGCTGATCAAACCTAGAGCGATCATCCCGATCAATTTCCAGAACATATTTTCCTCCTGTTATAGAACATGCCCGACTGTTGAAATTCAGGCTTTATAGAATAAAGTTTTTTGTCTGATCTAACAAGCAATACCATGCCAATTAAAAAAAATTATTCCCTGTAGCCTTTGGTATGGGAATCATTTCTTAGACTTCTTACGGGCTTTGCGGGCCTCTTTATTTTTCTTCCTTTGTTTATCAAGAGATTTTTTGGAAACAACCTTGTTCTGAGAAATCTCCGGAAGGGCAAAAGGATTCTCCGGGGTCGGCATTACCGGTTGCCCTGCGCCTGTCAACCCTGAGAAGCCATCACTCAGCATCTTTTTGAGTCCCTTGAGCCTTTTAAACCTGCCCTTGATTTTGCCACCGCCCATAGCGCTCATGAGGTCTCTCATGTCCTTGAACTTGGACAAGAGATCCTTTACTTCCGACTCTTTTCGACCTGATCCCTTAGCTATCCTCGTAATTCTGCTGTCATCGATCAAATCAGGATGCTTGCGCTCTTTCTGTGTCATTGAATTGATGATCGACTCGACTCTAACCAACTCATAATCGTCTATTGTGGGTTGTTGAGGCATAGCGCCCTGAAAAAAGGGCAGTTTTTCCAGAACATCCTGCAGGGGCCCCATTTTTTTAATGGTCTTTACCTGGCTCAAAAAGTCGTTCAGGGAGAAATCGCCCTGAAGCATGCGGATGGCGTCTTCTTCGGCTTTCTTCTCATCGACGACTTCCTCAAAATCTTTAACTAGTCCAACTACGTCGCCAAAACCAAGAATCCTTGAAGCCAAACCGTCCGGGCGAAACTCCTCGAGCCGATCGAGTCCTTCACCCA
This sequence comes from uncultured Syntrophaceae bacterium, assembly GCA_964628605.1. Lineage (GTDB taxonomy): Bacteria > Desulfobacterota > Desulfomonilia > Desulfomonilales > Desulfomonilaceae > CAITZA01. The sequence continues at coordinate 31,704 of CAZVOU010000311.1, forward strand.
TTCCGACAAACTTGATAGGAACCCCGGTGGCTTCCTTTATTGAAATAGCGGCGCCACCACGAGCGTCGCCGTCTAGTTTCGTGAGTATGAATCCCGTCAGCGGTATACGCTCGTTAAATGAGCGCGCCACGTTTACCGATTCCTGGCCTATCATGGCGTCACAGACCAGAAGGACATTTTGTGGAGCGGTCAACTGCTGTATCTGCCGCAACTCTTCCATCAGGGCTTCGTCTACTGTGATTCTTCCCGCTGTATCAAAAATTGCTACGTTGCACCCGAGGGCGGTGGCCTGGGTAACTGATTTTGCGCAAATCTCCGGAGGAGTCGCGCCGGCTTCGCTATAAACCGGAATATTTAGCGATGCTCCCAAAGTCTTGAGCTGATCAACGGCGGCAGGACGATATACGTCAGCGGCGACAAGCATCGGACGTTTTCCGGATTTGATCAGAAGTTTTGCCAGCTTGGCGGCAGTTGTGGTTTTACCTGACCCCTGAAGCCCCACCATCATTATCAAACTTACCGGGCTGCCTTTAAGATTGAGGCCCGTTTCCCCCGGTCCCATCAACTTGGTCAATTCATCGTGGCACAGTCTGATGAAGTGGTCACCCGGAGATACTTTTAGCTTCTTATCCTTGTGCTTTACCCTGACCTGGACTGTTTCACCCAGAGCCTGAGTTTTGACGTTCTCTAGAAAGGACTTGGTGATGTTAAACTCTACGTCGGCTTCCAGTAACGAGACCCTAACAATCTTGAGAGCTTCGGCGACATTCTCCTCGTTGAGAGTGCGCATACCCTGAAGGTATTGTTTTGCGTCACGGAATCCACGACTCAGAATTTCAAGCACTTGGAGGCCTCCTGGTAAAAGGTTCTTCTTAAACTTTTTTGTATAACATATTACCTCTTGGAATGTAACAGTTTTCTTTCCTTGCTCCGGTTAGGGTTTTCTGATATACGTGTGGCGTTTTTGCCTACAGAAAAAAGCTTGAGAGGTTCAAATGATAGAGCGGCTAAAAAATTTCCAGTTCAGAACGAGAATCCTGTCAGGAATCGGCGCCATCTCGGCCTTGGGTGAGTTGGCAAAATCCATGGGGGCCCAAAAATATTTATTAGTTGCAGATCCATCTCTTGAGAGCCATGGAATACTGGAATCCGCTCGAAAAAGTTTGAGAGAATCTGGAATAGACGGTGAGGTAAGCCTGAAAGTGGAGCCTGAACCGTATCTGGACAACGCCGACTCTGCTGCGGACATTGGTCGGGATGCTAAAGCGGATATAGTTATCGGCATCGGCGGAGGTTCCGCCATGGATACGGCAAAAGCTGCCGCTGTCTTGATGACCAACCCTGGGAAGGCAGAGGATTACGTAGGCTTGAACCTTGTCAAGAACCCGGTTGCGCCCAACATTATGGTTCCAACCACTGCGGGAACTGGAGCTGAAGTCACTTTTACCGCCGTTTTTACCAATAGACTGACAAAAGCCAAAGGTGGGATAAACAGCGTCCACATGTTTCCAAACGCTGCTTTGCTGGACCCCGAACTTACTGTGTCCCTGCCCCCCGACGTTACAGCGTCAACCGGCATGGATGCGCTTACCCACGCCATTGAATCCGTCACAAGTCTTTCATCGACTATCTTTACAGAGAGTCTTTCGCTAACTTCGATCCGTCTGATCGCCGGTAGCTTGAGGAGGGCAGTTTACAGGGGTAATGACATAAAAGCGCGTGAGGATATGCTTCTCGGTAGCCTGTTTGGGGGCTTGGCCCTGGCTGACGCAGGAGTAGGGGCAGCCCATGCGTTGGCTTATCCTTTGGGCGGTAATTACAGAATCCCACACGGCTTGGCTAACGCAGTGCTCATTCCTCATGTTATGGAATTCAACCTTCCGGCGGCAGAGAGAACCATGGCTTTGACAGCCAAGGCTATGGGAGAGAGTGTTGAGAGCCTTACTGAGAGGTGGGCGGCTGAAGCGGCTCTGGATGCCGTGCGAACACTATGCGACGATATCGGTATTCCCGCAGGGCTCTCTGAATTGGGTGTTCCGATGGAAGATATCCCCATGCTGGTAGAGGGAGCGCTGAAGGTTACCAGGCCGGTTGAAAACAACCCTCGAAAACTCGGGCCTGATGAAGCCGCATATATTTATGAAGCCGCATTTTAGATTTTTAGGCTTAAACACAAGGCTTTATGCTATTACCAGACATTATTTTAACTTGGTTCACGAAATATAGACTACTAATACAGGAGTTGTAGATGCCAGGCTATGAATGGATCGGCGACAAAGAGCGAAAACAGGTCAATGAGGTCTTCGACACAGGCATACTTTTCAGGTACGAATTCAAAGAAGAAAGAAAAGGCGTATACAAGGTTAGAGAGTTTGAGGATGCCTTTGCCAGGTTTAACGGAGTGCCTTACGCTCAAGCCGTAACATCGGGCACTTCGGCTTTGAAGGTTGCTCTGGCAGCTCTGGGTATCAAGCCTGGTGACGAGATTATAACCCAGGGCTTTACTTTTATCGCTACTTTCGAGGCCATCATAGAGGCTGGGGCCATTCCTGTTCCATGTGAGGTGGATAACACCCTGAATCTGGACCCAAAAGATTTTGAATCAAAGATCACTCCCAGGACCAAAGCTGTCATACCGGTTCATATGCTCGGATCACCAGCAAGAATTAATGAAATAATTGAAATAGCAAAAAAACACGATATCAAAGTTCTGGAGGACACCGCCCAGGCTCTCGGCGCCACGATGGACGGCAAGAAAGTGGGATCACTGGGGCACGCAGGAACTTTTTCATTTGATTTTTACAAGACCATTACCACAGGTGAGGGTGGAATGGTGATCACTAACGACCATGAAACCTATGTCCGGGCATCAGAATACGCCGACCATGGTCATGATCACAACCCTGCCGTAGGAAGAGCGCTCGAGGGAAGAAACTTTCTGGGTTTCAATTACCGGATGACCGAGATGCAGGGCGCTGTAGGCCTGGCACAGGTTGAGCGTCTTCCGGAAATACTGACCGTACAAAAAAAGAACCAGGAAAAGATCAGATCCACGCTCTCCTCTGTCAAAGGGATAGAGTTACGTGGCTTGCCGGAGGGCGGCGTAGACAGTCACACCCACGTTTGCTTCTTCCTGCCGAATTCAGATCTGACCGGAGAGTTTCATAAAAAGCTCACGTCTTCAGGAGTGAGCGCCATTTATTTCAAAAATAACCTCTGGCACTTCATTCACAACTGGGAGCATCTGATTAACAAGAAGACTGCCTGGCCCGGGTCCTTTCCCTTTTGCGAACCACATTGCAAAAAGGAAATCACCTACACACCCGAAATGCTTCCGAAAACGGCGAATTACCTTTCCAGAACAATTGTGTTGCCTGTCAGCCTTAAATTGACAGAGTCCGCCATAGACAAGGCGTGCAAAGAAATAAACGCAATATCTGCCGAACTGTTGTAAGTCAGTGATCAGATGCGTGAGCAAGGTGTAGATATTGTAGGAATAATTCCCGCCAGGGCGGCATCATCCCGGTTTCCCGGGAAGCCGCTGGCGGATATTTGCGGAAAGCCCATGGTGGTCAGGGTTTATGAACGGGCTTTGGCCTGTGGGCTTCTTAAAGATGTTTATGTCGCCACAGATTCTGAGTTGATCAGAGACGCAGTTCAGGAACACGCAGCCAAGGTCGTCATGACCAGCGCCGACCACCCGAGTGGAACCGACAGGATAGCTGAGGCGGCTGCCGTTCTATGTCTCAAGGATGATGATTTAGTAGTCAATATCCAGGGTGATCAACCTCTGTTCGAACCAGACATGATAAATGAGGTGGTAGCCCCACTGTTGGAAGATGGCTCCATTCCAATGAGCACTCTCATCTATCAAATAGTCAGAGAAGAGGAAATTCACCATCCAAATGCTGTCAAGACCGTCTTTGACAGGGAAGGCTTTGCTCTCTACTTTTCCAGGTCCACCATTCCATATTGCAGAGAAAATGGCGCATCATGCGATTTTTTCAAACACCATGGAGTGTATGCCTACAGAAAAGATTTTCTGGATCGTTTCTTGAAAATGCCTGTTGGCTATCTCGAGGACAAAGAAAGACTGGAGCAACTCAGAGCCCTGGAAAACGGATTCAGGATCAAAGTGGTCGTGACCCGATTTGATTCCATCGAAGTCGATACTCCGGAGGATCTCAGAAGAGTCAATGATATTTATCTAAAGATGGTTTGACAAGCAGACTATTATGGTGGTAAGTGTTAATGGTTTATCTAGGCTTACGCAAGAGCCTAACGGTCAGTTTGAATGAATGCGCCGCATTTACCCAAGGGCCGTAATGTCACACGAAAAGAGGTTAGCAAATAGGTGAGTAGGGACGACAATGTCAAAGTAGAAGGAACCGTTGTAAAGGTGCATTCTGGCGGCATGTATCAGGTAGAAACGGATGACGGAAAAAGCATACGAACCAAACTGTCCGGGCGAATGTCCAGGTTCCGCATAAAAGTGCTTTTAGGCGACAGAGTTACCGTGGCTCTTTCACCTTACGATTTAAGTCATGGTTTGATCGTCTATCGTGGCAAGTGATTAACATCCTTCAACAGCCATCAGTTTGAATTCAATCCTCACATTTTGCTCCGGCTTGCAATTAGGTAAGCGCCGGGCAGCTGCATAAATTCATGAGATGAACTAACAACAGATTCATTGACTGGAACGTCATTGAGATCAGCCGCCTTTCGGCGCCAAAATAAAACTGGAATAATCGTTAGCCGGCACAAAGATCGAGGGGGGCTAATTGCATGGCCCAAATGATACTTTCATCTTTAAATGGGGTAATAAAAATTGGCGGAGATAATTTTTCTGGGGACCGGCAGCGCCTGGAGAGTGCCGGAACATAATTGCGAGTGCCTCATTTGCCAAAAAATGAAGGAACTCAGTGAAGAGAGAACTCGTTCCTCCTTGTTTGTTAAAACATCCAAGGGAATATTGATTGACTGTGGCCCTGACCTGTTAGACCAGATGAAAGCCCAAAAGCTGGAGAGACCCGACGTTGTACTGATTACCCATGAACACGGCGACCACTTTCTGGGACTCGATGATTTGTTCGCATTCAAAAGAACTGTTCCTGCCAATTCCTGGAATACAATTCCAGTATATGCCTCTGACCTTACCTGGAAGGCGATAGAAGCCAGGTTTTCTTACCTGTTGGGGACGTTGATTGAAAAGAGAATCGCAGTTCCCGGTGAGCCGATAGACTATTTTCAGGATCGAATAATTCCTTTCAAGACGGACCATGGAGTATCGGCCCCAGGGTCCATTGGCTACGTGATAGAAACTTTCGAGAGAGGGAAATCAAAGAGAATAGTTTACACTTCCGATTTTGTTGGCCTGCCTTCGGAACCCGATTTTATCAAGAATGCCGATGCCCTCGTATTTCAGGCTCACTGGCTAAACGAACCAGATGTGAACAAGCCGTCTCACATGAGTTTTCAGCGAGGTCTGGACTTTATCAGGAGATGGACGCCACATGGAAAAGTCTACCTGACACATATATCGGGATCGGATATTGTAGAAGGAGACCCAAAAAACAACACCTCCAAGAAACCAAAATGTTCCCACCCACTTGTTCATCCTTTGACTGGCGTTACTTATCACGTTCCACGTTGTCAATCGGAATGGGATGCTGTGGTTCAAGCCATCTCTGCAGATTACGAACTCGGCTGTAACGTTTTTACGGCCTTTGACGGGTTGAAGGTAACGCTTTGATTAGAGATGATTCACATACTTTTAAACCCTTCCATTAGAGGCACTGCTCGCATTAAATAATCATGGTCCTCAACACAGGAGGTTTTATGTCTGACGATCTGAAAAGCAAAACGGCCGAAACAGCCAAGTTGTATTTTGAAAATTATAAGGGTGAACGTCCCTTTGACCTATGGAGGTCTTTTGACAAAGGTTTGGCAAAAGATCTGTCCTTGTTCATCACCGGGCAGATGTATGCGCGACAGAGAATCCCTCACCCGACCAGACAACTGATTACCGTCGCTGCCCTAACCGTCCTGGAGAGACTCGAAGAACTTAAACTGCATATCTTCGCTGCCCTGAATGTGGGATGCAAGCCCGAGGAGATAGCGGAGGTCATTTTTCAGTGCGGCATATATGGCGGAATGCCTATAGTCAATCAAGCTCTGAAAGTGTTGCGTGAAACATTACAGGAAACAGGCAAATGGCCGCTTGAAACTCAGGATTAGTTTGTCTGTGCCCACTGTTTGCTCTGATCAGGAGTTTGTCTTGAAACGCGTGGCGGCCTTCGTTTGATATCGCTGACAAGATGAGGTAAAATAACATTTCGATAGTTCCAAATGAAGGTGAAAGTTAACATTACCTCAACACCAGGGATACTTTTGACCGACAGGTTACCGATATTACTGTGCTGTGTTCTTTTATTGCTCGTTTCCTGCGCCACGGTGCCACACTCAGGCAGAAGACAGCTCAATTTTGTCTCCGATCAGCAACTTGATTCATTGGGGGCCCAAGCTTTCAAGGAAATCGTTTCACGTGAACCGATATCAGAAGATAAACAGCTGACCAAGGCCGTGAAACAGGTCGCTGACAGAATTACCAAAGTTGCGGATGAGACTGACAAGCCCGGCTTTGATTGGCAGTTCAGACTCATAGATAGAGATATTCCAAACGCTTTTGTACTGCCGGGGGGCAGGGTAGTCATTTATAAGGGCATACTGCCCCTAGCCAAGAATGAAGCAGGGCTGGCCGCCATAATTGGACACGAAGTCGCTCATGCGGTCGCCAGGCACGGAGCGGAAAGGCTTAGCCAGCAATTGACCCTAAAAGGGATAACGACCATTGGATCAGAAATATTCAGATCGAATGATGGAAACCTTGATGCAAAGTCGCGCGCCATTATAGGAGCTTTGGGATTTGGGGCCACTGTGGGAGTAATCTTGCCGTTCAGCCGGACCCATGAACTGGAAGCCGACAAAATAGGACAAATCTACATGGCCAAGGCTGGATACGATCCGGAAGAGGCTGTCAGGCTCTGGCAAAGAATGGGAGAGCTGGACAAGGGGTCCATTCCTGTTTGGCTATCGACTCATCCCCCGGACCAGGCGCGCCTGGAACATTTACGGGAACGCCTTCCAGAGGCCAGAAAATTGTATGATCAGGCAAAGGAAAGACTCGGTGTAGGCGCTACACTGGATTAAAACTTTGGACAGTTGGCTCAAAATGAATGACACAAAAACGATGAGGGCTTTTTTGGCTATCGAACTGGATGCTCCAGCATTGGAATATCTTGATGAAATATCCTCGAAACTCAAGAGTTGCAAGGCTGATGTGAGTTGGGTAAAAGTTTCTAATGCTCATCTGACCCTCAAGTTCTTGGGGGATATTACTGATTACACGGTGATTGCAATAGAGGAAGCGTTAAAAGGTCTGCTGGAATTTCAGAGGCCTTTCGAATTGAGCCTGAAGGGCGCAGGGGCCTTTCCTAGTATGGAAAAGCCTCGTGTGGTGTGGGTAGGAATAGAAGACAAATCAGGCATGTTGAAAAACTTGTCCAACAGACTGGAGAAGGCCTTCGAAACACTTGGCTTCCCACCCGAGAACCGGGCGTTCAATCCCCACATAACATTAGGCAGAGTCAGATCCGCTTCAGGAAAGCCTCAGCTGCTAGATGTCATCTCAAGCATTTCAAAATCTCACGGGCCTTGTTTTCGGGTGACCGGGACCACTCTTTTCAGAAGTGATCTCAGGCCGTCAGGCGCCGTACATACACCGCTAATCAGTTTCAGATTCGAAGAAAGCTGACCAGCCTACTGCTGGACTAACGATCTGGAAGTGAATACAAGCTCGATCGGATGAGCATGAAGGTTCAAGCAATCCGAAATGTCGTCTACGCTCCCGTAAAACTCCACTTTTATTTTTGTGCCATGTTCTTATTGCTGTGCGTCCACACATGGGCTATGGCCGACCTAAGCGTGGAATCGATAGAGCGAGAGAACAAACACAACCATTTGTTGGAAGAGCCAGAAGCGGTCATAATTGTTCCAGAAAGGCCGGTGGTTTCACCTGGAGTAAACGAACCGCGTGCCCACGACATTGATGATCCGTGTCTTCCAGCGCTTTATAAGGACTGGAGCGAGTTTTCGATCGATATGGAAGACTACAGACGCTCAAATAAAATAGTCGGCGCCTCCATCTCCATCGACCCTGCAAAATACCAAATACGCCTGGAAGCCATCTTTAGTAACGGGGAGAAAAAAGAAATCATCAGACAGAATGTGGGTGTCGGAGGCCCAACTAGCCCGACTCCAGAGGGATTGTTCATCATTAATCACATCTATTGTTATCCTGATGTGCTTTTTTTCCCGGAGAATTCAGAACCGATAAAAGGGCTGTACAGCGGCTTTTTTGCTCCATTGCACCTGTGTGATAGAGGAAGGAATTGCAGGAGGCACAACGACCTCGGTCTACACGGATTTCACGTTGCTCATCACCCCAATTCAGCCTCCATTAATTATCAAACATTTGGAGCCGTCTCCGCAGGTTGTGTCAGGGTTTCTGATCCCTGTAGCTTTAAGATGGAATTGATTCGAATCGTTGGAATAGGCTCATTGAGACAAAATGATCGCGGGTACTATCACTGGCTCAAAAAACCCGTGCAAGTTGTGGTTCAAGGAGAAGAAATTCACGACGCTGATCAAACGACTATTGCATCCATCCTGGAAGAGTCGATTTCATCATTCGGACTAGATTTATCTAATATAATCAAGTGGCTCTACCAGTAAGCAGGGATAAGCCGACCACCTGGATTCTAAGATCACAAACATCTTTTACGGCAATAAAACCGGAACATACCTTAATAAAAAAATACTTCCGATTAAAAAAAGCCCTATTGCCATCCACGATAAGGGCGCTTTCATGTTTCCACCTGACATCTGTAAAACTCAAAAGTCTCATGAAAAATGTCTCATGAGTTTCGTATCCCGGTCAACTTGCCTCTCAGTTAATACCAACGAGCTTCAAGAGTCAATATTCTAACGCGTGAACGGCGGGCCTTGCAATGAAAAGGACCGCCGTTCACGCGTTAGAATATTGACTCTTGAAGCTCGTTGGTATTAACTGAGAGGCAAGTTGACCGGGATACGAA
>CAZVOU010000312.1:0-10211 GCA_964628605.1 uncultured Syntrophaceae bacterium
ATGCCAAGCGCCTTGTTTTCGGGAGTCCTGGAGGAGACAGCGTCTGTGACCACTTGAACCTCATATTCCATGTTCAGCAAGTCCATACCTGTCTGATAGACACAGACGTGGGATTCGATACCCATCAGCAAGACCTGACGACGATTCTGAGCATTGAGTAACCTGAGAAACTCAGGTTCTCCGCAGCATGAAAAACTTATTTTCGTCGCCCTGAGTTCGGGTTTCATCAGGTTTGCAAAGTCCGAGAGGGTCGGTCCCAATCCTTTTGGATTCTGTTCTGTCCACAGGACTGGAATTTCAAGAACATTGGTCCCCTTAATTATCTTTTCCGAGGCCAGGAGAAGGGAGTCCAGGTCGTGCATTACCCTAGAGAGTTTTTCCTGAAGATCGACAACAACAAGAACTACATCGCCTGTGTTCAGCATGTCCATAACCCCAGTATTCTGGTTATTTAACTTTTACCGTACTCGCGTCGGATTTAGCGGTATTCCCCTTATGTTTAATCAGTCGTTAGCCGAAGTGTGGCCCGGATCCGATCCCAATATGTTCAAAGGAGACTTACTGGCTCCAAATTCTCCTGTAACATAGCCGAATTCATCCGTAATAATTTCAGCGACTCTCTTGTAAAGGGTCCTCAACGGGATGTCGGACGGACATGCCTCGGTGCATAGGTTGCAGTCGATACACCGTCCGGCCATATGCACTGCTCGTGTCAGGTGAAACATCGGGTTTTCGGGGGGCAGGTCCCCGGTTTTGATCAAGGCGTCCTGCTCAAGCGTGCAAACGTTACAGAAGCACACGGGACAAACATTCCTGCAGCCGTAGCATTTGATGCAGCGATCAAATTCTGCCGTCCAGTACGCCAATCTGGCCATCAGATCTTTCTCCAGAACTTCTTGGACACTCACATTCTGGACGGGATCAACCTTTTCGCCTGCGACAAAGTCCTCGGTAAAAGGTTTTCTGCATTCATGTTTTTGAGCCAGTTCCAATGGGCATGCGATTCCGACCTTGACGGCGCGTTCCGGGGCGTTAACCTGATTCCATTTTAGCAGTTCATTCCATGCCCGCTCGTCACAGCCTCTAAATAAAGCGCCGTAAGTATTATCAGAATCACTTTTGACAATTCTCATCAGCAGTTTTGCGATCGGATAGCGCGCCTGGCCGGGGACGGCCAAATCACCCAGGCTGAATCCATTCTCCAGGTCCTCAACAGACTTGTAGAGGTAGGGTATAACATTACCGTCAATTTCTTTCAGACCAAGGAAAGCAGATATTTGACCGCTATCCATTAATGATTGAACATGCTTCTTGACTATATCGATCATTTCTTTACTCGCTAATGATTGTCAAAGTTTATTACATCAAAATCAGGCGATCTTTTCCTGTTTGACATTTTGATTGGCCCCTAGAGGCGAGGGCCCCAGTTTCCGTATTTTATCGACAAAATCGGTTACGACCTGGGCGAACCTCGGGCCTTCTGCCGATGAAACCCATTTAAGGACCAGACGCTCAGGGTCTATACCTGAGAATTCCAGCAGTTTCTTCATGAAGGCCATTCTTTTTACGGTCATATAATTACCATACAGGTAATGACAGTCGCCGATGTGTCAGCCGCCTACAAAGACGCCGTCAGCGCCTTTTTGGAATGCTTTCAGAATTTGATGCGGTCCGACAGTGGCGGAACATAACGTCCTGATTGTTCTCATGTTGGGTGGGTACTGAAGGCGGCTTACACCGGCCAGGTCAGCTCCGGCATAGGCGCACCAGTTGCACAAAAATCCAATTATAGTAGGTTCAAACTGCTCTTGGGCCATGACTTTTCCTCAATTGCCAACTGAAAATATCTCGAGTTCCTATAGAAATCGCTGGTTCATTACAAACAGCGCTAAACAGCGAACGCTTCCTCTATTTGGGCATATATCTGTTCATTAGAAAAACCGTCAAGCCTTGCGCTGCTGGATGGACATGTGGCGGCGCATCCTCCACATCCCTTGCACAAAACCTTATTCACCTGACATACGCCCCTGTCCTGAAAATAATTTATGGCGCCGTAGGGGCAGACTTCAATACAGCCCAGGCATCCACAGCATGTGTCGGCGTTTATATCGGCCACGATGCCGCTAGTGAACAGCGCTTCCTTGGAGAGGACTCCGGCCGCTCTCGCCGCCGCCCCAAGTCCCTGTCCTATAGCCTCACGTATAGTCGATGGGAACCTGGCGTTGCCGCAAAGATAAACACCGTCTGTAGCAAAATCCAGAGGTTTAAGCTTTACATGCCCTTCCAGGAAGAAGCCGTTCTCATTGATCGGCACTTTCAGCATGGTGGACACGTCAGGAGCGTCTTCCTGAGAAATAAGAGGGGTGGAGAGCACAACCATGTCACTGGCAATAGACACTTCCTTACCCATTCTGACGTGATAAACCGATACTGTACCGTCCTTAACCTCCGGCGCTCTCTCGGGCTCAAAGGTGATGAAGCGGACACCGGACTGCTTGGCCTTGCGGAACATTTCTTCAAGTTCCACTCCATACATCTGCATATCGCGATACAGGACTGTTATCTTAGCGTCCGGAGTGGCTTCCTTGATCAGCAGGGCGTTCTTCACGGCAGTCATGCAGCAGATGCGTGAACAGTATGTTCTTTCGGCGCATCTTGATCCAACACACTGGATCATGACTATGTTTTTGTTCTGAACAGGGCCCTTTTTGAGAATGGACTCAAGCTCCAGGTGGGTAATTACATTTTTACCGTTGTAGCCGAAGAGCCCCTCAGGGGTTAGGACTCGAGCGCCCAAGGCCACGACTATGACTCCGCATTTTATTTTGACTTCTTCGCCGCCCTTGTCGATGGAAGCGACGTAGTTTCCGACATAACCTTCTGTTTTCGTCACCACAGAGTTCAGGTAAATATTTACCTTGGGGCTTTTTTCCAGGCGGGTTATGAGATCGTTCAACAGTTTATCGGGCGGTTCATTCGCCGGATATATCATGTTGAGGTCGTTGAGCAGGCCGCCCAGCCTGTCTTTCTTCTCGACAAGATTTACTTCATAGCCCATGTTCCCAAGAGCCATTGCAGCCGACATACCGGCCACTCCGCCGCCGATCACGAGGGCTGTATGGGAGAGGCTGAGCTGGATTCTCTTAAGTTCTCTAAGCTTTGCGGCTTTTGCGACAGCCATGCCGATCTGGGCTTTTGCCCGTTCGGTCCCTGTCTCTCTCTCTCGCATGTGAACCCAGGAGCATTGGTCACGTATATTGGCCATTTCAAAAAGATAAGGATTAAGGCCGGCTTCTTCGCAAGCGCTCATGAACAAAGGCTCATGAGTCCTGGGAGTACATGACGCCACTACCACACGATTCAGGTTGTGCTTGGGAATTGCCTGCTTTATCTCGTTAATTCCGCCTTCCGAGCATGTGTAAAGGTTTTCCTGGACGAACACCACATTAGGTAGGGTCTTGGAATATTCTACAAGCTCCTTCATTTCCAGGTAACCGGCTATGTTGGAGCCACAATCGCAAACAAACACGCCAATACGGACGTCTGGTTTAGCTTGATCTTTCAAAATAAGTCTCCCTTAAACGGCCAGCGCCAATCCACCGGTCATGACAACCTCGGCCGCCCTGGCGGCTGCGCTGCTTGCCTGAGCCACTGATTCCGGTATGTCTATGGGCCCCTGTGCGCAACCACAGGTGTAAATTCCCGGTACACTCGTGTCCAGAGGTTTGTTGGGATGCGTGCTGACGAAACCGTTTTCATCGAGTTCCAGTCCAAGCAATTGAGAAACCTGAGAAATACATCTGGATGGAGAGCATGCGTTAGCCAGAATAACCATGTCCAACGGCATGCCGACAACTTTGCGTTGTTCAGTGTCCTCATAATAGACCACGGGGTTACATTCCTCGTCTTCGAGGATTTCGGCCACGCGACCGCGGATGTACTTCAGGCCGGAGACCTTGGCTCCGCGAACCTTATACTCTTCGAAGCCCTTTCCCACTGTTCTCAAGTCCATGTAGAATATGAAAGACTCTGTCGAGGACTCATGTTCCCTTGCTATGATGGCTTCCTTTATGGAATGCATGCAGCAGTAACTTGAGCAGTATTTATGGAAGCGGAAATCCCTGGATCCTACACACTGAATGAAACCGAGCCTCTTGGCGGTGTGATGTTTGTGGACCTGCTCTTCCAGCCATTTGGCTTCTTCCTCAAGCGTGGTCTTTTCCGCGGGATCTTCCGATTTTTCGGCTTTCTTGATCAGTTTGGGGATTTCTTTGAGCCTTTTTTCGAATCTAAGTGTCGAGGGTCTGGTCAGATGGCCTTTGGTTGGGCCGCCGGCGCTGAGCAAACGCTCCATTTCCAGAGATGATATTACATTGGGAAGTTTGCCGTAACCATATTCAGGTATCTGGGTGGCGTCGAACAGTTCGTACCCGGTGGAGACGATGACGGTCGCCACTTCAAGTTCGACCTCGGTATCTTTTTGCTCATAATCGACCGCTTTGGCCTGGCATACCTTTGCGCAAACTCCGCACTTACCGCCCTTGAGAACCTTGCAGTTGTCAGGGTCTATTGTATACACGGAAGGGATACCCTGGGCGTAATCCTTGTAGATTGCTTTCCTGTCATCAAATCCGAAGTTGAACTCATTCGGGACTTTTGTAGGGCATTTCTCAGCGCAGGCCCCGCAGGCGGTGCATCTGGAAGCGTCCACATAACGGGCCTTTTTAAGAACCTTAGCCTTAAAATTTCCGATCTCACCGGAAAATTCCTTGACCTCGCTGTAAGCAAGCACATTCACCTTGGGATGTCGACCGACATCCAGCAGCTTAGGCGAGAGAATTCATATAGTGCAGTCATTGGTGGGGAATGTCTTGTCGAGCTGGGCCATTTTGCCGCCGATACTGGGGTTTTTCTCGACAAGGTGGACCTGGATACCCATGTCCCCCAAATCTAAAGCGGCCTGCATGCCAGCTATCCCGCCACCTATGATTAACACTTCCTTTGAAGCCATTACAGCACCACCCTTATAGTTCGGTTGTTACCTATGATTATTATACAAAGTCAAAAACAACTTGCCGGACAACGTTAAGCCGGGGTCAAAAACCGGCTCTCAGACTTTCAATTGCTCCCCCAGCAAGGTGTTTATATCCTTAATCGTAATATCAAGTTCCATGTCCCTCAGGGCGCAACTCAAATGAGCCCGACACTTGGGGCACGCCGTTACCAGAGTTTTTGCCCCGACTGACGCAGCTTCTTCAATGCGGCTTTTCTGAATTGCCTTTGAACAGGAAGAGCAATTCATCCATGCGCTGGTTCCGCAGCAGATTCCACCTTCACGGTTGTGTGGCATTTCATTGAGTTTTAGACCGGGTATGCTCTGCAACAGTTGTCGTGGAGCCTCGAAAATACCGGCCTGTCTTCCAAGACGGCACGGGTCATGGTATGTGAAAACACCGTCGAGTCCGTCAAATGAAATTTTTCCTGAAGCAGCCTCATTTGCCAACAATTCATAGAAGTGAATAGTCTCAAATCCAAGATCACCCACTATTTCGGGGTAATACTTGTTGAAAGTGGTATATCCCTCGGGGCAACTGAAAATGACTCTTTTACAGCCAAGTTTTCTGATCAGGTCCACATTCTTCTGGGCAAGCTTTGCAAAGTTGCTTTTATCGCCGTTCCACAGCAGGTCGTGCCCGCAGCAGCGCTCATCGTCGTGAACCACCGGTTCGATACCGATTGCGTTCATAAGTTTGAGCGTTCCTCGGGGGCTGTCCATCATATCCAGACCCCAATCGTCGTGGAACTCCACATCAAAAAACGGGGCGCAACCTACGAAGAAATAGTCGTCTCCCGATTCCGAAACCTTGCCTATCTCTCTAGCCCATTGCGTCTTGCTCTGTTTGACGTTCATGGACTGAAGCCGCATCACCGTCTGAAACAAACCACGATGGGCGGGTGTGGCCATTTTGCCCTGTCTGACCGCCTCTTCACGGACAAGACGAACAAATTCCGGATAATCAATATTCGAAGGACATCGCTCGGAACATTGCCCACATGACAGACATGACCAGATATTGATATCCTCGAATGGATTCTCCACTTCGTCGATAAGAACTTTTTCCACCATCAGACGCGGAGAAAATTCAGGCGTTGTTCGTGAGACGGGGCAACTACCGGTGCAGATACCGCAGTCAAGACAATAATAGGCCTGAGTGTGATCTATAATCTCTGGTAGGTTCATGCCGCTGTCTCCGTCTTGGCAATATTGGTCTTACCCAGTTTTTTGATTTCCTCTGTGAAATCGCGAACCGTCTCGGCGAAACGCGACCCTTCAGAAGCCGAAATCCATTCCTTACGGAGCCTCTCGTCTTCAATACCCAGCAGTTTCATTATCTTACGAGTCTTGTCCAAAACTTTCAGAGCTTTTTCATTACCTTCCAGGTAATGACATTCACCGATGTGTCAACCGGTGACCAAGACGCCATCAGCCCCTTTTTCGAAAGCTTTCAGGATGTACGAAGGGACAAGCATTCCTGAGCACATGAGCCTGATAAGTCTTATACTCGGTGGATATTGCATTCTTCCGACTCCGGCAAGGTCAGCGCCGGCGTATGAACACCAGTTACAGGCGAAAGCTATGATTTTTGGAACAAATTCTTCTGACATGTTAACTCCGATTTTCTTCCGTTAACTCGAATATGACGGAAGACAGCCTTCATAAATACGATTTTAGTGTCGGACCTGTTCAGATTCAGCTTGCCAAAAGCTTCAGGCAATGGCTTCGTCAATCATGTCCGTAATCTGGTAATCCTTGAAATGACGAATGGCCGCGGACCCAGTCGGGCATGCCACTGCGCAGGCGCCGCATCCTTTACACAGAGCCGGATTAATCTCGGATTTGAACACGCCCGGGCTCACTTCAACCAGTTCCGGCGCATGGAATGGGCACACTTCCACGCAGCGTCCACAGCCTCTGCAGAGGAACGGATCCACCACGGAAACCATGCCGGGCGCTTCGACATAACCTCGAGCCAAGACCTGGGCCGCATGTGATCCGGCCGCGACAGCCTGGGATATCGTCTCATCCAGCGGTTTGGGGTAATGGGCCAGTCCCGCCAGGAATACTCCGTCCGTGGCAAAATCGACCGGCCGGAGTTTCATGTGCGCTTCCAGGAAATAGCCGTCTTCGTTAGTTGATATCTTGTAAAGTTTCGATAGTTCCTTGTTGTAATCATCCGGAATTATAGCGGCGGCCAACACTACGTTATCGGCCGTAAGCTTCATATCACCGCCGAATACCTTGTCCTTGAGCTTTATGTTGATCTTTGAGCCTATCTCCACCATGGGTGGGGTCTCTGCGTCATATTGGGCAAAAACCACTCCCAGTCTACGAGCCTTTTCATAATAGGGCTCGTTAAGACCGAACGTCCTGATGTCCCTATACAGCACGAATACCTTCGCTTTGGGGTTATTTTCCTTAATGGCGATTGAATCCATTACCGCATGGTTACAGCAGACTTTGGAACACCACGGCCGTTCCTGACAACGCGAGCCGACGCACTGAATGAACACCGTAGTTTCGCCGTTGAGCACACTCGGGTCTTTTGCATGCAGCGCTTTGGCGAATTCAAGCTGAGTCTTAATCCTGGGGTCCTGACCGTATCCGTAAACGTCCGGCTTCCACTCATGAGCCCCGTTGGCTACTATTGTGACGCCGTGGTCTATAACGGTGGCCTCTCTGCCATCCTGCGATATTTTCGTCTTGAAGGCGCCGATGAATCCGGAAACGTCTTCAATCTTGGCCTTGAAGTAAACCTTTATCCGACTTTCATTCTCTACTTTTTCCAGTAGGTTCTCGAGATATGGCCTGATCTCTTCTCCCTTGAGGGTGTGGAAAAGTCTCCATGCGTTGCCGCCAAGCTTTTCTGTGGCCTCGAGTAGATGGACATCGAAACCCTGTTCGGCAAGATTGATGGCTGCTGTCATCCCGGCCACACCTCCGCCGATTACCAGGCCTGAGGGAACCATGGGCAGCTGCTGATCCTGAACCTGTTCGAGTTTGCTTGTTCGGGCTATGGCCATGCGGATGAGATCGACGGCCTTGTCTGTGGCAAGCTGCTTCTCGGACATGTGGACCCATGAACAATGTTCACGGATGTTAGCCATTTCCACCAGGTATTTGTTGAGGCCTGCTTCCCTGGCCGTCTCCTGGAATAGAGGCAGGTGTGTCCGTGGTGTGCAGGAGGCCACGATTATTCTGTTGAGCCTGTTATCCTGGATCACCTGTTTGATCTGGACCTGAGTGTCCTGAGAGCAGGTGAACAGATTTTCTCCGGCATATTCAACTCCGGGGAGATCCTTTATAAGATCGACAACACCGGGAACATCAACAGTCTGAGCTATGTTGATACCGCAGCGACAAACAAAAACCCCGATTCTGGGGGCCTCACCCGTTACGTCTCTCTCCGGAGGCAATTCCTTCTTGATTGTCAGGGTGTTCCTCTGGTCGACCAGCATGCTCATCGCCGCTCCAGCCGCTGAGGAAGCCTCCATAACAGTCTGAGGAATGTCCTTGGGGGCCTGAAAAGCCCCGGCGACGAAGATTCCCGGTTTGGATGTCTGTACAGGATCAAAGGTCGTGGTTTGACAGAAATTCTCTGCGTCCAGCTTTATGTCCAAAATCCTGGATGTTTCAATGGCCGATTCCGTGGGTTTGATGCCGACGGCCAGGACAACCAGGTCAAAGATCTCTGTCTGAAGACGATTATTCTCGTCCAGGTATGTGATCTCAAGATTTTTGGTCAAAGGATCCTCGACGACCCTGCTGACCATAGATCTGATGAAACGAACCCCGCCGTCAGTTTTTGCCTTTTCGTAATACTTGTCGAAATCCTTACCATAGGCTCTGATGTCCATGTAGAAGATGGTGGGCTCTATGGTTGAGTCATGCTCCCTGGCTATTACGGCCTCCTTGATGGACGCCATGCAACAGACGGAACTGCAGTGAGGCATCCCCTTACGCCTATCACGTGAGGCCACGCATTGGATCCATGCTACCTTGTGCGGGTGCTTTCCGTCGGATGGTCTTGTAACAACGCCTCCGAAAGGACCGGACGCGCTGAGGATTCTCTCGATCTCCAGGTTGGTGACTACATTGGGCATTCGGCCATGACCGAATTCGGAGATGTGAGCCGTGTTGAACAGTTCGTAACCGGGTGTCATTACGACTGCGCCGACGTTTATTTCCTCGACCACATCCTGCTGCTCGTAATCGATGGCTCCAGCCGGACATGCCTTGGCGCATACGCCGCATTTCTTCCCGTTGAAGAGTCTGCAGTGCTCCGTGTCAATTGTGTAGACCGACGGTATTCCCTGTGCGTAATCTTTGTATATCGCCTTTCTGAGATCATGCCCGAAGTTGTATTCATTAGGAACCTTTGTCGGACATTTCTGAGCGCAGGCCCCACATGATGTGCATTTGTCGGCGTGAACGTACCTGGCTTTCTTTCTGATCTTAACAGTGAAATTTCCCGCCTCTCCCTCAATGGCTTCAATTTTACTGTAGGCCAGTATCTCGATATTGGGGTTTTGGGCCAGGGTCTGTAACTTTGGTGAGAATATACAGGCCGAGCAATCATTGGTTGGGAAGGTTTTGTCCAATTGGGCCATAACCCCGCCGATGCAGGGCTTTTCGTCAACCAGATAAACCCTGAAACCGGATTCGGCAAGGTCCAGCGAGGCTTGCACTCCTCCGATGCCTCCTCCAACCGTCATAACTGCGCCAATTTTCTTGTTTGTCACGGCACTCTCCGGAATATCTTTCCCGATTTCCCGTAATAGTTAAGAACTTTCAACGCCTGAGAAAGCGCGTCAAAGGCGCTTAACGCGGGATCAATCAGGAAACAGGCTTACAATAAACCTTTGGAAGCCAACATTTTCTTGGGTGATACTATATGCTTTTCAAACCATGAGCCCGCTTTGGGATCATTAAGCGCCAGACCAATAACCTCGCTGAGGTACAGGATAGGAACCTGGTAAACACGACCGGCCGCCTTGGAAATATCGACCTGTCGGGTGTCCAGATTGGCCTGACACATCGGGCACATCGTGACTAAAGCGTCCGCGCCCACCGACTTGGCCATGTCCAAAAGTTTTCTGGAAAGTTTTACGACAAGATCTGTCCTGGTTACAGCCAGCGATCCACCGCAGCA
>CAZVOU010000313.1:0-2068 GCA_964628605.1 uncultured Syntrophaceae bacterium
CTTTCCGAGGAACAGATATCAGATCAACGTGAACATCCTCAATCAAGAGATTTGAACAATTCACCAGCAGTCGGATAGCCATGTGATGAACGACGCCTCGCGGAAACGTTTCCCCGGTCATCCCATGAAATTTCTGGAAGCGATCATCTTTGAGAAAACCTTCCACAATTATTCTCTGCCCGTCATAATCGTAGGTCGTTACCTCTATGTTTCGTGTGTGCAGCTTTTTCCCTTTTGATTTCCAAACGGATTGCATTTTATTTTGACTCTCCTATACATAGCGTCATAAATATTTGCGTATTAATTCGGAATGTGGTATCGTGGAGGCATGAAAAAACTCACGATACCAGACGCCGATTTGATGGTACTTGGCCTCCAGGATGAGATTCGCCGGTCTCGGGATTCTCGATACGACCATCGCCTCCATGCGGTGTTGCTTGTCGCACAGGGGATGAGTTGTCCGGAAGTCGGGCGGTTGCTTGGGGATGCCCCTCGGACCGTGGAATACTGGGTCCACCGTTTCGAGGCAGAGGGTCTTGCCGGACTTGTCGATTTGGAGCGGCCAGGGAGGCCGCCCCGACTCGGGGACGAAGAGTTTCGCAAGATCGGGGACGTCCTTCGGCGGTCTCCGTTGGATGTTGGGATGGGAACCAACCTCTGGGATGGCAAGACCCTTTCTGAGTTCATCCAGTCGCAGTATGGAATCTCGTTGGGAGCGAGGCAGTGCCAGCGCCTCTTTCGCCAGATGGGCTTCCGGATGCGGAAGCCGCGGCCTGTGATCGCCAGGGCGGACTCTGCGCAACAGGAGGAGTATAAAAAAAACTTCGAACCATAACCGGGGATGAAGAGATCGACCTGTGGGCTCTCGATGAAGTTCATTTTCAGCAATACGGTTCGCGATGCCGGATGTGGATTCCGCCCGAGATCAAGGACCCTGTGGTTCGTCATTTCCCTGGCCGCAAAAGTGTCGGGTACTTTGGGGCCGTGAGGCTGAGGGATGGTCTGTTTGTCGCCATGCGAGAACCGGACAAATTCAACGCCCAGAGCTTCCGTAACTTCATGGAAAAGCTGCTGGTAGTTGGTTCCACCGAGGGGCGTAAAATGGTTCTGATCACGGATAACGCGAAATACCACCATGCCAAGCTTCATAGGGAGTGGAGGGAAGAACACGCCAACCGCTTCGTCCTCTATTTTCTGCCGCCCTATAGTCCTGATCTGAACCCCGTGGAGCGGGTGTGGAAACTGATACGTCGGATTTGTCTGCATAACAGGTATTTCCATACGCTCAAAGAAATCGAGGAGGTTGTCGAAAACCAGTTCCTGGAATGGTCTCTGGCTAGTGACATCCTGCGCAAATTATGCGCAATAACTTAAGGCGCTATGTATAGCTGCATCGGGTCTCGTCCTCCGGTTGGGGTTGTTCGCCAACAAAACCATACCAGATGCGGCCTGTACCCGATGTACTTTTCTATCTGACTGCTTTTAAAGAACTTCTACAGTCTGAATGACCTATATCCAACTTTTTTACGAAAGAACCCAATTTTTTCCGTTGATAAAGGATTTTTCCTGTGGTAATGGGATGCGCACTGTTGGGGGATCGTTCAATGGTAGGACAACGGACTCTGACTCCGTGAATCGTGGTTCGAATCCACGTCTCCCAGCCAATTGAAATTAAAAGGGATTTTCCGATTGACGGCGAATCCCTTTTTAATTTCCGTTCATTTTGTCCCGCTCCTGTCCCTCTTTACGGGTTTCATCATACCAAACGACCCGGCATAAAACCAAGGATTCGGTGTGCTCAACTGAACCGCCATCTGCGGTCCGATCCGTGGAAAAGCAGGAATGAAACGCTATTGGGTGTGGGTGAAGATCGTCTTGAAAAGGCAGACGAAGCCTACTGCGTGCATCTTAAGCCACC
The DNA here is from genome assembly GCA_964628605.1 of uncultured Syntrophaceae bacterium. Classification (GTDB taxonomy): domain Bacteria; phylum Desulfobacterota; class Desulfomonilia; order Desulfomonilales; family Desulfomonilaceae; genus CAITZA01. Next base: position 1,919 of record CAZVOU010000313.1, read on the forward strand.
AATCATTGTCACATACCAGGTGCTTTCTTGATTCTCGGGTGGAACGAAAGAGCACGTCTTGCCCAATTTCTCGCTCCTCACAAATACTTCTCTGATAAATATCCTATCCCCTGCGGCACATTTAAATTGACTTTTTGTATTGACAGGCAC
>CAZVOU010000314.1:0-3631 GCA_964628605.1 uncultured Syntrophaceae bacterium
AAGCTCCTCCAGATTCACTTCCCATTCCCACATGAGATTACAGACCTCGGCTTCACGGGTTCCTGTGTTTACCTTGAACACCGCCATGTCTCGCAGATGCAGAGGCAATTCATTAAAGAGTCTGGTTTGCTCAGACCAGTCGAGAGGGTAGGGCTTTCTGGCATCCGTTTCAGGTATCAACTTGATCCTGGGCGCATGATCCAACCACGTTTGGCCATTGTCATGCAGCCATTCATCAGCGCAAAGCCTTAAAATGTGTCGGACAACCTGAAGCCCCCCATTTATGGAGCGATTCTTCACGCCTCTTTCACGTTCATGGCTGATGTATGGCTGAAGTTTGCCAGCATGTATCTCACTGATGTCCAGATGTCCAACCCATTTATCCATTCTTTTTAATAGCCTGGCATCTTCCGCTATGGTCGATTTTGTGGCTTCGTTCAGGTAACGAATGGCTGCCTCTCTAAATGTCCGTTTTGGTCTCTGTCCAAAAATCTGGTATTGCCTGATTTGTTCTACTCTGAAAAATAAATATTCCGTGGCCTCCTGGTAATCGCTTGTTCGACAGCTCTCGCGAATGCTTCTTCCAAAGATTTTTTTGTCGATCCACCAAGTTTTTCCTCTAAGTTTGAGACCCGGGATTTTTTGTTTCTTGGTCGGCATTTATTGTTTCGTCCCTCCTCTGACGCTGGCCGACCGTTGCTTGACTTAAATTTATCAAACCAGGCGTCAAGTTCGCAACGATCAAATGCTACCATCTGTGGTCCAAACCTTACCTCCGTTAGATGTGGCCGTATGTGCTGGTTGAAATAGCCAACATTTACACCAAGGTAGGCAGCGGCATCCCGATGCCTGATGACTCTTGGCTGAATTGAAACGGAGGTCATAATCCCATGTCCATAAAAAATTATGCCGACTAAATACCCTCAACGCGTACGAATATTACGGCTTATACCTTGCGCTTCACTATGTCGCGTCGGTTGGGGTTGGATCAACTCCATGATTCGGTAATTGATCACCCTAACAACAGGCAATTTCAACTCACTAATTTACTGAAACAAAACAACGAAAATCTGATCCGTCAAAGGCCCCTGAAAAATCGACTCCCCATTTCGGAACCTCCAACAAATTACGAAAAAAAATTATACTTTGCCGACCGGGCCTTTCCGTTTCCTCACCTTGGAATGCCGGCTATCTTCCGCTGCCTCAAGTTTTTCGCTCTCGGGCCTAAAATCCGTCTCCGACGTCCCCAGAAGTATCATCACGATGATCTTGTCGTTGTTGGCTACTTTCGGGTGCGCCAGTATGCTGGACATTTCTTCAAGTCCAAGTTGTGGGGACTTTACAGTCATCATTTCACGCCATCTGGCCGGGGATATTCTGAACTCGTCCAGGAACGCTGCCACACTCTGTCCTCTCTCCTTCAATGAAAAAAGTCTTCTGCAGAAGAAAGTCCACGGCAGGTTGCCCGCGTCGAGAGACGCTTCGCTCCTGGTAGCGCTTTCCGGTTCCGCCGGAATCACATTGTGGCAGACCCAGGTCAATTCCTTGTAATCCTCATAGGACATTCCAAGTTTATCCCTGATCATGTTGATGGTTTTCTGGCTGGGTATTTTTCCTCCTTTCCACGCCTGTATTATGGTGTGATTACAGCCCATCCTTTTGGTGAAGTGTCTGTTTGATTCCCTGTCCTGGCGGTATTTTTCAATTATCGTAACCCATGGGAAGACCATATCGTTTCTGTAAGAATTCACTTGACACCTCCTAAGATGTAGGCTACAGATTACACACAATCAATTAATGATGATCAAAAATTGTTTTTCCGAGCTTGTTGATCCCTATAATTATTCATTAAGATGAATAAATCAAGCATTATTTTCTGAGGGGAGGGACAATTGTCATTTTTCAAGCGACTGGACAAATTCAGGAAGCCCGGTGAGTCGGACCGCCAGTTTGCACGCAGAATAGGCTGTAAACACCAGCAAATATCGATGTGGCGAAAAGCGGATTCATCCATCATGTCGCCTGGAGGCTCCAGTCCTGATATTCGAACAATTACTACAATCGCCGGTTCGCTAGGGGTAGACAGGGACTGGCTGCAGTGGGGGTGAAATCATGTATTCTTCAATTCAGAAGCCACATTATGAGCGTGAAGCGGCCAGGCTGATTTTCAGACTGGATGACTCGGGAAAAATCGAAGCGATAAAACGCGTCTCTGGTGTAATACGCAGACTACATATTACAAAGTGCAGCCTTGGGCTGCCCGGGGACCTCTGTGATTCCGAGACGGCTTTCCGATGCAGAAAATTTCGTCACTGCGAGATCCGAAACAAGAGGTTGCTTTCCAGAAAGGCGGGCATGTGATGAACGGAACGGACTGGCTGGAAGCCAACAAAGACCTGCTGGTGGCTGACTGTCCCATAGGTCGGGTGACCAGAGCCGCATGCGCAAGGCGTGTCGCCATTCTGAAAAATCCGGCAACCTGGATAGGCGGTTACAACTATTTCAAATGCTTCAACTGCAAGCACAGCGGTCTCACAGCGCAGAGCGCCGAAATGGCTGATTTCAGGAACTGGCAGTTTGACTCGGAAGGAGGAGCGTCATGACACAGGTTCCGGTCGTTCATCCGGATCATTACCAGATCCCGCAGGAACTGAAGGACATATTCATGAGGACCGTGTTCAACGGGCTCACGGAGGAAGAGGCCATCGTGGCCTATCGTCTGGCCCGGCGTAGAAATCTCGATGTCGAGGCCCGCCAGATATTCTTTGTTCCATATGTGGACAAGCAGGGAAGACGAACCGTCGTGAGCCAGACATCCATTGACGGTCTCAGGTTGATAGCTCTCAAGACCGGCAAATATGGTGGTTCGGTCAACCCCAGGCTCACGATCAAGGACAAAAACGGAGTCAAGCTTGTCATTCCTCATGAGGAATACGATCCAGGCGAGACGGATCAGATCATCAGTGGCACCATTGCTGTCATCAACACGGACTTTCCGCAGCCTCAATCCGCCACTGCCCTCTTCAAGTCCTACTGCAAGACCTACAACGGAAATCCCACCGGACTGTGGGCGACAATGCCGGATGTAATGATCCTGAAATGCGCCGAATCCCTAGCTCTCAGACGGGCCTTTCCCCAGGATCTGACTGGCATTTACACGTCGGATGAAATGGAGCAGGCCCGCAATGAAGCTGCGTTCAACACTCATACCTCCGGCGCTCCCACAAACAGGCCATCTCTAAAGAATTACAAACCAAAATCATCTGCCAGGGCGCCATCGTTGACACAGGCCCGTGTTGAGGACGCCAGAGCGGAAACAGCGCAGGAAGCGTCTCCGCAGCCCGTGGCAGTGGAAATCCATGTTGAAGATGGAGAAAACGAATCCAGAAAGCAGACCATCAGTGACCTGGTTAACTATCTGCCGGATGGATTACGAAAGATGAATCCCGATATCGACCCTGATGTTTTTGAAGCATGCCGTATCTCCATACTGAATTTCTTCCATGTCAACCGCATCGAAGAAATTCCCGAGGACCGGATAGAAGACGTCAGACATTACATGCGCCACGATATGATCACAATGCTAAAAGGATACGGGTACTTGTAGAGAATGAAACTGATTCCCCTCTCA
>CAZVOU010000315.1:0-2600 GCA_964628605.1 uncultured Syntrophaceae bacterium
AGGGTGGAATTAAGCTCCACTCCGGCATTTGCAAGCGCAAAGATCGGCATGATCCCGAAGATCACCCATGGGTGCAACACATATTCCAGTCTCTGAAGAGGTGGCTCAATCTGTCTGAACATGCTTTCAAGTTGCCGAATAACCGACTGGTTTTCTTCCTTCAGGTGTATCAAATAGTCCTTGGAGCGTTGATCCTTGAACTCCCTCAGAAGAGTCTCTGCCTCATCAGCAAACCCTTTCGTGTCTCTGGCCGATCTTGCCGGAATTGTCATCGCCACGATGACACCTGCCACGGTAGCATGAACTCCTGAGGCATAGACGAACGCCCAAAGGACCATCCCAACCAATATGTAAGGCGCCGGATGTCTCGTGCCCAGTATGTTCATGACAATTAGTATACCGACAACCACTGCGGCAAGCTCCAGATAAAGCAGGCTGATGGATTGACTATAAAATAACGCTATTACCACAACGGCCACCAGGTCGTCCACGATCGCCAGGCTAACCAGAAAAATCGCCAGGGACGATGGAACACGCGATCCCAGCATGGTCAGCGCCCCTAGAACAAAGGCTATGTCCGTCGCCATGGGGATGCCCCAACCCGATTCGGAAGCTGATCCATTGTTGAGTGTCCAGAATATCAACGCAGGCGCCACAACTCCACCAAGAGCGCCGGCCGCCGGCAGGACAGCCTGCCTCAATGAAGCCAGTTCCCCTACAAGCGCTTCTCTCTTGATCTCCAGACCGACGACCAGGAAGAAACAGGCCATGAGGCAGTCGTTTATCCAGAAATGGATGGACTTTGAAAAAATGGAGGACCCCACACCAACCGAAAAATTGGTGTGCAGGATTTTGGAATAGAGTTCGTTCAGGGCGGTATTACTCAGGACCATCGCCATCATGGTCATAATGATCATCATAATCCCGCCGGCGGCTTCGATCGACACAAAAGCCTGAAAGGGACGGGCAATCCTGTCTCCAATGTCGTCCCCCCTCATATAGAGTCGCTTGTGGTAGAATCCCCACTTCATCTGTCCTCCTTGCAAGTTACCGTCAAATTACGACACGGGAGTTGGGAACTGATGAGTGACCTACGTCGTAGCCTGTGAAGAGTCCTAAAATGCTTCACATTGCGATGGTTTTGATCTTCAGCGCTGACCTGAGAGTGAAAAAATGGGATTTCCGCACTGTTCATTTTTCGGCAAGAGATGAACTGGCGCCGTCAATCAGATAGCCCAGTATACTGCGGCCATCTGATTTTTCAAAAGAAAGAAATGAAGGGGTTCGCTATATGAGCCTGGAGAATGAAAATTGCTAAAAACTAAACTCAATCAATCCTGTCATAGAAAACATATCGGACCACACCTTGGCCCCAGAAAATGAAAAGTAGATGTCGTAGAAACTGTTCGACAGCTCATGATCTCCGTGCGTGACAATTCGCTGAAAATCCAAATCGAACCGGGCTTTCATGTTATGACGCAGGTCCATAGCCATTGCAGCGTTAAAATGCCAGCAATGACCGTCAGTGTTGTCCCGGGTTATTCTCTCGCCTCTTCTCAAGAGATGCAAATCCTCATTCTTGGCCCTAGCCAGGGCATAATCCGCCTGAAGTCTAAGGGTAGCTGTCGGAAGAGAACGCCAGATTCCCGACGTGTTTACGCTGGTGGAAACCAACCCTCCCAAATACCACTGATAGAAAGTCTGTTTGAAATCAATACCGTCTCCGGGTAAATCCACACTGTGACCGTCCAACCCAACCTGGTAGCCATCATGGGTCGTAAAATAGAAATATTGGTAGCGCATACCGATAATTGGACTAACGTCCCTGAATATTGCCCAGTCCGGATGAAGATTCAGCCCTAAATCCATGAGCCAACCAGAGTTAAGGCGGCATTTTGATTCACTAAATACAGACTTCTGAAATGGATTCTGCTCATCCTCCCAATCACTGTCCTGCATCATCAGGCCGGAGTCACGGTTGATATTGAAATACCCGTCGTAGTAAGCGCTCCAGTGGGGAGCATGGTAGGTAAACCTGGTCCCAAAAAACCACTGGTCTATGGGGAATTCCAGTCGGCTAAGCGGATCTTGAGTCTGGTTAAAAGGATTGGGGAACTGATATGAAGTGAAGCTGTTGAAATATTTCCTTAAACCGAGTTCATAACGCGCTTGTGGAGTCCAAAGCTTCGAAGCCAGATCCGACGCTGTGTCCAACCACCGATCCACCGGCTGAAGTTCGAATGCCCCGACAGGCACACAGGAAATGATTAAGATGAACAATACAGCAATTAATGATCTTCTAATAAACATACCATTCCTTAAAATCTCAGAGTCCGCCCAAACAAGCTACTCCCAAGAAAATCCACCCTGCTTGCGACGGCTGGATTGCATCAGCCAAGCGTCTCCCGTGAGATCAGCGATCCCGAAATGATCCTCACGAATCCGCAAAGACTTAAAATAGCTAATCTTTTCAAATATTACTGGAACAAATATATAATAACATAGGGGTTATGGCATGTCAACGTCAAATATTTATTAACTATTAATATCATTACACTTTATGTATTTTGTTTAACATATTGCTTTATTAAGTATTTTAA
>CAZVOU010000316.1:0-3042 GCA_964628605.1 uncultured Syntrophaceae bacterium
GACCAATACCGGTATCCCGAACGGCAAATCTGATTTCAACGCTGGTCTCCCCGCGAGTTACCAGTTCCGTAGAAACTACTATTTCGCCCTTCTCAGTGAATTTTACGGCGTTGTTGCAAAGATTGATCAGAACCTGTCCAAGGCGAAGAGGATCCCCAACAAGGGACAAGGGTATGTTTTGCGGTGTGCTTATCAGGAACTCCAACTGTTTTTCAGCGGCTTTCAATCCTACGACAGTCGATACATTGTCCAGCGCTTCCTCCAATTGAAACGGGACCGATTCCATTTGCAGTTGTCCAGCCTCGATTTTTGAGAAATCAAGTATGTCGTTAATAATGCCAAGGAGAGAGAATGCCGAGTGCTGGATTTTAAGCAAATAATCCGACTGCTTTGGAGTGAGATCCGTCTGAAGGGCCAGATGGGTCATCCCTATAACGGCGTTCATGGGGGTCCTGATTTCGTGGCTCATGTTAGCAAGGAAGTCGGACTTGGCCCTGGTTGCTTCCTCGGCTATTTGCATGGCCTGACGCATTTTTTCGTCGGCTTCTTTTCTGGCGGTGATGTCTGTGACAAATGCGAAGGCCCCTCCCGGTACTCCAGTATCGTCGGAAAACGGAGTGGCATTGAACATGCAAGGCACATTCACTCCGTCTGATCTTTGAAGGGCAATCTCATAGGAGCCCACATGACCTTTTTTCCTTTTTTCAATTTCACTCTCAAAAATTTTTCTGTTGTCTTTATCCACAAACTCGAAAATGGACTTTCCTACAATTTCTTCAGAGGGTCTCCCCAACATAGAGCTTAATCTTGGATTGCTCCACACGGTGACCTGGTTGGTATCGATCAGCCAGAAGCCCTCAATTGCGGTTTCCAGTATGGTGCGCAGTTTACTTTCACTATCAGCCAAAGCCTTCTGGGCTGAGACTCGTTTGCTAATGTCCCTGTAGCAGACAACTGCCCCAACAAGGTGGCCATCTTTAAAGATGGGATTGGTCAGACAACGAACGGGAAATGTTGAGCCATCCTTTCGCCGCAAGACTACATTGTCGATATCAGCGGTGGCTCCTTCGGAAAAAGATTTACAAACCCTGCTATTTACCCTTGCGGTTGGTTCCTCGGCCGTGCTGTCATGAATCGAGCCGATGATGTCCATACCAAGGAATTCATCATGTGTGTATCCCAGCATGCGACAGGCCATTGGGTTGACGAATGTTATGGCGCCTTTGGTATCGACGCCTAATATGGCTTCTCCAGCAGACTCAAGAAGTAACCTTATCCTCTCATCTGCCAGCGCAAGAGACTCCTGTCTGGTCGATGTGCGATCGGCCCTATCTGCCCCATGGTCCGGTATGTTGTCAGTGAGCCGTAAGTCGTCGCTAAGTGAAGCCATATTCTGGAGTGAGTCCATCATCATGTTGAAGGACTTAGCCAGATCGGTCAGCTCGTCGTTGCTCTCTATTTTGGCTCTGGCCGACCAGTCGCCATCTGCAACCTTGAGAGCAGTATTCTTGAGTGACCTTATGGGACGCAAGAGCCCGTATGTGGCAAGAATGGACGCCATAACAGCGAGGGCGCCGACACCCAGAATCCACCAGTTGAGAGCAGTTTTCAACTCCCTCATGGGTAAATCGAAAATGGCCTTTGGCTGAACGACCAGAACCGTCCACGGGGCTTGTCCCATCCGGGCATACCCGATCACGTTGCTGATTCCGTTTTCCGCGTCATTCTTCAGAAATCCGCTTCGTTCACCTTTTTCAATAGTCTCTGCAAGTTTTGTTTGCCCGGCCGATTCCATCTTTTCAGGACCGTAATGAAGACTCGACCCCATCTCGGAGGCTATTTCGGGAGAAACCGCTCCCAGCGAGCGATGGAGCATGCTGGAGTCAGGATGAGATATTATGACCTGATTTGCGTCCAGGACCATAGCAATGCCCATAGGCATGTGCTCACTGAGGTCTTGACAAACACGGTGAATTTTTTGGGAATTAAGCTCCAACACTGCTGCCCCGATTGTCCTGTCGCTACTGTCCGTAACCGGTCCGGCAAAAAAGACGCCGGGTATTTTTGTTGTGTGCCCACTAACATGGCCGGAAACTGCGCTTTTGCCGTCAAGCGCCGTGCGCATGAAGTTTTCAGTCGCGCTGAAATCTACTCCAATGATGTCCGGATTAGTTGAAGCGACACAGACACCTTTTTTATCAGCTATGAATGCAAAAGCGATATCCGGGTAAAGTTCAAGAATCTCCCCTAGAAATTGTTCCACACCTGTGTGCATGTTTTCACGCTGACTTGGTGTAGCTTCCAGGAATCTTTGCACCGGTTCGGCCTGAGCCACTACCTGCTGTAGACGCTGAGTGTTTCTAAACATCTCATCCATGTCCGCCGCCAGTGTATTGGCTATGACCTCAAAATTCAGTTTGGCAGTCTTTTCAACGGCAGTTATTCCACTACGAACGGCAATCGTCCCGATCGTTGCCATGGGAATTATGGCTAGAGAAACGATCAGGACTAGCATTTTGATAATAATGGGAATGCGAATATTGCGAATCCTGTAGATTAATGATCCGGCATTGTCTGTTTTATGCATGGCAGCCAACCTTTCCAACAATACTGTCCACCGACCGGCATTCATTAAGGCCCATATTCCCAGTTCATAAATTAAGAAAGGACATAATTCCTGGAAACCGCCGGTAACGTGAACATGAAATAATAATCAGGCGCCCATTCATGAGCAGAAGATTCTGAGCAAGTACCGAACCTGCTCTCTCTGTGGCAATTTTTGATAAAGTAACAGCTTATGGCTCACAGCGCAATTTTTGACATTCTTTTGACCACATCCCGGTTTACCGGCGCAATTTTCTCTGGAGCCTTCTCATTCTCAATCAATGGGTCTTCAACAAAGGGCTCCGTTAAAATTGTGTTCCCAGTCTGGTTTCCGCAAAGATTGTCGCTCCATGCCTGTGGAGCCTCCATGCATGCTTCAAACTCCTGGGCTTTTTTACATTACTCAACTGTAGATTGGCTCGATCACAATCTGCGCCA
>CAZVOU010000317.1:0-3932 GCA_964628605.1 uncultured Syntrophaceae bacterium
GGCCGTTTTCTGGTTCTGTTCGGCGAGCAATATGGTCAGGCCGTCTTTTTTGAGTTCGAGTATTCGTTCTTCCAACATGCCGACCAGTATTGGGGCCAAACCTTCGGTCGGTTCATCGAGTAACAGCAAATCCGGATTGGTTACAAGCGCCCGGGCGATTGTAAGCATTTGTTGCTCGCCACCACTGAGCAAACTGGCTTTTCTTGTCCTTATGTGTCCCAGCGGCTGGAAGAAATCATAAACTCTCTGGCGATTCCAGGAATCCGGCTTATCTGTGGGCCTCTCAGAGATTTCTAAGTTTTCATCTACGGAGAGATCCGCAAAGACGCGCCTGTCATCCGGTACAAAACCGACCCCCATCCTTGCGACAAGGTATGGCTTCATTCCAGTTATATCGGCTCCCCTGAATTTTACCTTCCCCTGTTTTGGTGGAGTCAAACCTATCACACTTTTCATGGTGGTGCTTTTTCCAGCGCCGTTCCTACCAAGCAAACATACGATCTCACCCTTGGAGACAGTAAGTGAGACTCCAAACAGAATATGACTCAAACCATAAAAAGTATGAATATTTTGCAACTCAAGCATCATTCTGATCCACCCAGATAGGCTTTGCGCACTTCACGATTCTTTCTAACCTCTTTCGGGGTCCCCTGAACTATGGAAATGCCCTGCTGCATGACCATGATCCTGTTGGCCAATGAGAAGACCAGTTCAATGTCATGCTCGCAAAAAAGTATTGTTAGCCCGCGATCATTGAGCCTTTCCAAAAGATTGATGGTTGAAGCGGTTTCTTCTGGAGACATTCCCGCCGTAGGCTCATCGAGAATCAGAAGTCTTGGGTTCGATCCCAAAGCTATTGCTATCTCAAGAACCTTCTGCTCCCCGTGAGACAGTGTTCCACAAATTCTGTTTTTGACACCGAGCAATCCCACACTGGAGAGAATCTCTTCCGTTTCCTTAACAGCCACATGTCTGGATGGAGTAAGGAACTCGAAGGCTTTGCGCAATCTCGACAGCACTGAAACCTGAACATTTTCAAAGACTGTCTGTCTGCTGAACAAATTTACAATCTGGTAGGAAAGGCTTAATCCGCGCCGGCAAATTTCATGGGGCGCCAGAGCCGTAATATCTGCGCCATCAAATATTATTTTCCCCCGATCAGGTTTCAAATTCCCTGAAATGATTTTGAACAGTGTGCTCTTGCCGGCCCCGTTAGGGCCAATGACAGCTACTATCTCTCCGGCTTGCACGTGGAGATTTGCCTTGGAAACTGCGGCAAAACGGTCAAAGGTCTTCTGAATGTCTATTACCTGAAGCATTCACCTAGCCTCCGCCGAATCACCTGTTGACCTTCTTCCGAATCGTTGAAAATATCCGATGACTCCCTCCGGCAAAAAGTATATCAGCAGCATCAAAATAATTGCCAACGCCATTGTCCAGAATTCTGTGTAAACACCGATTAGAGCCCTGAGAAAAACAATTATGGTGGCTCCCAACATTGGCCCAAGGAACGTGAACCACCCTCCGAGTAGACACATAATTATTAGCTCCAGCGAAAGAGTCCACGACATTAGGTCCGGAAACGCGGAACCCTCCACAGTCACAAACAAGGCCCCGGCCATTCCGGCGAAGAATCCGCCCAACACCAAAGCGACTAGTCGATGGAGCCTGACATCGACTCCAACGCTGGCGCTCCTTTCAGGATTGTCCCTAATAGCCTGAAGTATCCGGCCATATGGGGAATTCACAACGAAATAAAGGATCGACATGCAGGCTACAGTGACTATAAGGGTAAAGTAGTATGAGCCGTTTACAGAACTGATGATCGAAGGAATCGGCACGCCATGCAGTCCGTCATCACCTCCGGTGAACGAATACCACCTGTAGACCACAATCCATACCAGAGAACCGAGAGATAGCTGGAGCATGCCGAAGTACAGCTTAGAGAGTCTTACACATATTAATCCCATCACCAGCGCCAACAAGGCGGAGAGAATCGGCGCCAGAACGTAGCCCAGGACAGGAGGAAGAGAAGACTTCATCAGCGTGAGCGAGACAGTATATGACCCCATACCGAAGAACACCGCATGATGAAACTGGTACATGCCACCGAAGCCCAATGGTAAATTCAGACTTGTGGTCAAAAGTCCTGTCAAAAGAGCCAGCGCCAGCAGGTAAGTAAAGAACCTCGGCAAAAACATCGGGGCTACAGCGAGGGCGGCCACACCGACGAATACAAATATTAGGGGCAGATAATTGGACTCTACTCTTGAAGCGGACATCAACTCTCTCTACCAGGTCGATTTCAGCAGCCCAGTGGGCTTGAAAATTAATACAATCACCACAACGGCATATGGAAAAACTATGGAAAACTGGGGCCAGATCAGAATTCCCATGGAATCCGTCAGTCCGAATATCAGAGCGCCCAACAAAGCGCCCCACACGTTGCCCAGACCTCCGATGATCACTATCAGAAATGCCTCCATGATCAAGGTGTGATCCATACCCTGGTTAATATTTTGAGTCGGAGCCACCAGGGCGCCACCTAATCCCGCCAGAAAGCATCCTATCACAAACACTGATGCAAATACCCGACTCACATTAATGCCGATAGCCCCAACCATGTCCCTGTCAACAGCGGCGGCTCTGGCTATCTTGCCTATTTTCGTCTTCTGGGTAAGAAACCACAGACCAACAGCCACTACCGGCCCCAGACTCAGCAAGAACAGGTTGTACTTCGGCAAAAGCATGCCAAATACGGACATGGAGCCTTTCAGAAACTCCGGTGGGGCAAGGGATCGATAATCGGAGCCCCAAATTATTTTTACTGCGTCACGGCATATCAACGTCAGAGCGAACGTAAACAGTAACAGCATGAGGTGTTCCCTGTCGTAAAGGGGCCTGAACAGGGTCCTCTCCGCCACCAGACTGACAAAGGCCACGCAAAACGGCGCAAGCGCTAATCCCAGCCAGTAGCCCGTAGAGCCCGCTCCCAAAAGTGAGGCTATGGAATAGCACAGGAAGGCTCCAAGCATGTAGAGAGAGCCATGCGCCAGATTGGGGATTCGAAGGACTCCCAAGACGAGGCTTAGACCTGACGATACTATGAACAGTATGGTTGAGCGGCTTAACCCCACCAGCAACTGCTGGGTTAAGCCGCTAAGACTTATTGTGGTTGCCCAATCCATTGGAATCTATTTTCTTCCTACTTCTGTTCTCTTGCCTTCCGGATTTCCTCGGGGGTAGAGACCAGTTCGGCCGCAGGTATGGTGACAATGTCGGAAGCTATCAGAAAATCAAAACCGGGGACTTTCTTTGTGACTCCCATGAACATGGGGAGCATTAACTGGTTGTCGTGCTTACCTACTGTCAGGTCTCCAATCGGGGTATTTATCGTCAGACCGCTGAGCGCCTCGACAAATTTTTCAGGATCAACCTTTCCAGCTTTTTCATAAGCCTTGGCTATGAAGTTTGCGGTGTACCACCCTATCAGGCTTCCAAACGAAGGATAACGATTGTAGGCTTTCTTGAATTCCTCAACAAACGCCTTGTTCTCTGGTGTCTCAGGATAATAGAAATAGTAATTCGATGTTCCTATGACTCCCTCAGGAGCGTCAAGTCCAAGAGGCCTCAAAGTGGATAGCTCCGTGGCCGTGTGCATGAAAATGGGGACCTTCTCATTGAATCCGGTGTTCTTGGCGGCTTTGAGAAAAGGTATGCATCCGGCTCCGCCGGTGGCGACTATCACTGCGTCAGGTTTTGCGGATAGAATGGAGGTGATGTACGGAGTGAAGTCAGGCTCTCCGACTTTCCACCAGGACTGCCCCATGAGTTGAACATCGGGTTTGATCTTTTTCAGGTGATTCCATACGCCATCAGCCACTGCGTGGCCATATTCGTAATCATCTCCGGCAATCCAGTATTTAACGAAA
>CAZVOU010000318.1:0-2013 GCA_964628605.1 uncultured Syntrophaceae bacterium
TCTCTGCTCGTGGAGTAATTGTGTGCTCCAGGAGAGACATGGATGCCAAGCCAGTTGTAATAAATCAAGCAACCGTCACAGGTGTTGCGTTTCCTCCTGCGAGTGAAGGTTTGTCTCCTGCTGTGGAGGCGGTAGAAGGGGCTATAAAGAACCACATTAAGGAGCTCTTTGCATGAGTTGCGCTGCCATTGGAATTGACCTTACGGGCATTAAGGATTCGGTAAATGCTCTCGATATTGAGGGGAGATTTCTAAGTCGATCGTCAAACATCGTGATCCCTCCTCTTGTTATAACCGGTGCGAAGCATTTCGATCAGCCGCTGGTGGGCGAATCTGCATTGTCCGCAATTGAGGGCCGAGGATGGGCCTGGCCAGCGGAAGCTAGCCCCCCTAAGGGTGAGTTTTGTCGCCGCATACCCGTGTTATCTATGCTCAACAAGTTATCGCATAAGATTGGCTCGCTCCAGATTGATGGTAATCCCGGTGACGCCAAGATATCTAAACTCATGGGACACCACCTCAAATATCTGTGTAACACAGCGATAAGTCATGCTGAACTGGGTAACAATAGTTTGAAGGCTGCGACCGTCCCGGATGACTGGGATGAGACCGTACAAGAGCTCATGCTTGAATGTATTAGAGAATCGAGACTATCGGGCTTCGATTTACTCTGGCGCCCAGTAGCCCTAACACTTGCGTGGGGTGAACACCTAGATTCTGAATCAATAAGAAACATTTCAGGGACTGCGCTTGTGGTCGGCTTCGGACCTTCCACGATGGAAGCTTCAATCCTCTGGCTTGAGCACAGAGAAAGCGCCGAGGGGTATCTACTTACCCCTATCAGACGCCAAGCTGGTAAGAGCTTTGCGTCCAACGTGGCCAAATTTGCCAAGCAATGCGCAGCGGACATCGCAAAACTCTACAATAGCGACACATTGGCGTGGCAGACGCTTTGGGGATCAGATTACCTGTGGGGACAACTGCTAAATTGCAAGCCAGGACTCAAGATTTTTCAAACTGATGAAGGAGAATGGATCCACCTGGACGAAGATTACCAACCTCCCAGACTGCATATCTGGAATATGTTGAAGGACGACCTTGTTGCAGCACTTAGGATGCTTGATCCCTTCCAGATTCTAAATGCCGATTCGATCATTGCTAGTAAATTACTTGAGGAGTTATGCCCTGTGGGATCTAGCCTAATCGATTTATTCAAGGACGCCTTTGAAGAGCTTTCCTACGGACCACGGTTTCTGGAACGCAATGAACTCCATGGATCAATGACCCGTTTCTCGGTGGTTAATCCGTCCAAGGGAGCAGCAATTTATGCATGGCGCCGGATGAAGGGCCTTCCCACATACTATGACTTCTTGCCTCAGATCGAGATCAATGCCATCACTCCTAATGGTCCAGAGTTTATTCCTCTCGTTCCCAGGCAAGACACCATAGAAGGAGGTACACGTTTCGGACCGCATGAGGTTGAACAAAAATTCAAGATTCCTGGAGGAGCTGAAGAAATCAAGTTTTACATAGCAAAGGAAAACGAAGAGGAGGTTCGCCTAAACATAACCCCGTTCAAAGAACCACCTGAAAAAGATACAGTTGTTCAACTTCTTGTGACCCAGCGCCCTGGCCAGGGACATGCAACGGTGGAGATAATCCCGATCGACAAGAATACATCCTTTGGCAGGGGTACCATAAAAACCCTAGACTGGAAAAGACTCGACCAAACTGGTGAAACCAAAGAGGATGTTCTTGAAAAGCTTAAGGCTGAACAAAAACACGGTTATCCGGCCCATGGACCGCGTAAAACAGGCCTAATTCTTTGGGAGAGTCCTAGGGTGAGAAGAGATCTGCTGCGTTATTTGAATTCAGAGCCGACGCAGCGTGAATTCATCAGGGCAGTTGGTGATGCCAAGAAAAGACTAAGCTCCAAGAGAAAACTTGAAAAACCTGAAAACAGCGAACACAGAGATGAATACATCTGGATGATAGGTTCCGATGGTGAAACCCC
>CAZVOU010000319.1:0-7328 GCA_964628605.1 uncultured Syntrophaceae bacterium
TCTTATATGACCATTAAATATATATTGATTAATATATAAAGACGCGATTTCATTATGATATGAATGTCATATTTCCTATACTCAGGATTTGTAAATAATTATAGTAGCATAAGATCATGACATGTTTATGACCAATATAATATTACCTCGTTATAACCAATAGATAAGTTTTTTATATAAAAAATGCTTGACAAATATATTCTATCCTACTAGAAGTTGCGCACCTGCATCAGTCCTACCATATAAAACCTTCCGTAGACTCCCACTAAGCGTCCTACCCGGTGCCCCAGAGGGGGTCCCGCCTTTTTTGTGGCATAGAAAACATTAATAATATTATATAATTAGACTCGCATCGCCGTAGCTGAAGAACCGATAGCGATGCTTTATCGCCTCTGCATAAGCCTCTTTAATCATTGAAATACCCGAGAAAGAGGCCACAAGGGACAGTAGAGTGGAATGAGGAAGGTGAAAATTGGTGATCATGGCTCCGGCAACTCTGAATTTATATCCTGGTTTAATAAATAAATCGGTATGTTGAGGCCCATACATTACTGAATTATTATCTTTTGCGGCCGATTCGAGGGTTCTCATGGAGGTGCTGCCCACCGCCACTATCCTCCGACCGGATTTGACGGCCGAATTGATCTGGCCCGCGACCCCTTCGGGAATGTCAAAAGATTCAGTTTCCATTTTGTGAAGACGTATGTCGTCATCGCGCATGGGCATGAACGTGCCCAGTCCGACATGCAGGGTTATTTTCAGGACCGTTATGCCGCGTGCCTCGATTTCTTTTAATAATTCATCGGTAAAATGCAGCCCTGCAGTCGGCGCAGCGACAGACCCCGGTTGTCTGGAGTAGATGGTCTGGTATCGGCGTCTGTGTTCCGGGTCAGAGTCATTTTTAGGCTTTATATAAGGGGGTAGGGGAGTTCTTCCGTGGGCTTTCAGGAAGTCCGCAAGCCCATCATCGGCGCAGGGGAATTGTATGACAGCTCTACCGGGCCTGAGGGTCTGCACCACCCTGAGTGTGGTCTCGTCGTCGATGAACACTTCCTGGCCGTTTTTCAGCGGCTTGCTGGTCTTTACAAGGCATTCCCGCAGGGCGCCGAAACCATCAGGGGCGGAGCCGTAACTAACGGCCGGATTAAGCGCCAGAAGCTCGACAGACCCTCCGGTTGATTTGTGTCCTTTGATCTGAACCGGTATGACAGCTGTTTCGTTGAGCACAAGAACATCGGATTCGTTTAAGAGATACGGCAATTCCTTGAAGTAGTGGTGGCTGATTGAGGAGCTTTTCCTGTTTATCAGCATCAGGCGGGATTCGTCACGGACCCTGGCGGGCTCTTGAGCGATTAACTCCGTCGGCAGCTCATATTCATAAGTGGATAGCCTGAATTCCAGGGGAATATCGGTTTCGGGGGGCCGTTGCTCAGTAGACTGATTCTGATCTGCAGTGTTGTCAGGCATCTTGGAAAATCGGGTTTCTAGGAGTTTAGCGCACTTCTGGCAAGATATACTATGGTCATTCCGAGCAATGTCAGGACGCCTCCAAAGACTCTCAGAGCCACATCAGGCTGGCTCTGGACAACTGCCATGACGGACTTCATCTTTTCGGGGAAAGCAAAATAGGGCAATCCTTCTACGATCATGACCATACCCATCACGCATAGAAAAAGCTCCATGTATCAAACTCCAGGGTCTATACTTGTTGAAACTGAAGGATCATCAGCGCCCATTCTCACATGATCCTTGATAATTCTGAACAGCGCCAGCGCATAAATCCCGAAGTAGACCACAGTCTCCAGTGAAGAGAAAATTGAAAGCCATTTCATGATGAAATCGATGACGACGGGAAGGATCATGGCGCCGGCGGTAAATCTCATGGCCTCGGGATAGGTCACGGGACAGGACAGCCGTCTGGTGATGATAATGGGAATGAATGCAAAAAGGCATACCTGAGCCGTCTTGTTAAGCAGGCAGTAAAATATGAAGAAGGTCCACGCGATTAGCCATATCTTGGATGAATACTCATTCAGGGCGCTCAACAGGTTGGATGAATTGATGACAATGTCGGGCAGAGTCTTGAACGATAACTCACTTAACTGGTCATGATTTTTAAGCACTAGAAAATCTTGAGATATGGCTATCCCATAAGGCGTCTCTTTTATATACTCGTAAGCCTCACGCTGTTTCTTGTCACGAGTGTCTATCACTATGGTGACATCCTTGTCGTTAGATGAGCTGAGATAATGAGGCTGACGTTCCCGGATCGACGCTTTTCCGTTCTTGATGGAAATCTCCGGAACCAGGGAGTCATAACTGCTTTGTATTTTTTCCAGAAAATAATCGGCTTGAGGCCTAAGCTCCAGGATCATGGCCCATGCGCTCAGTAATGACGATAACGCCACTATGCCAACTAGCTGTTTTGATGATAAACCCAATAGGGTTCTGGATATCGACATTATATGGCCTCGCCAGTGTTGCGATCCGACATGCTACTGATCCTGTTTTTCCGGCAGGGCATGAAAATGGGCTTCCCCTCCGGAGACGCTGACCAGTCCGTGATCAAGGGTCCTGACCAAAAGGGCGCCTGTGTCGTCAATACCTTCGGCTATGCCCCTGACCTCGGGCCTTTCCACGAACAGACCCCGATGCGCCCACCTTGCATTCCACATGTCCAGAATATTCCGGAAACCGAAGCGCTCGGCGTTATCGTGCAATTCGTTCATGAAACCCAGGAAGGATAGAGCTACCTCCACAAGATCAAAACTCCGGGAGGACAGGCTTAGCATTGACGTGGTCTTTTCCCGGATTTCCCCCGGCAAGTCCGACAACCCTGAATTTACGTTTAACCCCAGACCGATTACGACAAATTCAGTTTTCGAATTCCCGATAAGGGCCTGCGGCAATATTCCGGCAATCTTCCTGCCGTCAATTATAACGTCGTTGGGCCACTTAACCTGAGCCCTTATTTGAGAACAAAAGGCCTCCACCGTCATGGCCGCGGCCACTGAGGCCGCCAACCCGTACAGCGGCGCCTCCGCAGGTTTGCAGGATGGCCGAAGTATGGTGGACAGCGCCAGGTTCTTACCGGTGGGAGACGACCAACTCCTGCCCATACGACCACGACCTGACGTCTGGTTCAGGGCCATCACGGCTACACCGTGCGGCGCCCATCGTTTGGCCATGTCATAGACGACGTCCTGGGTGGATCCGATCTCTTCCAGTATTATAAGGTTTTCCCTCGAGAACACCTTGGTTCGTTTTCCTTTTGACTGTCAGACTAACCGCAGAACTTCTTCATTCTCTCCAGAGCCTGGCGAATTCCGGATTCTTTGGAGTCAATATCGGCCAGCTTGTCTTTTTGTTTCTGAACGGCCTCGGCGCTGGCTTTTTCCAGAAAGTCCTCATTCGACAGCTTCTTGCGAATCGACACCGCTTCTTTTTCTATTTTAGCCAGTTCTTTTTCCAGACGACCAATTTCGGCCACCGGGTCCAGCAAGCCTTCGAGTGGAGCGAATATCCTGACATTACCAGCCACAGCCGCCGCCGAAAATTTTGGGGGCTCGGATTGGCAATTAACGGTCTTTAAAGTCAATTCGGAAATTTTCGCAAGCGATTGCAGCGTCGCCTGGTTATCCTTTATCAGAGCAACGTTGTCCTCTGAATCAGGATAGAGTGTGACCGGTAGCGCCTTTCCCGGGGCTATGTTCATTTCAGAGCGGATGTTCCTGATCGAGCCTATTATCCCCATGAGCAGTTTCATGCCCTCTTCCGCCCGGTCATCAAGATACTTCTCGTCACAGATGGGGAATGGCCCCGATATTATGGGCGCCTGACCCGGTGACATGTATGACGCTATCTCTTCAGTGATAAACGGCACAAACGGGTGGAGCAGCCGGATAACTGTGTCCAGGGTATGCCTCAGCACTACGGCCGACCTTTTTCTCGCGCGCTCATCCGTCCCGGATAGCGGGATCTTCGCCTGTTCAATGCCCCAGTCGCAGAATTCATGCCATGTGAACTGGTACAGGGATTGGGCCGCCTCATTGAATGAATATGTCTCTATTGAAGAGCCGACCTCCTTGACCGTCCTGTTAAGCCGAGACAACAGCCACCTCTCCTGAACGCTGAAATCATCAAAGCTGTTTATCTCGATCGAGTCCTCTATGGACTGAATGTGAGGCAGGGCGAACCTGGCTGAATTCCATATCTTGTTCATGAAATTCCTGTAGCCTTCGATTCGGTTCTCCGAGAGTCGTATGTCCCTTCCCTGGGCTGCAAGAGCGGCGAGGGTAAACCTGAAAGAATCGGTCCCGAACTTGTCCATAACCATGAGCGGATCAATTACGTTGCCGAGGGACTTGCTCATTTTCTTGCCGTGCTCGTCACGAACCAGCGCATGGATGTAAACATCCCTGAAGGGGACATCATCCATGAATTTCAGGCCCATCATCATCATCCTGGCGACCCAGAAGAAGAGAATGTCAAAACCGGTCACAAGACAGGAAGTCGGGTAGAAGGCTTTCAGCAATTCGGTGGAGTCGGGCCAACCCATTGTGGAGAAGGGCCACAGGGCCGAGGAGAACCAGGTGTCGAGCACATCTGTTTCCTGGATCAGTTTGGAGCTGAAACAGGCGGGGCAGAATTCCGGGGTCTCTCTGGCGACGATAACCTTGCCGCAGTCTTCACATGTCCAGGCCGGTATGCGATGGCCCCACCATATCTGTCTAGAGACACACCAGTCCTTTATATTCGTCATCCACTCATAATAGGTTTTTGTCCAGTTTTCCGGGATGATCCTTGTCCTGCCGTCCTCAACCGCTTTCAGGGCCTCACGGGCCAAGGGCTCAACCTTGACAAACCATTGCTTTGAAATCAGCGGTTCAATGACATCCTTACATCTGTAACAATGTCCTAGTCCAACGTTATATGGTTTTATATCAACAAGATATCCCTTTTCCTTCAACTCTTCTACTATCTGTTTTCTGCACTCGTAACGTTCAAGTCCCGCGAAGTGAATCCCGTTGGAATTGATGACACCGTTGGAATCCATTATGGTAACGTGTTCCAGTCCGTGCCTCATGGAAAGCTCAAAGTCCGTCAGGTCATGCGACGGGGTCACCTTCAGGGCGCCGGTGCCGAAGTCCATTGCAACGATTGGGTCTCCGATTATCTTCAGTTTACGCCCCACCAGCGGCAGTATGGCAGTCTTTCCCACCAGATGGGCATAGCGTGGGTCGGCAGGATTTACCGCTACGGCAGTGTCGCCAAGCATGGTTTCCGGTCTGGTGGTGGCGACAACGAGGAATTCATCCGAATCATCCACGGGGTATTTTATGAGCCATAGATTGCCGGGCGCTTCGTTATGCTCGACTTCCAGGTCCGATAATGCCGTATGACACCTGGGGCACCAGTTTACAATGTAATCACCCTTGTAAATCAGGCCCTGCTCATAAAGACGAACGAAGACTTCCCTGACAGCTTTGGACAACCCCTCATCCATCGTGAAGCGTTCCCGGTCCCAGTCACAGGAGGAGCCAAGCCTCTTGAGCTGGTTGATGATTACCCCTCCGGAGTGATCTTTCCACGTCCACACTCTCTCTATGAACTTTTCTCTTCCCAAATCCTGACGAGTCAAACCCTCTGCGGCCAGTTGACGCTCTACAACGTTCTGGGTGGCAATCCCCGCATGGTCCATGCCCGGCATCCACAGGGTGTTGTAACCCTTCATACGGTGATACCTTATAAGAATATCCTGGAGGGTATTGTTCAGGGCATGCCCCATATGCAATGAACCTGTGACGTTCGGCGGCGGAATGACTATTGAATATTCTGCGCCGGTCTTACGGTCTGCGGCTTTGAACAGGCCTTTGTCCTGCCATATCTCATACCATTTAGATTCTATTTCCAATGGGTTATAAGTCTTGGGAAGCAACTCTGTGACCATGAAAAGCTCCTGATCCTGAAATTGGAATAATGAACCGGAACATTTATCAATAACATTACAGATGTGAATTGGCAACTGATTTGATGATGACATGACGCCCCACATCTCCGGGGCCGTCTTGGGAGATGACAATAAGGTTATCCGAAGCGCGACCGAAAGCTTCATTAATTCCATGATTTCAAAAATGTCATTCAAAAATACTTACTGGTTTTGAGTAAATAGGGGCAAAAGCTAGAACTTCTTGATTTTTTTTCAATTTTAAGTATACTAAAATCAAAGCTAACTCTATCGGAGTAATATCATGAAATCACTTGTCATGACGCTTGTAATGACAGTTGCTTTTGCATGCGTGTTTGCGCCTCAGGCGGAAGCCGTAGGTCTGTATGCGGTGGGTAAGGAACAGATAAGTTGTTCTCCTTTGGTTGCCCGAGGCATAGTTCCCGACACATGGAACAAGCTTGGTGAGGCTCTGTTGGTTCCGCAAATCTCATGGGCCCTGGACAGGCTGGCGGTCGAGATGAAAACCATGCTTAGCCAGTTTGGCGCTCCTCCTGTGACAAGTGTCGCTGAGACGGCGAGTGTGACCAAGGACGACATTATTGCGCCAATCGACAAACCGCTGGAAAAGCCCAAAGACCTGGTGGAAGAAAAACCCGCCAAGAAGATAAAGAAGGCGGAAGTCAAGAAGGACAAGAAAGACACCAAGCCAAAAAAGGCGACGGACAAGCCCAAGAAAAGGATAAAGGTTCCGCCCAAGGCTATGTAGAGCCATTTTCACCAGCTCCGTATCAGAGAAGGTTAATGGATTTATGTGTCCTGTAAATATCTACGTGATTAGAGCCACCGTGGCGTAATGACGACCCTGAAGTCTCCCATGACTTGAGGGTCGTTTTAATTCCTGCATAATTTCTTTTTGTCCTCAACCAATTTGGTATTGTGTCCTAAGTCTTTTTTTGAAAAATTATTCTCCTGTTAGTGTGGGACATTCGGATAATTCGGGTGATGAGGGCTCTGTCGGGGATCAATTTTCCGATGATCATGGTGTTTTGACATGATGAGTAAATCACATTACCGTGTGGTCTGTGACGCCGTGGACTTCATAAGAAGGTACGGTGATGAGGCGGAGAAACGGGCGCTTCAGAATTTTGAACTCGCTTATGGGCAAAGCACGGATGTCATGAGTCTTGCTCCAGGGGAGTCGGCCGTGGAAAAGCTGGTGGGCATGGAGTCCATGAACACCGATAAATACTCGGACCTGGCGCTGGAGTTTAATGAACTAAAATTTCTCGGCAAGAACAGCATTACGGGATTGGCTTATCACCAGTTTACCGCAATGAACCACTTCGTGAACCCCTATCCTGAAGCTCTTGATTTTTGG
>CAZVOU010000320.1:0-1924 GCA_964628605.1 uncultured Syntrophaceae bacterium
AGCGAGGAGGAGGCCCTGCTGATCAGGGACATTATCGGGAGCCTTCTCAAACAACGTTACCGGGACCGTAACGGCAATGAATATCCCCTAACCCTCCAGAACATCATGATAGTGGCTCCGTATAACATGCAGGTCAATTTACTGAAACGAGTGTTACCGGACGGCGCCAGGGTTGGGACTGTAGACAAGTTCCAGGGACAGGAGGCCGAGGAGGTGATCGTCTCGATGACGACATCGAGTGGGGACTATCTACCCCGTCGTATAGAGTTCCTCTACAGCAAGAACCGGCTCAATGTGGCAATTTCGAGGGCCCGTACTCTGTCGATCCTGGTGGTCAATCCACAGTTGCTGAGCATTAACTGCAATACGATAGAGCAGATGGAGCTTGTGAACACGCTGTGCTGGGCGAAGGGGTATGGGGGGTGATTTTTTCCGGCAACTCCAAGCGCTTGGAAAGATTGTGAGGATAAAAATGGGAAGTGATTACAAAACTGACAGGAACCTGGTTTTCTTTGATCTCGAGACACAAAAGAGCGCCGCTGAGGTTGGTGGCTGGAGCAATATATCAAAGTTGGGACTGTCTGTCGCAGTAACCTATTCAGAAAACGACGGCTACCAGTCCTTTCGCGAGAAAAATATCGATCAATTGATCAAATATCTCAAGAGCGCAGAAGCCGTGGTCGGATTCAACCATGTCGAGTTTGATTACGAAGTGCTGGGCGCATACACCAGTGAAAATCTCAGGGCACTCGAAAACATAGACATGCTGCTGCATATCAAGGAGCAAACTGGGTTTAGGGTTTCACTGGATCATCTGGCCAAAGTGTCACTGGGACGAAAGAAATCCTCTGACGGGCTTCAGGCGATTGAATGGTACAAGCAGGGCAAAATGCAGCTCATTGAGGAATATTGCAGAGAAGACGTGGCCATAACAAGGGCGTTGTACTACCGGGGGCGGGATAGAGGCTATGTGTCAATTATGAATCGAGGAAAAAGAGTGAATGTTGAGGTGGAGTGGTGAAAATCGGGCATCTTTCGAATCTCCTGTAACAGCTCCGTCCGGCGCATAAGTCACCTTTATAGGGACCTATTAAAACCGGACAAATTATGTGCTATTAATCAGGACATTCTATTTGCTGCTCACACACGGGAGAAAATGCTTGCGATAATAAACCCAAAGGTCTTACTATAAAATATTGGTCGTTCTGTTGCCATTCTTCTTGATAATCCCGATTAGGTCACAAGACTAACCAGAAATCAAACAAGATAGGGGTTTATTTCTGGAGGAAGGGTGGCGAAGCGTTTTTTGTGATCGTTCGTAAATAGTGTTTCTTTGTCGGTTGACTGGCTTGAATCGATGAAAATTTAAGCGGCAGTAATAGAGCCAAGATAAACACGAAACGCCTCATATTTTTTGCCCCTCAGGAAGGATTATTGCTCATTTCTGATTGTTGCAAGGAGTCGCGGATGAATCCGTTATGAGCGGCGTGCTGGGAAATTAGCAGTTCTTTCCCAAGACGATAATCTGCTATCTGAGTTGGCAATCGGGAATGGATTTGTTGTGCGCAATTCTGACCAAGTAAAACATGACTTATACAAAGCTGAGAATGCTGACAAAGTCGTCAGTGAACTGTTCAGCGGAAAACTCAGTGTAGAACAGACCCTTCAGAGTCTCCGCACCAGACTGCTGGATCTCTCATCCCGAAATCGGCTCCTGAATTTCCGATTCCCCAAAGCACGTTCAATCCGATTCGTCAACAGGCCGAACTTGAACGCTGTTTTCAATAGGTTAATCGACCACAAATCTTTGATCATCAAATACGTTCCAGACATCGAACCGGGTTCTTACTCTTTGAAGCGACCTGAACCCAGTATCCATGCGCAAACCTTAAAAATCAACATTGATACTGAGTTCCCAGAAGAT
>CAZVOU010000321.1:0-2958 GCA_964628605.1 uncultured Syntrophaceae bacterium
ACAGCAGAGGTTGTTGGACAAAACCCGAGAATTCTAAAAAGTGGAGAGCACCATGAGGAATTCTACAAGGACATTTGGCAGACTCTAATGAGCGGTGGAACATGGTCGGGCCTGATAAAGAACCGCCGAAAGAACGGGTCGCTCGCCTATGAAAAATCAAATATTTCACCGGTCAAGGACCAAAAAGGAGAGATAGTAGCGTTTGTGGGGGTCAACAGGGATGTGACAGAGGAACGGGTCCTGCAGGAACAGTTGGCGCAGTCACAAAAAATGGAGGCCATCGGAACTTTGGCTGGTGGCATAGCCCATGACTTCAACAACATCATTTTTGCCATCATCGGGTATGCCGAACTGGCTCTAGACCATACCAAAGATGATCCGCAGGTAGCAATGTTCATTGAGGAGATTATCAGCGCCTCTGAGCGGGCGGGCGACATGGTCAAACAAATCCTCACCTTCAGCCGACAATCCAGGCCGGAGAAAACAGTTCTTGATGTTCGACCCATTATCAAGGAAGGCCTAAAATTTCTTCGGGGCGCTCTCCCTTCATCCATAGAGATAAAGCAGGATATAGAGAAAACAATACCATACGTTTATGCCGATCCTACCCAGGTATATCAGGTGCTAATGAACCTTTGCACGAATGCAACCTTCGCCATGAGAGACAGTAACGGGGAATTGTCGGTTTCTCTGGAACGTGTTGATGTCGGCAAAGAATTTGCTAGTCAGAATCCAGGTGTAGAGCCCGGACAGTTTGTTCGTCTGACGGTCGCGGATACGGGTGAAGGAATGCCCCAATCACTGGTTAAAAGGATTTTTGAACCTTACTTCACGACAAAGGACATAGGTGAAGGGACTGGTCTCGGGTTGTCAGTGCTTGATGGAATAGTGAAGAATCATGGCGGCGTGGTTACAGTGTGGAGTGAGTTGGGCAAAGGCTCAAAATTCAGTGTTTACTTTCCAGTAATTGACGACAATGCAATGCCCGTTCAGAACGCAAAGCCGGAAATCAAGCTCGAGGGAGATGAGAGAATACTTTGGGTTGATGACGAGTCCACCTTGATGGAAATGTGTAGGGAGACTCTCGGCCGGGCAGGCTTCTCAGTGACATGCACTACCGACCCTTTACAGGCCCTTGAAATTTTCAGGCATTCCCCCGATTCCTTCGACCTTGTGATGACCGATTTTTCTATGCCGGGCGTCAACGGGATAGAGCTTGCCAGAAAAGTCAGCGCCATCAATCCGCAAATCCCCATAATACTTTGCACCGGATTTGGAAATTCCATTCCCGTTTCCCTAACCAAACCCGCCGGAATTACCATGATAGTATCAAAACCTGTTTCCAGTAAAGACCTGATTTATGCCATACGTCAGACGCTTGACAGGCCGACTGACCCCGCCGGATAGCTTGACCTAAACTTTTCTTGATGGTCGATTTAATGACACAGGCTACAATTGCAGGCCAGGGACATCAAAATGTCTGAGATATGGCTATACGGGACACAAGAGAGGCTCATTTTCGTCAGGCCATAGCCGAAAAAGTAGGCAGGTTCAACCGGATAAAATGCGATCCGAACACTGAAATAACGGTGACCTGTCACAGGGCGCCTACTACGTGATGTGTGAAAACGAACGACTGATGGAGACCTTGGGGGCTTCCAACGATCATGAGTTCGCTCGTCGTCTGATACAGGCGGCCGGAGTTGCCGCTGTCCCTGGATCGTCGTTCTATTCCGAGCCACAAAAGGGTTTCAAACAGCTCAGGTTCTGTTTTTCCGAGTCAGCCCAAACTCTCGGAAAGGTGCGGGCATGTTTCGAAAAACTCCCCGTCTGACTTTCCTGACAGATCATTTCTCCCAAGAGAACGGCGTCTCAATTTGCTGACGACGACACCGCTAGTGGAATCGCCGTCAGTCACTGTCTACAGATGCTCCGGTTCAGCTAAAAAGCCTCATTTCATGGCTCCAACAGCCAGGCTCAGCCAGCCTGCCATCAGCAGCGCCCCTCCTATCGGTGTGAGGGGTCCAAACCACTTGGTTCCGGTGAGGCAATACAGATAAATTGTCCCTGAAAACAGCAAAGAGCCCACAATGAAAAGACATCCGGCCGACAGCATGAGTTTTCCCGGCCACTGAACGGACGCAAAACTCACAGCGATCAACCCAAGCGCGTGATACATCTGGTAGCGAACCCCAATCTCGAATACCGATAACATCTCGGCGCTCAACTTACCTTTCAAACCATGTGAGCCGTAGGCTCCCGCAGCAACTGAAACAAAAGCGGAAAATGCTCCAATAATAAAAAATATTCGTTCCATCAATTACCTCGAAAAAAATAATTTCTAAAGTTATCCCCAAATTAGCACACCGTGGAAATTATGTCAGCGATATGTATAACAAACTATTATCATTGGTATATTCAAACATTTTTGTAAAAAGAGGGCAGTTGTGAGCTGGATAAAAAAAGCTGGTAAAATCTTCTTAGTCGGATTAGATAACACTCCCATAGAAAACTTTGAGGAGTCGTTATCAAAATGGCCACATCGACAAATGAAACTCGCTCGACCTCTTTTAGCCCATGGCAAATGCTCAGCTCAGCGATCAAAATGATGGGTTGCAAGGATTGTGAACATTTACACGGGCACGCGTGTTCAGGCGGAAAATATCCCAGACTAATTCTACTAATGGAAAACTGCCCGAGGACCGCAACAGAGTAGAGCATCTCCCCCATTTGTCGAATCACCTTGTCGCCTCCGGATTTCACTGAAAATCCTCTCTTAAGACAAAATCTGCGCCCACATCATATTATCGGGTTCCCCCAATCTGATTTTCACACAGTCCTGTGTACTTCCGTGGTTGTTAATTTGTAGCTGGAATTGGGCAATTGTTACCCAAAAATGTCCCCATATGTCATTTTGAAGCGGGCCTAAACCATTGGTGTGGGTTTTTCAACCATTTT
>CAZVOU010000322.1:0-1818 GCA_964628605.1 uncultured Syntrophaceae bacterium
GACTGCTCTTGCTCTCGTTTACCATGACATACTCGCCACACTTTGCGACCACATCAAACTCGCGAATTTTTCGTTCATCAATCACGGATTCTCTTTTTATCCGCTCATTGGCGTAGCATGACGCATCCTCGTCCATACCCAAGGCCAGCTTCATTATGCGGCACATACTCGGAGCGACAATGTCCTCAATCAGGCGACCTTGTTTGTTTGCTATGTCCCCCAAACGACGATTGAATTCACGGTTTTCCCGCTTGCTGTCCTCACGGAATTGGAGCATCTCGTCCTTGAACTCCCTCATCTCCTCCTTAAATTCTCTCATTTCTTCTTTGAACTCAGCCATCTCTGCGGAGGTCTTCTCCACCTGAAGGGATGTCTTGGCCACTATTCCCTTCAGAACTTCCATGGACGACTCAACACTTTCAATTCGTGCTCTCATCAATTGGCTTCCCATTTGCTGTTCCCCCCGGTTTTGCGTTGGCGCTGGTCAATATCTTATGCAAGTATACTTCATGTAAGGATGGATTTCAAAATACCCTTGTTGAAGTTGGGTTGTGCAGATCAACTTACAGCTTCGATTCAGCAATGACATTTTCCAGAGCTATATGAGATCGATCAACCGCAATACTGATTGTGGCTACATATATCCCTTAAGCTTCCAGTTTTTTATCACATTACTGTAAACATCTGGATTTTTCTCGAACATGAACCTACGCAAAATTGTTCTCTCTACAGCGAAAGACATCTTGTCGATCAGTGGCCTTTCCTTGCCGAAAGACACGTCGGCAATCAGTTTGTCAGCGCCGTTGATTACTTTTGATTCTATCTGTTTGAGATTTTTTGTGGCCGGAATACCGACAGAGGCAAATATGAAGCTCGAAAGATGCGTATGAAAGACACCTTGAAGACAGCAGAACTTCTTACTTACTGGCCTGCCCCCCAAAAATCCGACAGACGCTGTGCCCATCGTATATTTGTTTTCCAGCGCCAGAGTGAACCCCAAGATGTAGGTAATCCTTTCGATGAAACGTTTATAACATGCTGTTATCAAGCCATTGCGGACAGGAGACCCGACCACAAAGGCGTCTGAGGCTAACATGACCTCCACAATGCTCCCCAGATCATCGTCTATTACGCACTGGCCTGTTTTCAGACAATTGAAACACCCTATGCAATCACGGATGTTCTTTTCTCCCAATTTTATGGAGTCCACCTGAACATCTTTTTCTCCGAGATGATTGCCGGCCATCTCGAGAATTTCATGGGTAATTCCCGAGGATTTGGGACTTCCGTTTATCAGGCTGATTTTCATGAAAAACCTCGGTATCAGGCTAAAATGGCGTTAGGGCAATTGTCCTTCAGTGGAAGCAACATCTCCGGGTGTGTGTAGGGTCCGGCATTAAGAAAAAAACTATGCCATCTACCTTTTCAAAATACCAGAAAACCATTTGTCTCACGGTTCAACAGATTCTCTGTCCGTATTTTCACTGTGTTCTTGTTCCGATATAATCGATAATAATGACAATAATGAGCAGGCCTGAGGTTTGTCGGAAATAGTCATCAATTCGAACAGCCAATCATGTAAATCATTGTTCCGTGAATGCGCCTGTTCCGATTCCTGCGTTGTCATGTTTCTATCCTTTTCGATAGGCAACTGAAACTCCTGGATTAATTAGTTGATCATGGAGTGCAGGTTCCGGAGCTGGGACATGCTCCAGATGGACACGTTATTGTTGGGGGAGTACCGCTAATCGGACACCAAGTCGGGGGACTGCTTTGTGACACGTCTGGCGGTATGCTTCCGATATACAGCTTATAATT
>CAZVOU010000323.1:0-1670 GCA_964628605.1 uncultured Syntrophaceae bacterium
CAGTCACAGTGCGGATTGAATAAAGCCCTGTGTAAGCCTCTGGTTCGTCCTGTTCAAAAGCGAGAACCCAATCTCCCCCTTTCAAGCGGGACATAACACGGATCTGACCGGCGCCCATCGATTCGGAATGCGCCACCACCGTGTCGTTATTATCCGTGACTCCCTCAGAGTTCAGGAAACGAACGTAGGGTTCCCTGTCAACATCGGGTTTTGTATGGGTTTTTGTCTGAAATTCACCTTTTCTGTTCAATATGAATGCCCAGCCTGTCTCGCCAATCCTGGTGTTCTCTACCAGTGAATTGAATTTGTCGAAGTCAACAGTCGCTTTCAGGAACCATGTCGAACCGGCCCATTGTCCGCTCACGGCCACAATAAAGTGGGGAAAGTCGCGAAACCCATGAAACACATCACTAATGTAAGCGGATTGGTTCCGCATGTCTTTGAACCATGTGGTTTGTCCGTAATTAGCATTCTTAAGTTGATACGGCCCGGCGTAGTATAATTGCACACCCTGGTCATTGATGATCCCCAAATCCACCAAAGCGCCTCCTGAATTCTGACGCAGGCATTCGAGTTTGTCCCGGAGGACATCGTCATTGGCAAGTTGCTCGAAACCCACACAATTCATTAACAACTCTATGTTGGTCAATTGGCGGTTCAGAAAGTCGTCTATTTTTTCCTGATGTCTCTGGCTCAGCAATTTATATTGTTTCTCAATGTTGCCGGTGAAAGATATTATGGAATAGTGTCTGAAAGTGAGTGTGATAAGAACCAGGGGGATGACCGAGACACTGAGTATTATCAATGCTATGTTCCTGGTCAAGGATCGGTAATATGAACCGCTGATTTTGTAATCAACCATTGTAACAAACCTGAGGAGATGATTCTTTATTCAGCATTTATGTCACAACCTGATCTGGTTTTCCACTATGAAGTTGAAAGCTCGCTTCAAGAAGATTCCGGATGAAAAAATCGGGGTCTTGTTGCATCAGGCGTTCTCAAGCAAGCAATGGTCTTCATGACAAAAAAGTGTATTATGAAATCTTTTCCGGCAGTTTGGGCTTTACATCTACCCTTACAGTAAGCTATTGGAGTTTTTGACGGTATCCTGGACAGGGTAAGATGTTGAGACGGTAGCTTCCTAAACGATAGGACCTTTCCAAAAGATCATGAGAGGTAAATGATGAGATTATTAAGGCTGCTTGTAATGCTTCCGGCGCTGGCTTTGTTTACTTTTAACGGTTCCGATGTTTGCGCCGACGACAAGTCCAAAGAGGCCAAATTGGCTGAGTTGATGAAAATACAGGGAATTTACGAGATGATAGAACAGGCCCAGGAAGGGGCGCAGGAAATGCTGAACCAGAACTTCCTTGAGACGGAACAGGACTTGAAGGCCAAGTTTCCGGCGTTGTTTGAGTCCAGTGACCAAAAGTTCAAGACTCTTCTGGATAAATTCTTCGACCAGATGTCTCAGCGAATTCCCCCTACAGAGGAAGCCGTGAAAGTCTACGCAAAAATCTATGGCGCATCCCTCACGGAACCCGAGTTGGACAAGATTCTCGAATATTACAAGACTCCGATGGGTCAGAAAGACATAACGGCAGCGAAAAAGGCAAACCAGGAGTTCAACAAGTATTTCATGGAGCAGGTTCAGGAGCATGCTTCAAAAG
>CAZVOU010000324.1:0-21192 GCA_964628605.1 uncultured Syntrophaceae bacterium
GTGTATTATTACGAGAACTGGGGATTCCACATCAATTTTGAGACTCAGGTTGCGACGGAACTCAGCCAGTTCTGCTTGCGCCTGAACCCTGCAACGGACGGATTATGGTCATCGAGCATTGATGGAAAATTTCTCGGATCAGTTGCTATCGACGGTTCTCTGCGGGAAACTCAAGGGGCGAGACTCAGGTGGTTCATAGTAACCCCGGAATTTCAGGGAACAGGCGTTGGTAAAGTTTTATTGAAAGAGGCCATTGACTTTTGCAGGAAAAACGGACTCAACAAGATATTTCTATGGACATTTAAAGGTCTTGAGGCTGCCCGTTTTCTATATGAAAGAGCAGGCTTCACGCTTGTTGAAGAACACCCGTTCAGTGGTTGGGGCGGTGACATAATAGAGCAGAAATTTGAATTGAATCTCGAGCAGTAAATCAGCAAACCTCATTTTCGTAAGCGGTTCAGGCAATCAGGCGGGGTGGATCTTCTTGAGGCGGACATTGACCCTGGCCCCTGCATTAATGCCGTATTTCCTGGAGGCGTTGTCATTGGGAAGGGCAATTTCGAGCAGATCATAACTGTTTGTAAGGGCTATTGGCGAAAGCGGGGTTGAATCACTGTAACAGCTCGAGAGTCGGTCAACATTAATTGGTCCGCATGACACCTCCAGGCTGACACCTTCTACCTCAGACCTTTCTATGTTACTGATGAGATTCCCGAATCTGTCAACATGAATGATTTCCCCCTGGATGCCGTCAGAGCTTTTTATTTTCTCCGGCTCAACGAGTCCTGTCAGGTCAGTGACAAGCGGCCCCACATCCCTAAAATCATACCCCAGTGACAATTTGGCCGCCGCAGGAGCGAAGATGTCCCTGCCATGGAAGGTGCGACTGATGGCAGGCGCCATGAAAGCGCTGTTCTCAATTGACCTTGCCTCATACTCTCCCAATTCATTGAGCAAAAGAGAGAATATCCCGTTATCCGGTCCGATCAGGTAACTGGAACCGGTTCTCACAGCGACAGGCCTGCGCACACCGCCCACTCCCGGGTCTACAACGGCCACATGATAGCTCGGGAAAGAAAAACACTTAACCACGCCTCTCAACGCTAAAGCCCCCTCCATTATGGAGTACGGCGTTATGTCATGTGTGATGTCCACTATGCAGGCGTCCGGATTAATCCCCAGAATGATTCCTTTCATCTGACCGACATATCCGTCCCGTTCCCCAAAATCGGTGGTGAGAGTAACGACGCCTTTCATCCGGATTTCCTTGTAAAATAATTCCCGGTGGTTTTAACGGGACCTGGGTGACCACTTTTCATTGACACTTCCACTCACTGTTGTTTTACTTAAAGCTGGCCTGGGGAATAGTTCGATCACACTTACATTCTTACTTCATCGGTGGGGAAAAATGAACCGCTATGGCATCGACCATTTGAATAATGTCATCAGGTCAATCGGCTCGCTGCTATTTCCTCCTGTATGCGTCTATTGCGGAGCGGAACGGCCAAACGATGATTCGGTGGCTTGCATTGAGTGCTCCCGAAACATCCTGCCGGTGGAACGCCCGTTTTGCGCGCTTTGCGGTAGGCCCGCTCCCGGATTGAACTCAGGAATAAACAGGTTTTGTGGAAAATGCTCGTCGCACAGGCCTTCTTTCGACAAGGCGCGCTTCTGCGTCTACTATTCCAGTGTGGTGAGGCGAGGAATACTCCAGTTCAAGTTTAACAGCTCCCTGTACCTTGGAGAGGCGCTATTGGGGCTCCTGTCCAAAACATTTGAGGAACATTTTCTAAGTGAAAACCTGGACGCAATCATACCGATACCCGTTCACAAAAAACGCCTGCTGCATAGAGGCTATAATCAGTGCGCCGTGCTTGCAGGAAAACTGGGAGCCCGCTTCGGCATCCCTGCCCCTACAGACGTCCTTGTAAAGACAAGGAATACGGTTCCACAAACCCAGTTAAAAAGAAAGCAAAGAATGGACAACATCAAGGGGTCCTTCGATGTCAAAAAGCCCGGGAAGGTGAAAGGTAAGCGTGTTCTCGTGCTTGACGATGTCTTCACAACCGGATCCACCGTTTCCGAAGCGGCGTTGACACTGAAGCGTCATGACGTGGAGGTTGTGCAGGCATTGGTTCTAGCTCTGAGACACGGGCCAGTGGAAAAAGATGGCGGGCCGGAGTCACCGGCTTATTCGGACATATTTTTTACAGACGCCGATGGTCGTCAGGAGGAATTAAATGGCGCTTAAGACACCGGAACAATTTGAAGAAAGCCTGAAACAACTCAAACCCCGGGTTTTCATGAACGGCAAGAAAATTGAAAATATTTTTGATAATCCGAACACCAGAACCGTCATTGAATCAAACAAAGCCAGTTACTCATGGGCCCTTGACGAACGTTATGCTGAAACGATGACATGCTTCTCACCACTGATTCAGGAAACGGTAAACAGATACACACACGTCAGCGCCAGCGTCGAAGACCTGGTTGCAAAAGCCGTCGCCGGAACATTTACTGCGGAGACATTGGGAACATGTATTTACCGCTGTGTCGGTTATGACGCTTTTCATGCCCTGTCGGCCACTACCTGGGAAATGGATCGTGATCTTGGCACAGATTATCACGGTCGATTCACCGATTATCTGAAACACGTCCAGAAAGAGGACCTGTCGGTTGCTGGAGCCTTAACTGAGCCTAGGGGACATCGAATGAAGAGGGTGGTCGATTGGCCCGATCCTTATTTGTCCCTCAAGGTAGTGGACAAAAACAGCAGGGGCATTGTGGTCCGGGGGGCAAAAATAAATATAAGCGGGGCATACGCTTCCCACGAACTGGTCGTCCTCCCCCAGGGCGCCAGAACGGCCGATGAACAGGATTATGCCTTGGCTTTCGCTGTTCCCAGCGATTCACAGGGAATAACGTACGTGTGCCAGTACTCTCCATACTCCGCTGAACGAGAACTTGCAAACGATCCTTATGAACTGGGCAATCCGGTTTTTGGTCAGAGAGAGACGGCCCTGGTGATCTTTGACGACGTCTTCGTGCCTTGGGAGAGAGTTTTCCACTGCGGCGAAACGAAATACTCCATGAACATGGTCGGACGCTTCGCCAAGACTCACAGAATGACCTGCGGCGGGACATGCAAGGTTGGCTTCATGAACCAGATAATTGGGGCCTGCAAACTGATCCAGGAGTACAAAGGCCTGGAACAGGTAGCTCATGTCAATGATCAACTGACTGAAATGATAGTCCTCCGGGAAACCGGTCGAGCGTGCGGGTTGGCCGCTGCCCGTCTGGGCGCCGAGGATCCGGTGGGATCCGGTGTCTTCTTGCCCGACGAATTGATGGGAAATGTCTCGAAGCTGAATATTTGCAACGCATTCTGGAGGGTCATGGCCCTTGCGGGAGACATAGGCGGAGGGCTCATCGTCACAATGCCCTCTCTCAAGGAATTGAAAAATCCCGAAGTCAGCAATTTTGTCGAAGAATTCTACAGTTTCGGGTCTGATGAGCCCACAGAAAACATCATGAAGGTTCACAAACTCCTTCAGAACTGGACGGCCGGTCAACACGGCGTAGGCACATGGCACGGCGCAGGTCCGGTAATGGCCCAGAAAATCATGATCCAAAGAACAGTCAACTTCGATCATGAAAAAGAACTGGTAAAAAACACCCTGAAACTAAAAGACAAGGAACCCGGCGATCAAGGCAGGACAAACTGAAGATCGGCATTCAAACCCAACCTGATGACCAGCCCAACACCGTCATGTTCCGGACCTCGGGCTCACGTTTCCGGACACGCTCTGCCTAACAGGGCGTGTCCGTATTAATCGTGTAGCCCATAAATGTCACAAAAACATCCGGCTAAACCAACTCCTGATTCATTCCGGAAACTTGTAAACTGCGTTTAAGGCTGCGTAAGGACTAACCTGGGCTCCATATTGAGAAATGGGGTATCTGATGCCCTTTTTGTACAGGATCTCCAGATTGTTCACTATTCGTTCACATTCCTGCGTCGGCAGCCCTATTGCCAGTTCATCATCCGATGCGTGACCAAAGCGTCGCTCACCGTAACATGGGATGGAAAGAGCGGGAACTTTATCGACAAAACATCGACCGATGACATCCGAACACGATGTTTCTCCCACCGAATAGAAGGTCATCCGTTCAAAATTGTCATATTGTATGGCGTTTACCAAAAGAGACATCTGTGCCGGGTTTCCGTAAAGGAGAACAATATCCGGAACAAATGGGTCATAAGCGGTAGGCGCAAGGGCAAAGGCCCTGAATCTACCGTAAGGTATCCGCTGGATGACTCTCTCGCACATAGCGGCGTCCTCTTTGCTATCCAGCCACACCTTGCTTCTCATTTCTCCGCTGGTGACAAATTCCGAAAGTTCACATAACCCGAGAATACTGGCGCAACCCTGTGTGACAAGGTCTTCGGCTACCCCTCCCACTGTCCAGTCAAATGTCCTTACTATCGTAATCATCTGACAAAGAGAAAGCTTTTCCTGCGGTCGTCTGAGCCATTTGTTCCGGCTTAAATCAGCCGGATCCTCATACAACTTCAGACCAACCGGAAATGTTTTGAGTCTCAACAACCTTTCGATTGACCGTGTCCATTCGGACCATTTGATGTCTTCAACGCCCATTTAAGCCACCCCTGCCAATCATGGAAAAAATGAAGAATGAAGTGTGTACTTCCTGTCAGTTCATTTGCAGCGCTCAAGTGAATATTTGCCTGATAGAATGGCCTGAGCCAACCCCGCTTCCGAAGAAATGTGACTGTCAAAAACGGTCACACACGAGCCAACGGCATCCGCTATGTGAGCGTCACTGCCTCCGAGTTTCACCAGACCCATCATGTCGGCGACCTGCCTGGCAAAGTCATTTTCTTCGTCCGTGACTTTTCCGTTACAAATCTCAAGCCCGTGAACCTGAGAAAAAGTTGGGTTGTCCCACGCATCCTGAACGGTCATCTGGAGCATTCCAAAGCCGAACAAAAGAAAGCCTCTGAAGGGATGAGCCGCTATAGCTGCAGCTCCGGCGGCGTCTACCTGCTGTTTCAACTGATCGGGGCTCAACATCGCTGTAGGCTCGGAATCCATCCCAAAAACCAGGATGTCTCCACCGGTAGTAGTGATTTCGATTCCCCGAAACACGGCTATGCCGTATTTCTGACTCAGTTTGTCAGCCTCATCCGGGGCCCATATCCGATTGTGTTCGGTGACGCAAACACCATCCAGACCGGCATTCAGTGCCGCCGCCATCATTTCGTCCGGGGTCATGGAACTGCATGCGGATCCATGAGTTGTGTGTATGTGCAAATCCAGTCTCATGAAACAACCTTTGTCCTATTTCAACTTCAGGTAACCTTTAAGAGGAATGTTCTTGGCGAGAAATTCATCCACAAAGTTTTTTCTGTCCAATGACGGATCTTTCGATAGCGCTTCGGACAATTCCCGCCCCAGTTCGGCCCTCACAAGAGCATTCACACAATCAACCATCAAAACTGCCATGTGACGGCATCCATTACGGCCTATTTCCTTTTTTATTTTTCCATCAAGTCCCGAGTCAATAGACCAGCCTACGCAGTTTTTGAAAACGTTCTCCGCCAACAGACACCTGTCTGTAGTAAACCTCTTCATCCTGGTCTTGATTGACTCGACTGTCAGGCTCGGCCAATTAACTCGAATCTCACAACTCATGGCGTAGAGTTCATCCTCAAGCACGCCGCTAACTACCCTGTAATCCCTACCCTGTTTTTGCACACCACAGGTCTTGATCCGGGAATATTTCAGCACAGAAGAAGTTCTCAAGAGGTCCCTCCGGGAAGAGTTAGTTAAATTTTCTTCTAGTCCAGCCCCTTAAAAGCGGCGCAACTGTCTTTGAGCCTTGGATTGGCTGCAAGTTTACGGATCATCTCAAGCCCGATGACCTGATCGTTCAGGTCCCTAACCGTTGGATCACCGTGGTCATTCGGTTCAATTCCGCCATTCTCCGTCGCCTTGCGCAGTTCGGCGACGGTAACCGCATTGACAAGCATTTCCATTGCCTCGAGCACAAGCTCGCCTACCCTCTCAGAACCGGATGGCCCGCCTACCACTTCCCTGACTATCTTTGTCATTCCAGGACCAACACGGACTCCAATCAGCTTCTTTTCGGCCTCAGAAAGATCCGGAACCAGTCCCAGAGCGTCTCTGCCGACATCGAGTCTGGCGGACCTGATGTCCAGCGCCGGGGTCTTGACATCCAGGACGACTGAGCATGAGAACAAATTGTCATCTGCCCGCAGGGTTATTCGCCATAACCCCGATTCAACTTCTTCCACCGTAGTAAGGTTGTGCGACTGAAAATCTAGTATCAAAGCGCCCCCTTTTAGTTTTGGAATATAGTAAGAAAGGATAAAGAAAATGGCGAACAAACATTAGCTGCTATTTTACGGTAAACTTTCGAACTATAAAGGTTAAATGTCAAGATGTTTTAAGAAGAAATAGAAACTATTTTTACCTCAAGTGAATCTGCTGACTTATGGTCCAGAACGAATTTTGAGCCGTCTTCGCTGACCACGGTCCACTCCGTCTGGTCTTCAGATCGTGGCCCCACCGTGATTTTCATCCCATTGTTCAGGCCACGCCGGACCTCTGAATCCGGCAAGCTGACAATTTCACATCTGACACCCTCACGAAGGAAACTCAAACTACAAACCCCTCCAATGACACTGTGGGCGCCACTCCGTGGTATTATTGCCCCATGCGGGTCGTATACCGGGTGTCCAAGCAGGTCATCCAGATAATCAACCGATTCATTGTCGTGTAAATGTTCCAGTTCGTGCGCCCTGACATGTATCTCAGAGTTGGCGGCCAATCCGACATGACTCATGTAGGCCTCCCACAGTCGGTGAGCCCTCAAGATGCGATCCGCCTCCTGAGCGCCCGATTCCGTGAGAGCGATGGTCATTCCACTGATTTCAAGGAGTCCGTCCCTGGACATCTTCTTTAAGGCCTTGCTGAATGTCGCCGTCCCAGCCGATATTTTCCTTTTTAACTGATCGGTGTTTATGACACCCTTGAGTCTGCTGGTCTCAACTAGAATGTCTTCCACCAGTTGTTGCGGCGCCATTTGCCTGAGTCGTAACCACCTGGCCAACAGACCGTAATTTGGAGCAACAACCAGGACCACCAGAAATTGCAGTGAACAGAAGAGCATGATGGCCCCGCCCCCCGAGGAATCCAGCCACATGCTCAGGTAGAGGCCGCCCACCACACTGGTGACCCCGAATATGGCGGAGAGAATCATCATTCGATCAAGTCTGTCACTCAACAAATAAGCTGAAGCCGCCGGAGTTATCAGCAAACCCACCACCAGGATCACTCCCACCATGCTAACTGCGCTGACCACCACCAGGGAAACACATGTAGTCAACGTATAGTCAATCAACAGAACCGGCATCCCGATAGAAGCGGCCATGACCGGATCGAAACTTGTCAACTGAAATTGTCTGAAGAACAATACGATTATTGATAGAACTATTCCTGCCGATATGGCGGCAACCCACAGGTCGGAATCCGCCACACCAAGGACATCCCCCATGATGAAGTGCATAAGGTCGATATGTATGTATCCCCTGAAAACGGAGACCAAGACTACCCCGGCGGCAAAAACCCCGGTGTACATTATGCCGATGGCTGTGTCGTCCTTAACCCTGGAGAATCGCGAGACAAAACCGATTGAAGCCACCGTGATCAAAGCTGCGATCAATGAGCCTATCAACATGGCGGGGGCATGAGCTTCCGTATTGAACAAAAGCTTCATGAACAAATAGCCTGCGGCCACTCCTGCAATCATTGCGTGGGAGAGAGCGTCTCCGAGAAACGCCATGCGTCTCAAAATTACCAGGCATCCGACAACACTGCACACAACTGCGGCAATTGATCCTCCGATGAGAGCTTTCTGAAAAAAGGTTTCCCTCAGAGGTGACACAAACACTTCCAGCAGGAACTCAACCACAATGCCCCCCGATCTCATCCATTGCCGAGAATATCTTCAGTTTTCCTTCATAAACTTCGCTCAGCAATTCCTGGTTCAGGACCTGACGGGGCTCTCCATAGGCATAAAGCCTCTGTTTTATGAGCATCAACCGGTCAAAATATTCTGCGGCGGTGGTCAAGTCGTGGTGGACCACAACAAGCGTTCGCCCTGTAGCTTTTGCCCTCTCCAGAACATCCAGGATCGCTCTCTCAGTGGCGGCGTCTACCCCTGCAAACGGCTCGTCAAGCAGCAGGATTTCAGACCCCTGAGCGAGCGCCCGAGCCATGAACACACGTTGCTGCTGCCCACCGGAGAGTCCACCTATTTGCCGGTTCCTGAAATCGGACATTCTGACCATTTCCAGAGCTTTATCCACTATCTCCCGGTCCTCTTTCCCGGGGTCTCTCCACCAGGGGATGTTGGGATATCGTCCCATCATGGCCACTTCATACACAGTTATGGGATAGTCCCAATCGACAGCGCCTCTTTGTGGAACATACGCAAGTTGTCCCTTGGCCTTTTCAATCGGCTTGCCGAGCAATTGAATGGAACCCAGATCAGGTTTTACAAATCCCAGGATTGATTTAACAAGTGTGGATTTTCCGGCGCCGTTCGGGCCTATTATCCCCACCAACAACCCCTGCTCTACGCTGACATTTACATTGAGCAAGGCCGGTCGGGGTCCGAAGCTCACAGTGAGGTTCTCGACCTTTATTGCGGGAATCCTGTTGTTTTCAATGCCCATTCTGATCCCCAACAGGCGTGTTAGGCTCGACCTCAATCTTGAAGGTCGATAGTAACCTTGAGCCGGGGTCCGCCCAGAAAGTCCTGTCCATTAATTCCGTATGAAACCGGTATAACTGGACTCTGACTGCCCCTGCAGTCTGAACGGTTTTGTGGGGAGGGTTGACCTCCAGCAGGAATTCGTTGGGGCCAATTAACACGCTCTTGATCTTGTCAACTGTTATGGGCCGTCCGGCGGCGGATGAATCCTTGAGAGTCAGTATTTCATGTCCGTTGAGCTTTAAAACCAGAGCGTTGCCCGGGTCGTCCTCCGTGTTGGGAGCGTAAGAATCTCTCTGGGCTACAAAAGATGTCGTTACAACCACTCTGTAATCCGCCTGGTCTGTTTCTACTTTCAAGGCTGCCGGGGCCGAAACAATGTGTCTGGCATTCATGTAGGAAGACAGACCACCCAGCAGGACTATCCAGATCAAGATTGCAACAAGTGGTCTCATGTCTCCTGGAACCTCACTTCAGAGCCCCTACTATTGTCAGGACGTTCTCACGCATCATGCCGATATAGGTTTCACCTGCCGACCCTTCTGCTCCCATAGAGTCTGAATACAGTTCACCGCCAATCCTGACTCCGGCCTCTCGCGCTAATTCCCTGATAAGTTTTGGGTTCACGCTGCTTTCTACGAAGACAGCCTTGACACCGAGGCTCTTTATTGAGTCAACAACCGCTTTGAATCTCGAAGGGGTCATCCCAGCGCCGATTTCTGAACCGGTTGACCACCCTAGCGGAGCCTGATTCTTGAAGTCGAACTCCTGAGCGAAGTAATTGAACGCATCGTGACTGGTAACCAGAATTCTCTGTTGAAGGGGAATCATATGGACCATCTGCCGAATCCACGAATCCAGCGTACGTAGCTGGGCAAGATACAATTTTGCCCGGGCCTCGAGTTCCCATTTAATGGATGGATTTGCCGAAGCGACACCCGAAACAATATTCCTGACATATATTGCCGCATTCTCAGGGGAAAACCAGGCGTGAGGATCCAGGGTCTTCTTGCCGTCCGTCTCTAGTATTAGGGGTTTTACGCCGTCCGCCGCCGTGATTATCGGTTTACCGGCATCCCCGGCTAGAGTCGCCATCCAGTTTTTACCCTCAAGGTTGAGGCCGTTCTGAATGCATAAAGTGGCCCGGACCGCCATCTGGGCGTCCCGTGGGGTAGGCATGTAAGTGTGGGGATCTGCGCCGGGAGCCAAGACGCATTTCACTTCGAAAGAATCACCGACAATGTTTCTTGTAAAATCCGCCAGTTGAGTGGTTGAACACAGGATAGACGGCTTCTCTGTGGTTTTAATTTGTAAAGCCGAGGCGTCCGATTGCAACACGCTCGAATTTGCAAACACAATTAACGCCAGACCGATCAACAATATCTTTCGGAGAACTGCCATTTTGAATAGCCGCCCATTCAGAGTGTCGGTTGATCATCATTTGTTCAGGAGGACAGATTTTGGTAAACAATCCTTGCGCCGATAGCTATCAGGACTCCACCGCCAATTCTCTCCGCCCATTCCCCAAGGTGCGCGCCGGCGCTCTTGCCAATTCTGGTCCCAATGAATGTCATCAGCAACGCTGCGACCCCGATGACGGCCGCCGGTCCCCATATAGTCATGCCAATCAGGCTGAAAGATACACCTATCGCCAATGCGTCAAGACTCGTGGCGACCGACAGCCCCACAAGACTCCAGCCTCTCGTAGGATCGTAGTCTTTTACTCGCTCTTCCGAGTCCTTGGACTCAACTATCATCTTGACGCCAAGTCCCGTCAGTATGGCAAACGCTATCCAGTCGTTAATTCCGCCCATGTGTTGGGAAACTACCGCCCCCCCATACCATCCGATTATTGTCATCAACGACTGAAACAGCCCAAAATGCCACGTCAACCTGAAGGTATGGCGTAGAGTCACGTCCTGCAGGCCTCCCGAAACGGCGGCTGAAACGGCAAAAGCGTCCGCTCCCAATGCTATCGCAGTTATGAGAAGAGTGATATTGTCCAATCTCGGGAGGCTCCTTTAATCAAGGTTCTTTACCATAAAATTGTTTACAGCACGATATGGGCATCGTCAAGCAATGCCTGACGCCAAAGTGAAAACCGGGCGCTTCAACAGCACAACATTTTCTGACGAATTACAGCAAGTCAGGGGGGGCTAAAAATTATTGAATGGATTCTGGAGCATTATTGTCAGGAAAGAGTTTCAGGGCCCGTAAATAAGTTGTGGAGGGTCTTGACTGGGCGCTGTCATTCCTGTTATTTAGGTGATGAATGGATGCCAACGGAACGCGGTGAAAATCCGTGGCGGTCCCGCCGCTGTAACCGGTGACAATTCCCTGTAGGCCACTGTTCGGTAAAAACCGAGCGGGAAGGAAGGGAGAAGGTTGACCCGGAAGCCAGAAGACGAGTATCCAATCACGGGGTAAACTAATGGAAAAGGTAGCCCCTGTCTTCTGTAATGGAGGCAGGGGCTTTTTATTTGGCTAAAAATGAAAGCGCTAATACTTAAGGACATTGGTCGGCTTGTTTGCGAGGATATCCCAGAGCCTGTTCCGAGGCCGGGTAAAGTGTCGGTTCGGGTGACTCGCTGTGCATTGTGCCGCACTGACGCCAAAATGTGTTTTCAGGGACAACGGGATTTGACACTTCCCAGAGTCCTGGGACACGAGATATCAGGAATCAGGGAAGATACCGCTGGGCGTGTCGTGGCATGGCCCGGTGAATCATGTGGCATGTGCAGTTTTTGTAGATCGGGGAATGAAAACCTTTGCGACTCGATCAGAATCCTCGGCTTTAACTCCGACGGCGGACTGGCTGAAAAGATCATGATTGCAGAGTCATCTCTTGCCGCCATACCACCGTGCCTTTCCGATGACATTGCATGCCTGGCAGAGCCTCTGGCGTGCGCCATAAACGCTATCGAACGACTAAGAACCGGGAATGGCGACAGCCTGCTTATATTCGGGGGAGGAAGTGTTGGACTGCTTTTGGCTCTGGCCGCAAAGGCATTTGGACTAATACCCTCCATAGTAGAAACCAATCCCGACAAGCTGATTAAAAGTCTTATTTTCAGAGAGCAAATGGCAATAAAGTCAAGCCAATGCGTCAAACCTGACCACTATGACCTTGCCATCAACGCTTGTCAGTCGATTGATGCAGTGATGAGAGGAGTCACAAGAATTGCAAAAGGAGGCCGCTTTTGCCTTTTTAGTGGACTCGCTCAACAAGAGACCGTGCCTGCCGCTTTGTTAAACGAAATCCATTACCGTCAGCTTCAGCTTGTCGGAGCTTATGGATGCACATTGAGAAATATCAAGACGGCGTTGAGATTGCTCGATGAGTTTCAGGACGCCGCTCAATTCATTATCGAGAAGAGAGTAGGCATGGAGGAAGTGGTTGAGGCCATGAAGGACGTTGTTTCGGGCCAAACC
Source organism: uncultured Syntrophaceae bacterium (assembly GCA_964628605.1). Classification (GTDB taxonomy): domain Bacteria; phylum Desulfobacterota; class Desulfomonilia; order Desulfomonilales; family Desulfomonilaceae; genus CAITZA01. Next base: position 12,253 of record CAZVOU010000324.1, read on the forward strand.
CTGAAGATCGTGACCAAGATTTCCTGACGCGATAAATGCCGATCAGTTTGTAATTTGGACCAATCCGGATTGTGGAGCCTTGATCATGGATGAAAACAAGAAAAGAGAATTTGGAAGATTGATTTCCGCTGTTGCCTTTGGGAGGCGACTGACTCGAGAGGAATCACGTGAAGCCTATCGCCAGGTGATACTCAATGAGCAGCCGGAGCTTCAACAGGGCGCCTTCCTTCTGGCACACATAGCCCGCGGACCTTCCATAGAAGAACTCGGTGGGGCATGGGAAGCGTTAGACCTCTATGACACGGCCAAGATAAACATAAAGACCCGAGGCCCAGTTTGCGACATAGTCGGCACGGGATCAGATCAACTCAAGACCGTCAATTGCTCCACCCCCGCCGCCCTGATAGCCGCAGCAGCAGGGCTGCCCACGGCCAAGAAAGGGGCCAGGCTCGTGACCGGAGTGTCCGGAGCCTCCGATATACTCGAAATATTCGGCCTCGATATAAACGCCCCTCTAAAGCAGGCAGAGAAATGCCTGGATAAATACGGGATATGCTATCTCCCCGGCGAAGCGTTTCTAAAATCCGGATGGGCCAGGTTGATAACTTCCATGAGATTCACCTCCGCTTTCAATATCATAGGACCTATCACCATGCCTTGCGCTCAGACAAACTCCATCGTGATAGGCGGCTACTCTCCAACAGTATGTGACCAGCTGGTTTCGGTGCTGAAGGAAATCGGCATGCCTCGAGCCCTTGCCCCTTATGGAATGGTATTTGATCATGATGAGAAGGAAGGGATGGATGAATTTTCTCCTTGCGGCCCAACCAGGGTAGTTGAGTTGATCAACGGAAAAATCAGGTCCTATGATGTCACCCCCTCTGACTTTGGCGTCAAGGTCGCAGATTTTCACGATATAGCCAGCCAAAACAATGCTGAAGCTAACGCCTCTGCCATCAGTGAAGTTCTCCGTGGCCGTTACGACACACCTCTGGCCGACTTCTTCTGCATGAACGCCGCTTCCGCCCTTTACATATCCGGTATGGCAAAAGATTACCTTCAAGGGGTAGAAATGTCACGACAGGCTTTGTCACAAGGTAAAGCCCTTGAGAAGCTGGGCCAACTGCTGGAATTTCAAGGCTGCAGGACGTTATGACCTGTTCTTCCAGCGTCATGCAAGACTAAACTGGAGGACTGCTGTCGGAAATGGCGAAGCCGTTAATCGAGTCGCTTCTTTACAGAGAGTCAAATTCTCCAGGAAGATGCGCCACGTTCAGTGAATCGAGTGCTGTAAACTCGTCCGATCCCGTTCCTCAAAGCTACCTCCAGTTTAGGTCTGTTCAACGGATCGGCTACCAGGATCATGAACCCGCCGCCACCGGCCCCCGAAATCTTACCGGCATATGCCCCTGACCTTAGAGCCAGGTCGTAAATACGATCAATTTCATGGTTGGTGACTTTGGCTGCGGTCTTTTTCTTGGCCTCCCAGCCACGACGCATTACATCGGCAAACCGTCCTATGTCCCCCACGAGCAAAGATTCTTTCATCTCAATGGCCTCAGTCTTGACCTCATGCATGGCGTGAACCGAATCCATGTTCATTTGAGCTATATTATCGGACTGCTGGTTTATAATGTGACATGAGTCTCTGGATTTACCAGTGTAATAAAGAATTGTGGAGGCCTCCAGTTCCGAGATCACGCTGGGTTTTATCCTGAGTGGATTGACAATTACTCTGTCACCTTCATAAAATTCCATGAAGTTGAATCCGCCGAAAGTGGCCGCATACTGGTCCTGCTTGCCACCGGACAGGCGAAGATCGATTCGCTCGATCTGGTAAGCGAGTTGAGCCAAATCGTACTCTCCAAAGGGCAACTTGAGCAATTCAACAAAGGCCTGAAGCATCGCCACCGTGAGAGTTGAAGAAGCCCCGAGACCTGACCCCGGTGGTGATTCACAATATGTGGTCAAGGTCAAAGGTATGCGATCATTGTGGTGGTAATCGCGAATTATCCTGTCATAGACCCCTTTGTGCAACATTAGGCAATCGGGCGGTGTTGAAGATTCGCCTGCTGAATACTCAAATGATTCCTCAAAATCCAATGCTTCAAAACGTATTCGGCGGTCATGCCTGAGTTTTATGAAGCCGTAGGCGTACATGTCGATGGTGGCGTTCATTATGAATCCGCCAAAAACATCGCAGTACGGAGATACGTCCGTTCCACCTCCTGCAAAGCCCAATCGAAGCGGGGCCCTGGATCTGATTATTTCCTGCGGCACTTACGGGTCTTAATCCAGATTTTATTGACAGTGAAGAGGACTTTTTACACCTATCTTGTCCAGAATTGCAGATGTTTTCCTGCGTCCAGCGCTGAATGAAAGATTTTCCTCAATCCAACCGCAGGCGTTACGGGAAATCCGGTTCCACAATACCGGGTCGGTATAAACACTGATTACACTGTCAGCAAACGATTCCTCATCATCAACGACTATCATGTGATCCCCCGATCTTACATCAAAGCCCTCAGCCGACGCTGATGTCACAACGCAGGGAATTGCGTGACTCATTGCTACTGCAACCTTGCCCTTGATGCCGGCCCCATATCTCAGTGGTGACACCCCTACCCTCATTCTTGACATCAACGGACCAAGATCCTCCACATAACCCGTGACAATGATGTCCTCCGACTGAAGGTCACAAATTTCCGGAGTAGGATGACTCCCAACTATGTAGAATTTTATGCTGAGACCTTTTCCCCTGATCCGCGGAAATATGTCTCTCACGAAATAACGCACAGCGTCTACGTTTGGAGGATGCTGGAAGCCACCGAGAAAGAAAACGTCACTCCGGGATTCAAAAGCGGCTTGAGAACCCACGGCGGGATATATCCAGTCGAACACGTCAACATTTGAAATTGATATTTCCCGATTCAGAATTTCCCGTTCAACATCGCTATGAACCATGGCGCAATCAACTTTCTGGATGACTTCCAGCTCCATTTCCTTGGTCTTGAGAGCTGACCGGCCAATTTTTTCGGAACTCTCCACCACCGATTGACGCATCTCTCTCAAATGATGCAAATCCGCAGTATCCAGAATTATCGGAATCTCGGGAGTCACCGCTTTGATCTGAGGAAAGTATTTTTCGGCTATCCAGCAACGGAACATCATTACAAGATCAAAGTTCCCCGAATTCAACTTCCACCATTGTCCAAAATTTTCTATGTGGGGATAAACATGACACTCAATTCCATTTCTCTGCAGATTCTCCCTGTAAAAGCGATTGTCCACAAAATTTTCCGGCAGGAAAGCAACGCCGAATCCGAGGCTCATGAAAACCTTGGCCATATTAAATGTAAATACGGAACCTGCATCCCTGTCAGGCTCCGGAATCTTGTGATCAATGAATAGGACACGGGCAGGCCTGTTTCTGTCCCTACGTCTCTGGACCTCCGTACCTGAATCACCAAAACCCGTTAACCTAGTCCTCCATCTTTCGAAAAATTTTTCCTGATTGGTAACCTGACCCTTTTTCACTCCACAATTCAGGTCCGTGCCGCAGGAAACGCCCTCAAAATGGATCAGAGATGACAATGGTTGGTACCAAACCTGACGCCCAGATTCCCTAACCTTGAATGCAAGGTCAGAATCTTCACAATAGGCGGGAGAATAAACCGGGTCGAACTTTCCCACCTGATCAAAGAGGTCTTTTGGAATGATGATCGAAGCCCCCGAACAATAGTCGACCTGGCGGGCATAATTGTATTCCGGTCTTGAAGGATCATCTCCACGGCCATAATTCCACGCGGAGCCGTCATTCCACACGATACCGCCAGCCTCCTGCAATCTGCCGTCCGGATAGAGTAGTTTTGATCCGACCAGTCCCGCATCCGGCATGTTTCTGAATGTGTCGACCAGTTCATTAAGCCACCCCTCCAGGACCATAGTGTCGTTGTTCAGAAAGACGAGATACTTTCCACTGGCAAGCTCCGCTCCCCTGTTGCAGGACGATACAAAACCGACATTGGATAAACTCCTGAAATAAGTTATGAAACTGAGCCTTTCCATCCAGTAGGCGGTGTCATCATCCGAGCAGTCATCAATTACAATGATCTCTGTGGAGAAGCGACTCCGACTCTCCTGAAGAGATTTTATGCAGTTCAATGTGTAAATGACCTTTCCATAACAGGGTATGATTATGGACACATCCGGATTCACTGGTGGTTTTTTCAATCCACCCAGGGCGCTAAACCTCTCTGAATATATTAGACCGAGGACTTCAGCCGGGTTTTCAACCAGTTGCGGATAGTCAGTCTGGCCGATAGCAATTTCCTCAGAAGAATCAATAGCTTTTAGACGTCGTATTATTCCCTCCAATCCTTCAGTCACAAGGATTCTGGCCCCCTTTGAAGCAGTATTTGCAATGCCGTTTCCCCTGGACAGAACCCTTCGGGCAAGTCGCGCCATTTCACGAAAATATCTGAATTTTTCTCTGAGTCCCTGGAGTGGCATGTGTATTTCAGGGGCCGCAGATTTGAGCCTTTCATGGACAGGAGTCTGCCCAGACTGAACTGAACGAACGACGGCCTCATCATTTGGTTCATGTGGGTTATCTGTTTCGGTTAAGTTTTCCGCAAATCCTATTTCTTCTGGGGCATCATCATCGTGCTTTGCGTGCGTCGCCTGACACACAACAATCTTGGCGGCTTCCGGCTGATCTGACTCCTGAACAACTTCGATCCTGCCCAAGAGATCCTCAGCTGTCCGAATATTTTCTGAATTCCTGATCAATCGCTCTTTTTCATCGAGAAGCCGGGATGTCTCCAGGACCTTGTCCCAATAATTCACTTCCATCAGAAGATAGGCCCCAAGGACACAATATTTGTCTTTGCCATCCTCAATGAAGTGGAACCTGCTGCTACCCCGATGTTTGTTTGAGGTGTGATTTCTTGAGAATATGATGATCCCGTTAAACAGGTCCATACTGATGGAATCGAAAAATGAATCATTTTTTTCGAGTATCGACTCCAACCCATTTAGTCCAAACAAATAGGAAGAGTTGATTAATACAAGCGCTCCTCGCACGCTCAATTTTTCCAACCATAACCTTAGGCGTTTAATGTCCTCACCGCTGAACCACGAGGCGTCGATGCACACCAGGTCCACAGAGCCATTCTCGAAAAGTTCTACCGGCCCTTCACCGTATGACTCGGCCAATGACGAAAAACCGGAATATCTGTCATCATGATGTTCAAGAAAGTTTTGTGAGAAACCTGGCCCCAACGCATGACCTGACAGTCCGGTTTCAGCTTCATAAAACCCCCAGCATCGCCCCCCTGTCGACGAAGATTGAATCCTCAAACAGGCGCTGTCATATAGAATTCCAGTGCCGATCTCCGGCATTACCAGGCTGGCCGGACACAGGGTTTCTATTATATCCGTGACAACAGGACAGTAGGAAATTTGATTCTGGTCTGAGCAAAACCACACGGGACAACAGGATGTGACATTGTTATCTGTAATATTTATCATAATTGAAACCACTAACTTTCAAAACAAAGACCCGTTTTCTAATTGTTGAAGCGCTTGTTCTCGGATATGACTTCAGTGATCAGGTCATTCATCAGGGCGGGAGTATTTTCCAGGGGCATCGATTTTAGGAGGTCCCCTTTTTGCCTCGAGATTAGCTTCTCTCTGCCGGTTTCGTTGAACAGAACGGACTCCACCAAAGGCCACAATTCATCTGTCATCCCGACTTGCGGAATAGAAGAATCCGGGACCACAAATCTCCCGTAAAATGATTCGGCGCCGACAGAGGTGGAGACACCGGTCAGGATCAGCGGTTTACCATTCAGGATTATGTCTATGAATCCCGTCGTCCAGCAATTTAGGCCGACAGCCAGGTCGCAAACTGAAGCTACTTTTTCGAACTCGGTTGTGGCCGGAACTACTATGTTCTCACCGTCTTTTCCTGATTCGGAAATCAGTTTATTGTGGATTGAGGAATCATCGGCATGAGATTTGGATTTCCATACGACAGCGACTCGGCCACTCAACTCAATTGGGATGTTTGCGATTGCACGCATCCAGGCAATTGTTTCGGATGGGTCCGAAAATGGGATCAAACCCTCATAAAACGAGTTTGTTACCGCAAAAACGAGTTTCTTTTCGGCCGGTAGTCCCATCTCCTTTCTCAGGTCTTGAGCAGCGTACGATCGGTTGCCGTTTGTCTGTTTCAGGCGCCTCCTCGGGGAGCCAATTACCCTAAAGTTCGACTGCCTGGGTCGATCAACAGGAATGTGATGATCCATGAGAAAACATGTTCTTTCCACATCTGTCCACGGTTGACGCAATTCCAGGTTGGAGCTGTGCGGAACCGCTATTACGGGTATTCCATGTTTCCTTGCCTCATTAGCCAGAATCACAGACTCCGGAACATCGTAGGCCGCAGTTATGAGGGTGTCAATCTTCACCTCAGAACAAATCTGCCCTGCATGGTCAATAAATCGGCATAATTGAGGCCATCGCCTGAAAAATACATGGTTGAACTGAAATTTGAGCCATCTATTGCGAAAGATGTAAGAATATTCCTGAAACAGGTCATCCTCACAATCTTCGAATCTATTGTAGGCAGGTCTGAACAATTCCTCGTAAGGTTCTCCCTCTGAATTGTCTGATGGGATCCCCAACGGAACGATTCTGCAACCGATTGATTCCAGCTTTCTGATCCGGGCTTCAACATTCCATAAAGAAAAACCCGTCACGGAGAATCCGGCAGACATCAGCATCCGGATGTAATACTCATGGTCGTTAATCACATCCATCAAAATGCCCACCCGGCATGGGTCTGCGCCTATAACCGAATTTTCTTCCTGTCCCCTGATTTCATTGGGGGCTGGAAACTCTCCGCAGTTTCTTGCTATCTTGGGGATTCGATTGCCGAAATGAAAGCTTTCAGGCGCAATCAGGGGAATCGCAACAAGAGGAATTCCTTTCTGTTTACAGAACTCGGCAATCAGACAGGCATGTATTTCCGTGTTCTGTGGATGAAACTCAAACGGTTGATCAAACGATGAAATGAGCACGCACCTTCGGACGACCATGGCGCCGGCCAATCTCTCAAATACAACTTTCAGATAAACTGAATCCTGAAATAGAAACCTCAAACAACTTCGGTCCAACTCCGGTATACAATGCGACTTGTAGATGAGGTCGGTCTCAAAACGCTCCGACCAGGACTCAGTTATAATATTTCCCTGACGAGTCGCGTCCTCCAGGTCATCGGCTGCCAGCAAATCCCATGCGTTGATGAATTTTATTCCGTTGTTTTCCAGAATGACACTCAGATTGACTCTGAAGCTGACAACCAGTGTCCCGTCCAGCTTGCCTATGCCCAGTTTCAAAATTTTGTTCAACTGAGCCATGGTGAAAATAAAACACACGGTTGATCCAAAAACGGGATACCCGGAAACATTAGCCCGATCTTCAAATTCAACTGGATTGACTTGCGGCGTCATAATCCCCCCATCTTAATTTCGACACCAACTGCGAACTATGAGGGTTCAGTAACCCACACATCCAAGTTTTCTGAACATCAAATCTCCTGAAGATTCCTCATCCAGAATAAACACCTCTGAAAAACCCTTACGAATGGCTTGCCTGCAAATTGTCTCCGCTCCTACCCGGTCTTCATCCATTAGCGTAGAATCCTGGTAGATGGCGTAACCGTAGTATAAAGTTTCACAGTTCTCATCGGGCAAACCCGCCAACATGGCTATTCCGCTTATCGCCGGAACAAGAAAAGGAACACTCTTGCAACGCTTCAGAGATTTCCAGAAAACCTTATTGGATTTTGGAATGTAAACCAGAGTCTTCCTTTTTTGGGAAATGGGCAAATGTGACAATTCCCAAAGTTTCTCTATCAATTTGTAACGCTCATGGACCTTCAATTTTTCCATGGAATTCATGCCTTCATCATTCGGCCCCGTGTTGAAAACCGTATCGAATGAGAAGTCTAACAAGTTCCGGTCCCAACTTTTATCCGGCGAGAGTTGGTTTCGATTAATGCTAGAAGCCAGCAGTACTTTTACCTGGTTTTGCTGGCGCCTGAATGATTTGAGAGACTCCACGGCGTTCATCAAAGCTGTGTATAGAATCACAATCGTGACCATCACAAATAGGACATTTCTCAGTGGGCTGTTCAATAGGGTTGTCTTAAATAACTTGCGCCGGCTGATTCTCTAAGAGTAAGCATGTTCTTGAAACGGTTCATGTTGGCCAGGATTAAGCCTACCGACAACCATTTCTGAAAATCAGAAAAATAGGCTGCGGAACCTCCCGGAATAGCCATCAGCAGGCCCGGCGCCAATCCCGCCAGACTAACAACAACCACGCACTCAACATCAATAATCTTATGTGAGATAATGGCGCCCTTCATGGAACCCCATGTCGCAAGCCCCTGCTCTCGCGTCCTCAACAAAATGAACACCCATGACCACAAAAGCTCAAATACAGGGAACAATGGCCACCATTCCGGCTGGACATAGTTCTTGAGGTAATGAAACGGTTCCAGTGAAAGGCCCGGCGTCTGGCGTGACACCGTCAGGTTGATTACCAGAATCACAATCATAGTATTCAGAGCCATAAACAGCATGCGAACCCTACGGGAAAGACAACCGATGCGGATGACCAGATAACCCGCCAAAATAAATGAAAGAATCATCAGTGATGACTTGAACAAGCCGACAACCGCCAACATTACCGCAATAGTCAAAAACATGGACGCATGGGACCACTTCGAATCTTTCGGATTTCCGTTCGCGATGATTCTCCACAGGTGGAGCGCAACAGATGAAAACAGGAAAAAAGCCGTTATCCCAAGAGCATAAGATTCTGAAACAAGATGGGAATTCCCGCCGTGGATTTTGGCTGGAACAATAC
>CAZVOU010000325.1:0-2373 GCA_964628605.1 uncultured Syntrophaceae bacterium
AGAGCCATCCAAGGAAGCTCCAAAGGCCGCAGCGGCGCCTGCGGCGGCAAAACCGGCTCCAGCTGCCGCCCCTGCCAAACCCGCAGTGAAAGCGGAACCGGCTCCCGAACCCAAAGTCGAAAAGGCGCCTGAGCCCCCGGCGCCTGCGCCAAAACTTGAAGTGGTTCCCAAGCCCGCTCCTGTGGTTCCAGCTCCAGCCCCGCCAGTCTCACAGCCTGCAGCGGTAGCGGCCGAGTCTGATGAATTATCAGATGAGGATGTTCAGGACCTCAGGGAAATGCTGACGGCCTTCAGGTCGGTGCGCGACTTCATCAACAGGTTGCTCTAGCTTCTGGCAGAATCAGTGACATAAAAGAAAAGCCCGATGTTTCACGTGAAACATCGGGCTTTTTCATTTTAATACGGTATGTTACCGGATCATTTGGCTCCCTCTGTGACCGGCTGGGCTGGCATTTCGGCGCCGGGAACAGCGTTTGCGCCACCGTCAACAGGCACGGTCTGCTCTATTTTTACCCCCGGTTGCCCGCTCATGATGGATTTGTCCCTCAACGACAGTCCTCGGTCCGCAAAATAACTCAGCACTATTGACGTCAACATGAACACTACCGCCGCGCCTATGGTTACCTTGCTGAGAAATGTAGCGCCACCGCCACTCCCAAAAACTGTCTGGCTTGATCCGCCCCCAAACGCTGCGCCAATATCGGCGCCCTTTCCCGTCTGGAGCAGGATGATCAGAATCAACGCGATGCAAACGATTACATGCACTACCAAAACGAAAACGGTTAACATACTCGAATCCCTTCCTTGTTTATGAAGCCTGTTCGATAATACCCAGGAAATCTTCCACCTTGAGCGAAGCGCCCCCTACCAGACCGCCGTCTATATCAGGACACCTCATCAATTCTCGAGTATTATCGGGTTTAACACTTCCACCATAAAGTATTCTTACTTTGCCTGCAAAATCAAGCCCCCTGAGGTCTGCGAGTTCCTTCCTGAGGAAAGCGTGAGCCTCCTGAGCCTGCTCTGGAGAGGCTGTCTTCCCGGTGCCGATGGCCCATACCGGCTCATAGGCAATCACAAACTTTTCAGCGCTCTCAGGAATGGCGTCTCCCAGGCCTTCGACAAGCTGTCTCTTCAACACCTCGAAGGTCTTGCCTCCCTCACGCTCTTCCAGAGTTTCACCCAAACAGAATATAGGAACCAGCCTGTGCCGGATCGCTGCTTTAATTCTCTTGTTAACAGTATGATCCGTTTCACCGAAAAACTGTCGACGCTCCGAGTGCCCAATGATGACGTGAGTGACCCCGAGTTCCGTCAACATGGCGCCACTGATCTCTCCGGTAAAGGCTCCCTTGTCTTCCCAATGAACATTTTGCGCAGACACCCTGATGTCCGAACCTCTAGCGCACTTTACCCCCGCAGCCAGGGAAGTGAAAGTCGGCGCAACCACGACTTCGCATCCAGCCCCAAGGTCACGGCCATTTTTCTTGAGTTCTTCCAAAAACGCGGTTGTCTCCGACACATTTTTATGCATCTTCCAGTTGCCGGCAATTATTATTTTACGCTGAGACATCAACGATTCCTTTCATTTTAAGTCAGACGCCTAAAAGACCCTGAGGGATACTCAAACCTCCAACGCCGCCACTCCTGGTAAAGTCTTTCCCTCCATGAATTCCATGAAGGCCCCGCCTCCCGTGGATATATAGGAGATCTTGTCGGTCACTCCAGCCTGCTTTACCGCCCGCACAGAATCGCCCCCTCCTACTACTGAAAAAGCTGACGATTCCGCCACGGCGCGCGCTATCTCCATAGTTCCTTTTTTAAACGCCTCACTCTCAAAAACTCCCATCGGACCATTCCACACAATGGTTCCGGCTCCAGATATTTCCTTTTCAAATGCCCGAACGGTCATGGGCCCGATATCCAAGGCCATTTTATCAACGGGCAGGTCTTTAATTTCATAAGTCTTTGCGGAAGATTCGTCTTCAATGCCCGATGAGGCGACCACATCGACTGGAAGACTGACCCTGGCGCCTTTTAAAGAAGCGGCGTCCATTATCCGAGCCGCTGTCTGCACCATATCCTCTTCGACACGTGACGCTCCCATATTGTATCCCTGACATACCAGAAAGGTGTTAGCCATACCTCCACCAATCAGAATCCCATCCATCCGCTGGACAATATTGTTGAGGACTTCAATCTTGTCGGACACCTTTGCGCCGCCGAAGATGGCTAGAACCGGCTTTGCCGGATTAGCCAGGGCTTTCTCGAGATTGTCGAGTTCCTCTTTCATCAACAGACCGGCCGCTTTTTGGCTGACCAGTCCCGGCACGCCAACCGTTGAGCAGTGCGCTCTATGGGCTGTGCCAAAAG
>CAZVOU010000326.1:0-1936 GCA_964628605.1 uncultured Syntrophaceae bacterium
CAACTATGACAAGGATGTTTTCAACGGCGACATTGGCAGAGTGTTGAGGATTGACAGCGAGAATCAGGAGGTAATTATCGGTTTTGACGGCAGGGATGTGGCTTATGACTACAGCGAGATGGATGAGGTGGTCCTGGCATACGCTGTGTCTGTTCACAAATCACAGGGTTCGGAATACCCATGTGTTGTGATCCCGATAATGACACAGCATTATGTCCTGCTGCAGAGGAACCTGCTCTACACTGCGATCACCAGGGGCAAGAAGCTTGTGGTGATAGTGGGGAGCAAGAAGGCTCTGGCGATTGCCGTCAAGAATAACAGGACGGTGAAGAGGTATACGTATCTTGGGGAGAGGTTGAGGGAGGGGTGAAACAGCCGGGAGATGGGAGGGAGTTCGCCATGTGACCGGGTTGCGCCCTCCCAAAAACATCGCATGTGATCAGTTCTTAACATCTGCGCTTCTTGAACTGTATCCTTGCCTTAATTATTTTTACAAAGTCATCATGCCCCATAGTTTTATCAGCTATGGCTATTGCCGTTCGCTCTAGAAACTTATCAGAAAATCTCTTAAAATATGCATTGTTTTTCTTGGCAAACACAAAAACCGAACTCCAGCCGCATCTTTTGTTTGCATCAAAAAAAATGTGGTCCGTAATGATTCTGTAGCAATATTGAGATGCTTTTTCTTCTATGCTGGGAAATATACGGTCATCTTTTACAATTTCAATTAGGTAGTCTAAGCTACCCTCATTGTGGACCTTTCCTGCAAACCTCTTATCGGTACATTCAATATCTGCGAATATTTGTTCAGCATTTAGGGCAACAAGAATGTCCCTGGTAAGATAGTTTATATTCGGGCTAGTTTCTTCCACGCTGTTCTGTATTCCCTGAGCACGCTCTTAATAATTTCCATGTCAGATAATGGCAATGGCGCCGTCACCTTTGGAGCCTCCGGTTTTTTGCGTGGTGTAGAGTTCTTTTTGGTCGGTTTTTTAGTCATTGTTCATTTCCTTTCCTCTACTCTGACAGTTTAAGATAGAATAGGATTCATAAATTCTCAAGTTGTTTTCGGGTGTGGCCTTTACTTCACTATCCCATGAGCAATGGCAGTCTGGGCATTGGCCTTATTATTCTTGACACTATTCATACTGAATCTTAGTGTTTCGAGAAGCCTCGGGAGTGAAGGGACTGTTACAATTAAACTTCGACTGTTTCTGAATGAACCCAACGGTAAGGCCTGAAGCCATTTTCTAAGTATGGCTCCAGGTCCGAGCGCAAAGTATTCACTAGAAATAGAGACTGAGACTCATACTGGGGACCACTACAAGACCGACGTATGGTTCGACACAGACTTGTCTAGGGCTCCCGCTATCATGTTGGGCGATGACATGATTGTGGAGGGTGGAGACATTCCGGAAGACGAACTAGAAAGAGAAATACTGTCACGGCTATAGCCACCGGATACACACATTCATCCGGATGCCCCGCCATTACCTGGGAGCATTCGGAGATGGGAGATGGGGCAAGAATGGGTCCCCGAGCAAGTCGGGGATGACATGTTTCGTGTTGGCTACTCATACCGTGTCATTCCCTCTTTCGAGGGAATGACACACACGATGTGGTTGTTTCAGTCGATGATTATGCCATCGGGCGGGCGCTCTTCCTCTGGCTGAACGGCTTTTCTCCTGGATGAGGCCTTGCTGAAGGGGCTGACCACTTCGCTGGGGTTTTTGCGCTCTTTTGGGAAGACGCTGAGATGGAGTATTTCGTTTTCGTATTCCAGCCCGCATCCGGAGATGTAAGGGGCTCCAAGACGCAGATCGTTCCCTAGTGATACGGACGGCCGCCGTTCAACCAATGACTTGCCCACGCCGACGAGAAATTTTTCCGATCGTGATCGCGCTGATCTGACTCCTAAACCGGTTTCATTTCCGTA
>CAZVOU010000327.1:0-3338 GCA_964628605.1 uncultured Syntrophaceae bacterium
GATTGATACCGTCCTCATGTATCATCTGATAAAAGCTATCCCGCCAGAAGCTACTTTCATTATGGTAGGGGATGTCAAGCAACTCCCCTCCGTTGGGCCAGGTAGTGTCCTGAGCGATACAATAGAATCCGGCGCTGTACCTGTAGAAAGGTTGAACGAGATATTCCGTCAGGCCCGGGATAGTTCGATAATAGTTAACGCCCACTTGATAAACAACGGCTCCATGCCAAACCTAGAGAGGCCTTCTACCGGTCGGAATGATTTCTATTTCATAGAAAAGAATGAGCCTGAAGATGCCCTAAAAATCATCCTGGATTTGGTTTGTGGTAGAATCCAAAACGCCTTTGGATTCGATCCTGTGGATGATGTTCAAATCTTGACACCCATGAACCGAGGCATTGTTGGGACCAGCAATTTGAACGTCGAAATCCAGAAGGCTCTCAACCCCAGAGAGGACGGCGTAACACGTGGTGGGAGAAGTTTCCGGGTGGGCGATAAGGTCATGCAGATCCGGAATAATTACGATAAAGAAGTTTTTAATGGAGACATTGGCCGCCTAGTAAGAATAGATCCGGAAGACCAGGAAGTCTTGATAGGCTTTGACGGACGGGAGGTCCCTTACGATTATAGCGAGCTTTATGAGATAGTCCTTGCCTACGCTGCTTCTGTTCACAAGTCCCAGGGATCAGAGTATCCATGCGTTGTCATACCCATAATGACACAGCATTATGTCCTGTTGCAGCGGAATCTTGTCTACACGGCCATTACAAGGGGAAAGAAACTTGTCGTTGTAGTTGGGAGCAAAAAGGCCCTTGGCATAGCAGTAAAGAATAACAAGACCTTGAAAAGGTACACATATTTGAAGCAACGCCTGAGTTGAGCTTAAAACAGTGAACCATCATGGGAGTTCATAATTGGCCTCAAAAGCTAAACAGCGACAATCCCAATGGGCGGACGTAAAAAAGAACGCCCTTAAGCTTGACCAAAAGGAGTTGGTTAAGTTGCTTGGCGAACTTTATCGGCTCTCGTCAGAAAACCAGGATTTCCTGAACTCACGGTTCAGCGCAACTGGCCAACCCCTCTCCCCTTTCAAAGAAATAATTAGGGACTGTATGTGCCCAGGAATTAGTAGTGATGATTCCGTCCAGATTGCAAAGGCTAAACGAGCCATTGTAAACTACTTCAAGGCCAGCCACGACTTTGCCGGAAAGGCGGAACTGGAAACATATTTTGTTGAATGCGGCAATCGTTTCACATTGAAGTACGGAGACATCGACGAACCCTTTTATGTTGCTATGAACAATATGTACAGGAAGGCGATCGAATCAGTTTTGGCCCTCCCTACCCCTCAGAGGGATGAACTGAGAATTCGTCTCAACAGAATTATGGATTCCTCGAAAGACCTGGGGTGGGGGTATCACGATGAGCTTTGCCAGGATTACTTCGAAGCTTTCCAACGAGAGGACTAGCTCTGCAGGGCGATATGCGGGGTTTTTCTCGCTCCCAAATTTCCCTTAGCCTGTACCCCGGCGGATGACGTAACCATTAAGAACAAAAGGAACGGTAGTGCCCCGGTTAAAAGTGAACATCCTAATAGGTCAGTGTTTATACAAAAAAAAGTGTCAAAGTCAGGAGAATACAAATGCTACGCAAGTATTGGTTGATCTTATACAGGAATAGAAGAAGGCCGGGGGAGGGTTCCACATTTGCTGTTTCTGGATCGAGATATCGATCTCAAAAAGTCAAATGAAGTGACTCACTAAGGATCCCAAATAAACCCTGAAATGGAAATGCTTGGGAATTTTGGGGCGGCATAGAAGCTTCGGGTTCGGTTCGAACCGCCTCAACCGACCCCTTCTCATAGCTGTCAAGGTCTGGAAAAGGACTCTCAAACGGAACAACATCCACAACTGGCCATATCGTTTCGCTCATGCAGGTCGTTTAAGTTTGTCATCGGGCAACTTTTTCAGGTTAACCAATAATTAGAATTATTAACCATAGGACAAACAAGTCGTGTACTGCCGATTCCAGATGTTTCTGTGTCCGAACGACCTCCCGTGTCCTATCTAAATGGGGAAATGATACAGACCACCTTGTGACTTCAAATATTTTTTATTGGACTTCTCCATGCAGAGTTGGCATGGTCGTTTACAAAAATACCAAGGAGAGGTGACCATGCGCTTGAACCCCAGATTGTTTACAGTTGGACTCTTAGCCCTGACCGTATTTTCATTTGTTTTCCCGGCTTCTGCCGCAGATGTCGCTCCTCAGATTGATAAGTTCCAGGGAACCTGGGTGTTGGTTTCGGGAGAGCGTGACGGTAAGAAGATTTCTGATGACCATCTGAAGAGCAGCAAAATAACTTACAAAGGCAACCAGGGTGAACTGGCCAGTCCTCATCAGCACAACGAAGCCATATTTTTTGAAATCGTCAAGATCGACCCGGAAAAAAGCCCTAAGGAATTTCATTTGGTCCGAAAAAGTGGCCCGAGCGCAGGCAAGACAATAGTGGCGATTTATGAATTCGATGGGAACGACCAGTTCAAGTTTGCCTTTGATCCGGCTGCGGCAACAATTCCAAAAGATTTTGTTTCAAAGGAGGGAACAGGTTTCATTTCTCATACATGGAAGCGGGTCAAGCCTTAGACCTGACTTCATTCCCTTGAACCGGAACTACAGTTCAGATGGCACAATTTTATACGCTGTCCAACGAATGTCATGAAGTGCGCTTCCCAACAGGGGTCGGTTAGATTCGTGAGGGGTCGGTTCAACTGTCCTAACCGACCCTGCTCTTGTTAAAATTCGTCCCCAAAAAAAGACGGCCTCACGCTGAAAATTCCAAATTTCTTGGCATGACATCGCAAAAAGGACAGTTAGACGGCTGACTGGAAGAGTTTCTCTGGTGAACATAAGAAGTTTTTAGAGGGATTTTTCAAGACACTATTGATGAATTTCACCGGCCAATGTATCTTGCCTCGTTATCAGATTGATACCTGAATGCTAGGGGGTCAAACACCGCCGACAAGGTAGTCCTACAACTCATTCTCCAGCGGTAAAAATTCAACTCAATCTCGAAATATTTTAGACGTAGAACGCCCATGGAAAAATGGAAATTTTGAAAACGGGCTAAAAGCGGGCTCAAATCGCAGAATGCCCACATTTACCGAACAACCCCCAAATTGTATCAAACTGTTTTTACAAGGAATCTGTGGCGGGAGCGACGAGACTCGAACTCGCGACCTCCGGCGTGACAGGCCGGCGTTCTAACCAACTGAACTACGCCCCCGTGGCGATAGGTTTAGGGCCTGGTAGGCGGAACAGGATTTGAACCTGTGACC
>CAZVOU010000328.1:0-6949 GCA_964628605.1 uncultured Syntrophaceae bacterium
CCAACATAAATAAGGCACAACTATATTATCATTTGGGAAATAAAGAACAAATTTACGAAATGATACTTGTGCGTCATTTCAAGGCCATAGCTGACGAGATTGAATCAGCAGTGAAAAATTGTGATGATCCAATTGAAGGCCTCAACACAATAGTCCGCGTCCATGCGAACAATTTTAAATCTGACGAAAGGGCTCCACGGACAATCGCCCAGGAATTTGCAAATGGTTCCGGTCACATGACACAAGAAGCCTACTTTCAATACAGCAGAATACATTGTTTTACCGAGTCGTTCATTGAGAAAGGAATGGTGTCCGGTTTGTTCTGTGAGGCAGATCCAGACCAAGTTAATGTTTTACTTAATGGGACTCTATTAATATCTTTAATTTCAAAGTCATTCAGGGAAAATCTCACTGCGTTTCCTTCTAATAAAAGGCAACAAATTGCTGATTTGGATGCCATGGCCAGATTTGCAACCACGGTTGTTCTAAATTACCTCACAGCGAAAACTTGATATCATTCTGTCTGAAGTGTGATTACTCTCCAGTAAAGTCTTAACAGATGCCTTTCGCATGCCGGGATCTCGAAATCCTTTATGTGAAAAGAAATGTCATAAAAAATTTATTGACATAACCAACTAGTTGGTTGTATTTTCTCGCGAAGCTTTTCTACGGTTCGTAAACTTCGGCTTTCCTTTGGTCAACATACAGTTTTCATATCTTCTAAATTTTTGCTCATGTTCGTGAATCAAGGCTATCTTTGCTGGACCTAAATCCAAGAACGCTTGAGCATCCCCAACAATCACCGACTGTGGTGTTTCGCCCTGGGATCAAAAAATGTCACAAAAAACAATGCCAGAATTCGTGGCCGATCTCGAAAGCATAGGCCAACTAATTAGAATTAGTGTAGAAAAACGAGTCGATGAATTGCCTGACCTTATGGAATCAAATCCTGATAAGGCCATTCTGGTCGAAAAGGTTAAGGACTGTGAATTTCAGTACTTGTCCAATGCGTATTCCAATCGCGAACAATATGCCCAGGCACTGAACTGCGGTCCCAGAGAGCTGGCCCAAAAGATAGCTGAATTGTGTGAACGAAGGTTCAAGCCTGTCTTGGTTGATACAGCTCCTTGTAAGGAAGTAATATTAAAAGGGGATCAAATTGACATAACCAAATTTCCCCTCTTTCTCTATCATGACTATGACGGTCACGCATTCATTCAAGATTCCAATGTAGTTTCCCGGGACATTGAAACCGGTTTAATCAACTGGGGTATTTACCGCTTCATGTACCGCAAAAAGAATGAAACCAACGTCGACATGAGAAATGATAGTCACAACGCTCGCATACAGGCGAAAAAATATGAAGCTAAAGGAGTGGATATGCCGGCTGCTGTGGTGGTTGGTGGTCCCGCTCTGGACAAAATAGCCTCTATGTATTCATTCCCTGGGGTAGATGATTGGGATATTCTGGGAGGCTTTTACGGCGAACCCGCCAAAGTTGTGAAATGCGAGACCTCAGACCTGACCGTCCCCGCAAATGCGGAAATCGTTATCGAAGGACGCATAATGACTAGTGAGGGCTGGATTTGGGATGAAGGCCCGTACGGTGAGTTTACAGGGACATATGGTGGCGGCTTGCCGCACAACTGTCGTTTCAAAATAGATTGCATGACTTACCGTGAGGGAGGAATTTACCAACATGCGACCATTGGAGGCCTCCATCCTGGTCAGACCGACTTATACGTGTTTCATCCCACTGTGGAGGCGGACATCTTTTCTGCGCTCAAACGAGCGGGCATAAGGGTTTTGGATGTCTACGTCCCTGCCGATGGAATTCACAACATAGCTTACGCAAGGATTAAAACTGTAGGTGGGGGAGATGCCAAGCAAGCTCTTGCCATAATGCTGAGTTGTTCCAGGCAATGGTTCCCAAAGATTGCTTACGTATTTGATGAGGACATCGATATTTTTGATGAGGCACGGGTTAAATGGGCCATGGCCTATCGTTACCACCCAGTAAATGACACTCTAATCATTCCTGAACTCAACATCTTGCCTCTGGATCCGCTGTGCATGACCAACAGGCCTCCCGTAAACATGCCCAAGGTCGGGTTTGATTGCACCATACCACTAGTAGGAGAAGTAGATCGTTTCTCTTTTGCCGCCTGCACAGTGACGAAACCCTTGGGAGAACCAGCCGACGATTTGCGGATTTTAACCATTGAAGAAACGGTCGAGGCCATGACGGAATACATAAAGCAGGCCCCAAGGACATGGCATGAAATTCTTAAGCATTTTCATGGACAACCATATCCAGTCATTTACAGGGCTTTTGGAGAGTTGAGGGACAAACTGGGCAGAATGGCTGATGAACGTCCTTCATACCCCTATGCATTCGCAGATACATGTTTCGTCTATGAAAAGTAAATCATCAGGAACTATGTAAAGTAACTAAAGAGCGTTTCAGAAAAAAATGGGAATAATGACGTGCGATCAAAAAGGGAGGGTCGAATGGGATCGATTAAAAGGGAGTATCCGGATCTACAAGAACATCTGGAAAGGCTTAAAAACCTGGGATTATTGTACACAGTTGACGTGGAGGTCAACAAGGACCGTCACCTGCACCCTTTTGTCAGGTGGAGCTATGTGTCAAACATTGAGGCCAAGGACAGAAAAGGTTTTCATTTCACCAACGTCACTGACAGCAACGGTCGAAAATACAAGGGCGACTGTGATGTTTGTGTAGCCACCACTGCCGGTAATGACAAGATTTACGCAGTGTCATTGGGATTAGAAACGCAAATAGATGTGACGCAGGATGAGGTAGACAAGAAAAAACTTAGAGAGTTGGTTGCAGCTAAATGGAAGACTGCCATTGAGAAGCCGGTTACTGCTATTGAAATCCTTTCGGAAGAAGCCCCGGTTCACGAAATAGTATTGACAGGTGATGACCTCGTTGGTGGTGACGGCAAGGGTCTGGCCGGGCTACCCATACCGAATAACACTCCAGGTTTTGATACGGCCCCCTATTTTTCGGCTGGACTGTGGGTCACAAAAGATCCTGACACTGGCAGAGAAAACTTTTCCCAGAACAGGACCAACATCAAGGCGTCAGACCGTATGGCATGCATGTGGCTGATTCAGACAGGTGGTGACGCTCACAGGAATTGGGAGAAATACAGGGCAAGGGGAGAGAAAATGCCCGTGGCCATCGTCATCTGAGCGCCTCCCTCAGCACAAGTAATCGGTCCTCAAAAAACGCCCAATGAAATTCAGGACATGGATATTGCAGGTGGATTAGCTGGCAAGCCTATCAGAAAGGTGAAGGCTGTGACGGTTCCGTTGATGGTCCCCGCTGATGCCAATATTGTTGTAGAAGGCTGGATAGATCCCGCGGAACTGGAAATGGAAGCCCCTTTCGGCGAATCGCATGGCTACATGTCCACTGAGGAATATAACCATCGGGTAAATGTTACCGCAATTACGCGCAGGAAGCACGCCATAATAACATCTATGATTTCACAACTGACACCCTCCGAATCGGGGGTAATCAAGTCACTCGGATACAACGCCGTAATGTATGAGTTTTTGGCAAAAACTCTAAAAAATGATTATGTCGTAGATGTTGTACTGTACGACCATCTGATAGGAGTTTCCCGGTTTACTACTATAGTGTTCAAGCATAATACCCCCAAGACAGAGGTTTGGCGGGCAATGAGGGCATCCACGGTGCTCATGAGGTCTGTAGGCAAGATTACCGTGGCAGTTGATGAAGACATTGATCCTGACTCAATGGAAGAGATCATGTGGGCTGTGGCCTACCGAACAAATCCGGTGACGGACATCCAGATTTGCGACTACCAGGCTAATGGGCACGCCCCAAAATTGAGGGCGGGCAGAAAGTGGGAAGCCCAAATATTGATCGACGCAACAATAAAATATCCCATGGCGCCAGTCTCGTTACCGAAGAAGCAGTACATGGAAGAAGCCAAGGAAATATGGGGAAAAGCTGGTCTTCCAGAAATTCGGCCTGTTCGTAAATGGTTCGGATACAGTCTTGGGGACTGGTGCGATGAATGGGATAGATGCGCTGTAAGAGCTGTTGAAGGGAAATGGCTCTTGAACGGAATAAGGACTGCCAAGTCTGTTCCTACGGACTCCGTAGGAGGGCCGACGGCAGGGGTTCCTCGCAATGCGGCAGTAACGCTCCATGAAGATACTCTAGAGGTTGATTATCCTGTTGGCTTCCCGTTAGCGGATGATTTTGACGTAGATTCCTGATCCATCCTATCCTGCAAATCGATCAGGACAGCCTAGTCTGAACAAAAGACTCTATGGAAACAGATTGAGGAACGCAATGGATATGGCGCAACATAAATCACAGAGAAATTACCGCGATCTCCAAGAGCATCTGAATGAACTTGATAGAGCAGGACTTCTTTACAAGATCGATCGGTTGATCAACAAGGATACGGAAATGCACCCCTTGGTCCGGTGGCAGTTTCAGGGTGGGATCAAACCGGAAATGAGACGGGGTTTTCTGTTCAGCAACATAACGGATGGTAAAGGACGTTCATTTCCTGGATACCAAGTGAGCATAGGCGCTCTATCTGCAAACCCTAAAATTTATTCAATAGGAATGAATAAGCCGGTGGATGCTGTTGGTGAAACCTGGTTAAGGGCTATAGAGAATCCTGTGCCAACCAGGGAGGTCGAGTCCGCGGTTTGTCAGGAAATAGTATTCTCTGGTGATGAAATAACCGGAGGAGGGAAGGGGTTGGAAGCCATCCCCATTCCTGTGTCTACTCCGGGTTTTGATGTTGCGCCATATCTGACAGCAGCCCTATGGATAACGAAGGATCCCGTGACGGGTATCCAGAACATGGGTGTCTATAGAGGGAACCTTAAAAGCTCTAATCGTATTTGCGTGATGACGGAGCGCACAACACTGGCAGGGGCCTATGTCCACTGGAAAGCTTATCGGAAACTTGATCTGAAAATGCCTGTTGCAATAGTTTTGGGCGCTCCTCCAATTGTGGAATATACAGGTCCTCAAAAGCTTCCCCTGGGAGTGGATGAACTTACGGTAGCTGGAGGCTTGGCAGGAGGGTCAATAAATGTGGTCAAGTGCAAAATGGTGGACCTCGTGGTTCCTGCTGAGGCCAACGTCATAATAGAAGGTTACATTGACACAGAGTTCCTTGAACCTGAGGGGCCATTCGGTGAAAGTCACGGCTACATGCAGGTTGAAGAATACAACTTCATAGTGGAAGTTCAGGCTATAACCAAAAGAAGGGACGCAATCATAACATCTATTATTTCCCAGGTTACGCCGTCTGAGTCCAGCGTGATCAAGAAGCTTGCCTATGAACCGCTTTATTTGTCTCATCTCCAGGATCATCTAAACATCATGGGAGTCAAAAGGGTTGTGATGCATGAGCCCCTGACCAACCTGAGAAAAGTTGTGACAGTGGTTGTGGATAGATCGTTGCCCAAAACAGAGGTATGGCGGGCCCTTGAGGGGGTTGCCTCGCTCCAGCCAGCTGTAGGGAAAATTTGCATCGCGGTTAGTGATGACACAGATCCGGAAAATTCGGATGCCCTGTTATGGGCCATTTCATATCGTTGCAATCCAATCACCGATGTACACATTACTCCAAACAGATCCATAGGGCATGCCCCGCATACGGATGGACCTCAAATCGAGTCCACTATGTTTATTGACGCTACGTTAAAAGTTGATTTCCCACCTGTTGCTCTTCCGAAAAGGGAGTTCATGGAAAATGCGAAAGCGATCTGGGAGGAGCTACAACTACCTGAACTTAATCCTCAGACACCCTGGCATGGGTATTCCCTGGGGTACTGGTGCGAGACGTGGGATAAATGCGCTGAACTAGCGACCAAAAGTGATTGGTTGGAAAACGGCAAGCGGACCGAAATGGCTAAAAAGAGATTGGAGGAACCGCAAACACCAATTTCTCCGCAGGAAGCCTCCACCATAGGCACTTAGGACTGCTGTAAAGTTGATCGCTTGTATGCCATGGGTAGGCGTCAAATGTCCTTTTTTTATCATCATGCGTAAGATTTAAACTCCGAGACAACTGATGAACTTTCTGTTTCGGCAAAGGATGAGCATGAAAAACATCATTGTTGGAATCAGCGGCGCCAGTGGGACAATATATGGTATTCGTTTACTAGAAGTTCTCAAGCGGATGGGTAATGTTGAAACTCACCTGATTTTGACGCATGGCGCCAGATTGACCATGGCTCATGAAACAAAATATAATCTTCAAGATGTCGAGAAGTTAGCTCATGTCATACATTCTCCGGATAATTTAGCGGCGTGTATTTCAAGTGGATCTTTCAAAACGGACGGCATGGTGGTGGCCCCATGTTCAATGAAAAGCCTCTCCATGATAACGTATTCCATTGATGACAACTTGCTGGTTCGTGCGGCTGATGTGGTTCTCAAGGAGAGGAGAAAACTGATACTCATCACCCGAGAAACTCCTCTTCACCTGGGGCATTTACGCCAAATGACCATGGTGACGGAAATGGGGGCTATCGTGTTGCCTCCGGTTCCGTCTTTTTACCATGAGCCCAATACAATAAGTGACATCGTCGATCAAACTATTGGGAAAACCCTGGATCAGTTGGGGTTGGAGCACGAGCTGTTCCAAAGATGGACGGGTAGATGACATCAGAAGAGCTGGAAAAGATTGTGGTCGAGTATATGGATTCTTTCAATACTATGACATTATCTTGCATTCATAGCGATGAACCTTGGTCAGCCCCAGTCTATTATGCCAGGCAGGGTTTTGATCTTATATTCTTTTCATCCCCAAGATCGCTACATTCAGAAGCGTTGGAACTCAACCCAAGGGCCGCAGTGTCAATTTATGGTCAATACGAAAAATGGCAAGATATAAAAGGCTTGCAGATCAGTGGA
>CAZVOU010000329.1:0-14516 GCA_964628605.1 uncultured Syntrophaceae bacterium
CAAAGCCGAATAGTCGCAAGACTGATTCTGGATTCAGTCAAATACGGAGGCAATCTGAATGACATTGCCGTTCTCTTCCGTGCTGGGTTCCATTCGTTTGAGCTTGAAGCAGAGTTGGCCAGGAATTCGATACCATTTGCAAAATATGGTGGATTCAAGTTTGTGGAGAGTCAGCACATCAAGGATGCGCTGGCCTACCTGAAAGTGGCCAACAACCCCAGAGATCTCGTGAGTTGGGTCAGGCTACTCAAAATGATTCCTGGTGTTGGAGACAAAACGGCATTAAAAATTTCCAGGGGAATAGCCGATGATTGGTCTCCCACCAATCTCGAAAATCTGAGTCGGAAGGCCAAAAAACAGCACGAGCAGTTGTCTCGGCTTTTTGATATATTTTCCAAACTCAGGAACACAGAATCCTCTCTGCTGGACAAACTTGAACTCGTTATCAGGAGTTACCTCCCACATTTGCAGACGCATTTTGATAATTTCCCCAAGCGTCTTAAAGACCTGGAGCAATTAGCTTCAATGGGCGGCTCCTATTCTTCTTTAAGCGAATTCCTGGCTGAAGTCGCCCTTGAACCTCCGGACGCAGATCACTCCGAACTTGTGGATTCATCTCAAAGAGTTACCCTGTCTACAATTCATTCTGCCAAGGGACTGGAGTGGGAGACAGTTGTAATAATATGGGCTACGGAAGGTAGAATCCCATCACCAATGGCTTTCAACTCACCGGATGATCTGGAAGAAGAACGTCGTTTGATTTATGTGGCTACAACGAGAGCCAAAAAAAATCTCGTAATCATCGCCCCTCAAAATATTTACGATAGACGTCTGGGGACTGTTCCCACGGCTTTGTCACGGTTCTTTGATCAGGTAAGTCCGGATAGTTTTCAATTCTTCACTTCATGAGCGCATGAAAAGAGACGTCTTCAACTTTGTATGAATCATGTCGATGGCCGTGTTCCGACCTCGCTGTTTGGCCACCATACCCTGAGGAAACCGGTTTAAGTTTGTTCAGAGCAATTTTAAAAAATTTCCTGCCGCATTTTTGAAGATAAAATGCTTGACACTCAACACCAAGACAATTAAAGTTTCAGTTTGTTTGACGGAGAGATGACCGAGAGGCCGAAGGTGCTCGCCTGCTAAGCGAGTGTAGGGTGTGAAGCCTTACCGAGGGTTCGAATCCCTCTCTCTCCGCCACGTCACCGACTCACCTTTTTCACATTTCCTCAGGCTCTTTCTCTGGTAGGTTTTCATGCGGGGGCCTCGATCGAAGGTCTATCCAGTACAGTCATTAATGGCACCGAGAGTTTCCTCGAAAGCTTTTTTAAGATTTCTTTCTGAATTGAAGAATCGGTTTCTTTGCTCATACCTACCGATGGGTCCAGAACTATTGCAGAAACCTCCTTATGCCTTCTAACGTAATTGAGAAGTTTGGAATCAATTTCACCCAGCCGTATGGTAAGTTTTGGCATTGCTGTCTGAATGTCGCCTTTTTGCAGTAAGTGAACCAGATTCGTTATGGCGCGTGACATCCTTTGAGACAGAATCTCAAGCGATTCTGTATTGCGAGTGGGGGTTATGATCTGCAAAATGTCCAGCTGCGCGTTTGTTCTTTCACAAAGTTTTTTGGCATGGTTGAAAGCCGCTTCCTTTGGACTCTCCCCTTCGATGACCAACAGCACTGTCTTGAAGCTAGTAAAATGCATTAGTCTTTCTGCTTCATCGTACAACCCTTCCTCTGCCAAAGCGGCAGCGGGCATCTGAATATCTATGGTTTGTTCCAGCGCCCCGGATAAAGCGCTTTTGGGGCCTTCCAAGGATTTCGACGCTTTTTGAGCAGTGTTAGTTTGATTTGCCAAGAATTCCCTCGCTGTAACATGGTCTCCCGATTCAGCAAAAGTTATGGCATTCAGCATTGCTTCAATTTTTTTTCTGCTCCTCGTCATGGATGACCTCTCAAAGTTGTTTGGCTAAAGACATACAAGAATGGCGCCATGTCTACACATGGAATTGAAATCAAAAAATAAGATGAAAAAAAGCTCCCTAAGGCTACTTGCCTTCCGAACCCTACTGTTGCACAGTGCAACAACAGGGTTGATAAATGCTACAAAACCAGATAATAGCTTTAATATCAATATGTTAAAAAATGTATACTCTTGTTGCAATAGGCAATATTGCGTTTTGCAACATCAGCTAAACCCGTTTTAGGCGCCTCTTTATTAAAGGTATGTCTGATTTCATTTTCTCAGGCGTTTCCAGACGATGTGCCACGATGATTTCAAGTTTTGGAATGGGATTTGCTACCTGGTTCCCTGTGCGCCTTTGTGAGACAAAAAGAGGAGATCTATCCAATGCCGATAGCAATTTTCAGCATTCGTCAAAAAACGATCATAGCCGTGATAGCTCTTTATCTTATCCTGGCATTGAGCTTCGTCGGATCTTATTATTTTATGAGACAGCTGGAGGACAAACTCGGTTATCTGGAAGATGTCAGTAAACTGGAAGAAGCTGTTTTAGAGATTAGAAGGTTTGAGAAAAACTATTTTCTTTATGGCAGCCATGAATCCTTAAAGACAGTTCTGTATCACCTGGGTCGCGTCAAGCAAATTCTGACCAAAGATTATGTCAGGATCGAAGCCTTGAGTTCGCAAGACAACATAGAGAAATTCATCATTGATCTTGAAACCTATGAGAAGGCCATATCGAATTGCCTGAGACTGAGCCTGGACTCTCAGTGTGGAGACAGTCCGGAAAAAAGATCGGCTTCCGAGGCTAGCATACGCAGATCCGGTTCGCAAATTGCTGAATTTGCCGAGACTGTCGCAAACAAAAAACGTCTGTCCATAAGACAGACAATTAACACCACAATGCGGCTTCAGTTCATTGCTTTTTCCATCATGGGGCTCGGTTTGATCAGCGTCGGCGGTTTCCTTTCTGTAAAAATAATGAGACCTTTAAAACTTCTGGAACAAAGCACCAACGATATCGCCCGAGGTCACTTCAAACCGATCGACTATTTACCCGCAGAGAAAGATATTCGGGAAATTTTTATTTCTTTTAATAGAATGGCGTCTGAACTGAAAACTCGGGAGGATCAACTTGTTCAGTCCAGAAAATTGGCTTCTTTAGGCACAATGCTCGCTGGAGTGGCTCATGAGATTAATAATCCTTTGTCTAACATATCGTCTTCCTGCGAGATACTCCTTGAAGAGTTGGATGAATCAGACAGGGATTGGCAAAAAGGGCTGCTAAAAAAGGTTTTGGAACAGGTAGACAAAGCTCGCGGTATAGTCTTGAATCTGCTTGAGTTTTCACGCAACAAAGAGTTTCTCAAGGACTGGTGCAATCTGGACAGCCTATTGAAAGGAACTGTCGATTTATTGCAGGCGCAGGTTCCGCCGAATGTGTCCGTTACCACCAACATCGATTCTGATCTGAGAATATTTGGAGACAAACAAAGATTACAGCAAGCCTTCATGAACCTTATATCGAACGCTGTGCAGGCTATTGAAGGTCATGGGCAAGTGTCGGTGACAGCAAAAAAAAATCGTGACGATTCTGTGAGTGTCATAATCAGAGACACGGGTAAAGGGATCTCAGAAGAAAATGTTCAAAAAATATTTGATCCCTTTTTCACTACGAAAGATGTAGGTCATGGCACTGGCTTAGGTTTGTTCATTACTCACCAGATAATAACCAGGCACGAAGGAACCATAACCGTAAAAAGCGATCCGGGCAGGGGAACCATTTTCTCAGTGCATATTCCGCCGAAAGGGCGCTCAGATGAATAAACCACATAGACTACTGCTGGTAGACGATGAAGAAATGGCTTTGGCAAATCTCGAACACATTCTGAGAAAACAAGGATATGAAATAACCGTGGCTCAGAGCGGTCCCAAAGGCTTGGACCTCATACGGGACAAGATTTTTGATGTTGTCTTGACCGATCTAAGAATGGAGAAAGTTGATGGCATGCAAATCCTGGAGGAGGCCAGAAGCAGAAACCCTTCTGTGGAAGTAATCATGATAACGGGGTATGCGACGGTGGACTCAGCAATTGAGGCTATGAAAAAAGGCGCATATCATTATATCTCCAAACCTTTTAGAATTGATGCGGTGAGAAAAATAGTGGCGGAGGCTGTGGAGAAAGTTAGTCTACGGGAAGAGAATCTCAAATTAAAAAAGGATATCAGACGCTTGTCGGAGGGGACTTCAGTCAGATTGATTACCAATGATCGGGAGATGAAAAGGATTCTTGAAATTGCAAAGCAAATTTCCAGAACAGAATGTAATGTCCTGATTTCTGGAGAATCAGGCACCGGAAAGGAATTGCTGGCTCGCTCGATCCACGAACAGAGTGAACGAAATAACGGACCTTTCATCGCTGTGAATTGTGGGGTATTCAGTGAAGATCTTTTGAGTAATGAACTGTTTGGTCATGAAAAAGGCGCATATACCGGAGCCAATTCAACAAAGCCGGGCTTGATTGAACTTTCGAAAGGCGGAACCCTCTTTCTGGATGAAGTGACTGAAATGTCTCTTAATATGCAGGTAAAACTTCTGAGGTTAATCCAGGAACGGCAGATGATGAGAGTCGGAGGAACTTCAACCATAACAATTGACGTCCGGTTTGTAGCAGCTTCCAACAGAAACTTGCAGGAAGCTGTCCAATCAGGAGAATTCAGGAAAGATCTTTATTACAGGTTAAATGTAGTTTCCCTGCATCTACCACCGCTGTCTTCCAGAAAAACGGATATCCCATTGTTGATACAGCATTTTCTTGAAAAACACTCTAAAATGATGGGAAGAAAGGTCCACACTTTGTCCAAAGATGTGCTGGAAATACTCAGGGAATATGACTTCCCAGGGAATATTAGGGAGTTGGAAAATATCATTGAACGTGGAATAGCCTTGGCTGAAGACTCTTGCATTGGTCCTGAGCATCTTCCTGACGACATAAGAGATTTTAAAATCACGGCATTCAGGAAAAAGGACGGAAAATTTCCAACACTGGAAGAGCAGGAAATTGATTATATTGGAAAAATTCTGAAAGAAAGCGGCGGAAACAAAACTTTGGCCGCTGAGACTCTTGGAATAGACAGGGTATCACTCTGGAGAAAAATAAAGAGATACGGGCTGGAGTAAAGACTCCTGAAAGACAAAACGGGCTAGTCTCACAATCGAATTTATTCTGAGGCTAGCCCGTTTTATACGATGGACATACGAACCAAAATAAATAAATTTTTAAATACTCTCTGCAACTTCGGTTTGTAAGCCTTCTGAAGGTTTTCTTCCCTTGAACATACTCCCGAGTATTATCACGGAGCCAACAGTCAAAGCAAAACACATCGTGATGAAACTTGCCACGTCCAATAGGTATATTGAATTTGGGGATAGATATAACAGGCTAAGCTGAGAAAGATACTTGGGTATTGCAAGAGCCCTGCTAACGGCCACAATCAACATTATGCTTCCCATTACGACTTTGATCATGTGTTCCTTGACATAGGTGGTTCCTATGGCGCCGAGCTGCACCCCTAGTAGCGAACCAGCCAGGATTATCAGAGTCAAACGTATATCGACCATCCCGTGTATAGCCCATTTGATTGATCCGCCCAGACCCATAAGGAAAGCGATCACCAATTCTGTGGCTGACGCTATGAGTCCAGTAGCTCCAATAACGTAAATCATTCCTGGAACCCCAATAAAACCTCCCACAGCAATTGTTGCAGCCAACAGTCCGGTAGCAAAACCGACCGGAACAGTGAACCATAATGATATCTTAATGTTAGCTGTTTTAAAATGAATCATTGGCGGCAAGTTGATGGCCTGTAACCTGATGGCCAAACTCGATGTGCTATCCTGATCTGGCGACTTGGATGTCTTCCATGCATCCCAGAATACATATCCTCCGACTACGATCAGGACTAACACAAAGGAAACACTCACGTAAAGGTTCGAGCCAGCTTCCCCCCACCTGGACAACACCATTTCCTGAAGCTTGATTCCAGCTTGAACACCAACTGTAGCTGAAACCGCCATTACCAAGCCCAGCTTGAGGTCAACCTGCCCATATTTCCATCGCTTGTAGGCGCCCACCATTGCCTTGGGAAACTTGTGGCACATGTTGCTGGCGACTGCCACAGCAGCCGGAACTCCCAGGCTCATCATTCCGGGGGTTAGGACAAAAGCCCCTCCAGATCCGATGAAACCGCTCACAAGCCCTCCAATGAAACCTACGACAAACAAAAAACTGACATTCATCCAGGAAAGGTCGATAAATTTTACGCCTTCCAGTGTCAAATCCGTCATGACATGCCTCCAAATTTATATTCACACACTCAAACGCATACGAGGTCTCTGTTTCTGGGTTGGTCTCTTCGTGGCCTTTTCCACTCTCGGCTGAGGCTGTGTCTGGATCGCTTCTATTCCCAAGGCGGACCACAAATTTGAAGAAAAGGAACCATGAGCGAATGAGAACGCAAACACGGTCGCAATTGGGAAAGCGGCGTAATACCCTCCCCTGGTAAATATCCCCATCAACCATTCGGAATTAGTGAACGCCGCCGCATATAAGGCTACCGTAATGGCCCCTGAAAATAATGTTTTTCCGATAAGCCTGCTTTTGTTCGATTTAGAAATAGTAGACATCTATAATCTCCTGAAAAGTTTCTTCATCCCTTCGAGGTCTATGATCGCCGAATGAGTTTGCCTGACATCACTCAAGAAAAGGTCCTCTTATGATCTAGGCCCTAAATGAGTTTTTTCTTGCGGTGGCCTGATTTTTTTTGCGTGATGATAGTTTGGTGGCTGCCCTGATCTTGAGCGCCGTGTTCTCGAGAAACGACATGGCTGTCAGGAATTCTCCTTCTTCAGCAAAAGCAACAGCCCCTGACATCGCTATAAACATTTCGACAAATTGCCTCATGGTGACCTCCGGAAAAGACTTGGTATTTGTCGAGTTTATATACAATTAGCATGCCATAGTGTTAAAGCATCGATTATATTAACACTTCACTCTAGGCTTGGGGTCCTCCGGCATAAAACTCCCCTTATTGTGTTGCGTTGTGAAACGAATTCTATTCAGAAAATGATTATACTGATTGCCTGAGCGGTCATCCAAAGATTGCCGCTGCGCCAACGCTGTTGCAATCTGCAATGACACGCTCAAAATCATTCTTTCGAGCCTTATGAGCATCAAGTTTGATGCGCTATAAACATGTTGCAGAAATATTTATGGGGCTTATTATGTATTTCCGGGATGGTGTTCCATGATATTTGATGGTCGTGAGAGGGCTCATGTCGTTTTTTCGCAAAACTGAGAATGCAAAACCTGAAGTAGCTCAGGAACTGGTTGATCTGAGACTGGAAGTCGATAAAGCCAAGTTGCCTGACAATGTCCGCACAGTGGTTTTAAAAGAGTTAGAACGGCTTGAGAAAACGGACTCATCGGTAGCCGAATATCCTATTGGTATTAACTACATAGACTATCTAGTTGAGCTTCCCTGGAATTCCTACACGAATGACAATCTCGACCTTGATCGGGCGTCTCGCATTCTTGAAAGAAAACATCACGGACTACCTCATGTGAAAGAGAGGGTTCTTGAATATCTTGCAGTGAGAACATTGAGATCGATATCTCACTACAGCATTCTCGTGGTCGATGATGAAGAAATGGCCCGATCCAATATTCAGCATGTGCTTGTGCGGGACGGTTACGAAGTTGAGACATCGTCTAATGGACCGCAAGCATTAAAAATGATGGAATCCGGAAAATTCGACATTGTCCTGACTGACCTTAAAATGGAGATGATGGATGGAGTTCAATTAGTTGAGTCGATAAAGAGAATTGCTCCTACAACAGATGTGGTCATGTTGACCGGCTACGCTACTGTCGATACTGCCGTGCGCGCATTTACTACCGGTGTGTCACATTTTCTGGCCAAGCCTTTCAAGATTGATGAAATTCGTTCCACAGTGGGGAACATCTGCGCCAAACGCAGGAGCGCCCAGTTCACCCGAGGACCCATACTGTGTTTTACCGGACCTCCAGGCACTGGAAAAACATCTATAGGACAGGCAATAGCCGAGGCCATGGAGAGAAAATTCGTACGTCTTTCTTTGGCCGGTTTGAGAGATGAGGCTGAGTTGAGAGGCCACAGGAGAACCTATGTAGGAGCTATGCCGGGCAGGATTATATCCGAAATGAAACGAATAGGCGTAAACAATCCGGTCTTCATGCTCGATGAGATTGATAAGATCGGCCAGGATTTCAGGGGTGATCCTGCATCTGTTTTTCTTGAGATTCTGGATGCTGAGCAGAATAGAAATTTCGTTGATCATTACTTGGATGTTCCATTCGATTTGTCATCCGTGATGTTTATTGCAACGGCCAACGTTGTAGACAACCTTCCTACTCCTCTTCTGGATCGGCTGGAAGTCACACACTTCTCAGGTTATACCGAACAGGAAAAAATGAAGATTGCCCAAGATTACATGATACCGAATCAGTTGAAAGACAATGGTTTAAAATCTTCACATATCTCTTTTACCGTTGGAGCCATACAAAAATTGATTAGCGACTACACCCGTGAGGCAGGGCTGCGAAATCTTGAGCGAGAAATAGCAAATGTGGTTCGAAAACTGGCCATGATTTCTGTGAAGTCTGGTTTTTCCTCCGATTCTCTCACGGTCGATGGAGATATGGTAACAAGATTATTGGGACCAAAGAAATTCAGACATGAGGTGGCCGATTCGCAAAACGAGGTTGGGGTTTCGACAGGACTTGTGTGGAGCGAATTCGGTGGGGAAATAATTTTTGTTGAGTCAACCAGAATGAGAGGCTCACAGCAACTTATTCTTACCGGTTCTCTGGGAAACGTTCTGCGTGAATCAGCCCAGACTGCCTTGAGTTTTATACGAAGTCACGCTGATTCTTTTGGCATCGATCCGGATTTCTTTGTCGGCCATGATATTCATATTCACATTCCTGCAGGCTCAATTCCAAAAGATGGTCCCTCAGCAGGAGTCACCATAGCCATTTCACTTCTATCACTGCTGAAAGGTAAACCAGCCAGGAGAGATGTTGGAGTTTGTGGTGAAATAACCCTGAGTGGAAAAATTCTTCCAGTGGGGGGGATCAGGGAAAAAGTTTTAGCCGCACAAAGGGCAGGAGTCAAAACCATTGCCCTTCCCTTGCACAACCAGGCGGATGTTGAAAACCTTCCTGCCGAATTTGGTTCTGGAACCGAGATCGTTTTTGTTCACACCATCAGTGATTTACTTAACCTGGCCATAGTGGATTGAAAAAGTCAACAAAGGGACTCTTCTGTTCACAGCCTATCATGAAAAGCAGGTTGTTAAAATCCGGTAACAACCCGAATGCCATATCAATTTTCTCACAACTATTTCTGAAAGCGCGAGAAATTCCACTGCTCTCGGTATAGACTTAATGAGTGATGTTGTGGCCTGAGAATTTAACTTCAAGGAGTTCATTTTATTGAATTCACTTAAGATTGACAATTGATGGCCCAGCATGCGCCATATCTCGCAGAAGGATATCGATGAGGAGTCAGAATGGGAACTGAAACTTTTTCAGGATTCAGAACGAAGATGTCGGAAAAAATCTCAACAGCCGGCAATTACAGTCTTGGGGTGCGGGCAACAAAGTTTTGCGCCGTGATAGTATTGGTGGGCATGCTTAGCTCATGGAGTTTTGCCGAGGCGCCGTCTCTTTCAGTATTTTACCAACCGATGGTAAGCACTGGCTTGGCAGCCGGGCAGCCGCATGAATCATGGTTTGTTTTTGATAAATGGTCAAACCCAAATGTCCCAGGTCATGCCATACCAGCCGAAGCCAAGATCAAGTTTACTTTCCCCGACAATTTTACTCCGGAAAAGGGGCACCCACTGAACGCCGTAATGCTTTACGGCTGGACTCAGAAACCTATCCCAGTCAAGTTTACCACACAGGAAGATCGCACCAACCCGCGAATAGTGGTCATAAAGTTTGACCAGGCCATACCTGTCGGAAACGCTGATGCGCCAGGACTAAAAGCCATACACCTGCGAACCGGCATTCTGAACCCATCAACTCCTGGTGATCACCCAATTGCCGTTGAGTTTGTTGACGCCGGTATGCTTACGGGGAAAACCACGGCTACAGTTAATATCACTCCAAAACCCGTGCCAAATGTAGCTTCCTACAATTCTCTGCACGACTCTAAAAATGAAAACTGGCAGCGAATCAAATCCGGTCAGGAAGCTCCATTACCAATCGATTTCCTAGTAACTATTCCAGATTTGCCCAGATCATTTGTCAGCTTGAAACTGAACCCAGATGGGAACTTGACCATCCTCAGTGATGGCAAACCAATCGGTTCGGTGGTCGCAAAAGGAGTTCCAGTCACATTACGTCCGGAACCATTTGGTCCGGGGCAAGCGCGTTTGGGAATAATCAGGGTTCACGTCAAGGCAGGTGACACTGCCGGCATGGCAGAAATAATAGCATCTCTTGACGGAGGCACACAATATATCATCAATGCGGTGGTTGAGTAAGACCCAAAACTGACCCTGAACAATGCCATCAAACTTAACGGAGTTTTTATGAACCTGCTCTATCTAAAAAATGAACTTTGGCATCACAGGAGGCGGACCATATCTGCGGTGTTTGGTCTAGCGTTTGGAGCGGCGCTGCTGATATCAATAAACTCATTGTCTGCAGCTTACCGTCAAGCTGCCAGGGCTCCGCTGATGGAGATTGGCGCTGACATAACAGTTCAGCGCTCCGGAAACGTTCCCAGTGACATGTCAGGGCCAGTGTTTCCTTGTTCTGCGGTGACGCTCAAACATGATGAAGTAACCAAAATAGCGGCGCTCAAGGGCGTGACTGGTATAGGCAAAGCCGTGTTGCTTTGGATATTTGACCCAAATCAGGCGTGGATAGTTTTGGGAATTGAAAAGGAAAATTCCGTAGGACCTTCAACATTGAAGACCGCCATTTCTGAGGGGCAATTTCTCGGGGATAATCCACTGGAAGCATTGGTAGAATCAGCGTTTGCCAGTCGTTATGGCATTCGTTTGGGCGATGAACTGTCCATGGCTGGCGGCAGTTACAAAGTTGTCGGTATTGTTGACGCATCCAGAGCGCCAAAGATTGCCATTGCCAATGTATACATCAACCTGAATGACGCCACTCGATTGGCTGTTGCTTCACCTCAGGTCCAGTCGGTTTCACCTTTTAGGGATCAGGACATAAATCTGCTGTTCATCCGAGCAGATCAACAGGATGTGCCTATGATTTCCTCAGAACTGCGTGGGATGCTGGGAAAACAGTCTACCATAGCCAGCCCTGATTCTTTCCTGAAACAATTAGGGGGCATATTTGAGATTTTTGATCGTTTTGCAATGACTGCATCTTTGTTGGCGATACTGGTTTCAGCGGTGGTTACATTTAAGATTATGGCAGGTAACGTCAACGAACGATCGCGTGAAATCGGAATCCTGAAAGCGGTAGGTTGGACAGGTAACAACGTTATGTCCCAACTACTGGGAGAATCCCTGGTTCAGGGCTTGCTCGGGGGACTGCTGGGCTTGATGATGGCCGCTGTAATTATATGCTTGCTCGGTTTTGTGGAGATCAGCATCCCCATTCCTTGGGACATGAGCCCAGTGCCACATTTTTTACCAGGGGGCGACAAGCAGCTATTCAAGACTCTGATGCTTCAAATCACTATGCCTTGGCAACTTGCGCTCTTCGCAGTGCTGCTATGCATGATCATCGGGAGTATCGCCGGAGGAATGTTGACCAGGGTTGTTTCACGAATAAAGCCTGCGGAGGCGCTGAGAAATGAATAAAACAGATATTCTGGTGGGAACCGATATTACTAAAAGTTTTGGAAACCTTCATGTAGTAAAAAGGGTTTCTCTATCGATTGCTAAAGAGGAATTTGTTTGTCTGACTGGAAAATCCGGGAGTGGCAAGACTACGTTACTTTCCATTCTATCTGGTCTTGAAACTCCTACCTCAGGGCATGTCAAGCTTGGAGGCAAAGACATTTCGGGATCAAGTGAGGATGAGCTTGCGCTCTTCAGGCGTGATCATGTCGGTATCATATTTCAGTCATTCAACCTTATTCCCACGCTCTCAGCCTGGGAAAATGTGGCCCTTCCTCTATTCCCAGTCAAAATGAAAAACGATGAAAGGCGCAGCCGCGCAGTTTCCCTACTCGAAAAAATGGGTTTGCAGGACAGGATTCACCATCTGCCGTCAGAGCTGTCCGGAGGTGAAAAGCAGCGTGTCGCCATTGCACGATCGCTCATCATGTCTCCCAAGATATTGTTCGCTGATGAACCGACAGGCAATCTCGATTCTACGACCGGAGCCAGTATCATGAACCTACTGAGAGACATAAATAAAAACAATAAGCTCGCAGTGTTAATGGTGACTCATGATGAAGACATAGCAAGGTCAGCAGACAGGGTAATACAGATGCATGACGGAGAAATAACAGCATGATAAAACGACCGTTAATCTGTTTGATTGTTTTAATTATGGCTTTTACCTCAAACAGTGTTTGGTCCGTTGTTCCTATTGTGAAAATCGAAGTTCTTTACATGAATCACGGGCCTCTTCAGGACACATTGTCAAAACTTAAAAACCTTTTTTCAGAATTCAAAGGCAACGTGAATGTAACCTGGTACGATTTTGAAAGTAATGAGGGGGAAGCATTCAAGGCCAAGAAAGGTATCAGTCAACATGTGCCTCTGGTGATATGGATAAATGGCAGCACAAAGATAAAACTGGGTCAGCAGGAATTTGTTTTCTGGGGTTTTCCTACAGGCGCTGGTCCGGCATTTTTTCAGGGAAAGTGGAGTGTTGAAATCTTGAAGCAGGCCATTGAACAAACAATAGGCAAGAAGTGAGGCCACCATGACATTTCGGTACGTGTTTCAGGAACTGCGCCATCACCACCACAGGACCGCTGTGAACATTTTAGGAATTGCAGTAGGAATTGCATTCTTTGTTGCCATGAACGCCCTGGGGAGCGCCTATCAGGAAGCGCTACGTCTCCCATTGAAGAATGTGGGCGCCGATGTTGTGGTCCAGAAAGCTGAGAAAAGGCCCGAAAACTCGCCACTGACAAATACAGCAATGCAAGGGATTCGTTTACCCTTTGCCAACCAGCTTCTTTCGGCAACTGAACGAGACGCTATAAATGACCTGCCGGAAGTCAGCGACAAGGCCGCATCGCTGTTGCTGTGGGAATTTGCTCCGGATGGTTTTAAGACGATGATGGGTCTGAATCCCGCTCAACCCGGATTGGGACCAGTGAAGGTTAAGGACTGGATTGTAGAAGGTAGATTCCTGGAACAAAATGGTGAGATCATTCTTGAGAAACATTTTGCAAAGTTTAAGAACGCCAAGCTTCATGACTCTATCTTGATTGCCAACAAGCCATTCAAAGTGGTGGGTCTGCTTTCCATAAAAGAAGGGGCTCAAATTGCGGCAGCGAACTCTTACATCTCTATAGATGATGCCGGAGCGTTACTTGGTTCCAACCCCAATGAGGTCAACATTGTCTATTTGCGCCTCAAAGATCCATCTTTGCAAAGCATAGTCAAGTCTAAGATCGAAAAGTCTGCTTCGGGTATTACCGTTGTCAGCGCCGACTCATCGTTGGAGGTCATGGGAGGAATCTCAAAAATATCAGGGCAGTTTGCGGTAATACTCTCCTGGATGGCCCTAGCCGGAGCCATTCTACTGATTGTACGCTCAATGATCGCCAACCTGGCTACACGCGCAAATCAGATTGGGATATTAAAGGCGGTTGGTTGGACCAGCAAGAACGTTCATTGTCAGATCATGGCGGAGGCATTATTGCAGTCTTTGACCGGGGGAGCGCTTGGTTTGATTTTTGGCTACTCAGCAGCTTTTTTGCTGTCAAACGCTCAGATATCTCTGGCCACTCCAGCGCAGATAAACCAATTACCAAGCATGGCCAGAAACTCGGCAGCGGCTACGTCCAACTCCGTCACACTTCCGGTTCAAATTTCGGCCGAACTGATATTTACTGCTTTACTGATTGCAATTTTCTCAGGGCTTCTTGCAAGCTATTTAATGGGAAAACGAACTGACAGAATGAAGCCTGCGGACATAATGCGCGAGTTGTAAATTGCAACATAAGCCGCATTTAAACTCAATCATTATAAAGGCGGCCAAATAAATTCTCACTCGGGATAGCGACGGAAAAATTTTTTATGAATATTGAGCTTCTCTCTTGGCCTTTTTCCTGTCGAAATACAGCTTGACCGGTTGCAGGGCCACGTAAAGCGCCGGAGTGAAAAAGACACCCAAAATTGTCACGCCGAGAATTCCAAAGCACACTGCCGTTCCGACCGCTTGTCTGCTCGCAGCGCCAGCTCCTGTGGCCACAACAAGGGGAAACACACCGACTATAAACGCCAACGAGGTCATCAGTATTGCGCGAAACCTTAATTTTGCTCCCATTACT
>CAZVOU010000330.1:0-9793 GCA_964628605.1 uncultured Syntrophaceae bacterium
CCGGTTTTCTGCAGGGTTCGGATACGGTTACCGATGGTCTGCAGGCAGGCGGCCGGGCTGGAAAACAGCGCCTTTTCCAGGGTGGTCCTGAAGAGCTTCCCTGCCGTATCACGGGCGTCTATTTTGGCGAAGTTTATGCCAACGAGGTTGTCATAGGCCTGTTCTTCCAGTGAGGAGGCCGGTGTCCGCACCACGCTCATGGAACGTTCCTTAAATGCAGACTGGACCTGCGACTGTATATCCTTCTTGAACCTGCGGATGAATAGACCCTTGATGTCTTCAGGTCCGTAATTCTCCGGATCGGCGATGGCGGTTGGGTTGAGCATGTTCATAAGGCTGGCGAAGCTTTTTGCGCTGCCGTCATGAGGTGTGGCCGACAGCATTATCAGGGTGTCTGAACGGCTTGAGAGGAGCTTGGCCAGTTTCGAACGCTTGGATGAGGAACCCCGACGTTCTGCGACATTCTGGGCTTCATCCACGACGATAATATCCCAGTAGGCTGTTCCCAGGTAGTTACGATACTCGCCGTCCTGCTTCAGCGTGTCGATGGAGATGATAGCCTTGTCATAGTAGTAAAAGGGATTGTGGTTGGTCGGGATGCGTGAACGTATGCGCTGTAT
This sequence comes from uncultured Syntrophaceae bacterium, assembly GCA_964628605.1. Lineage (GTDB taxonomy): Bacteria > Desulfobacterota > Desulfomonilia > Desulfomonilales > Desulfomonilaceae > CAITZA01. Next base: position 621 of record CAZVOU010000330.1, read on the forward strand.
GCCGACAGAATCGAGCCTCGTCAGCGGTATGGTGAAACGGCTCCACATCTCCTTCTGGAATTGTGTGAGCATGCTCTTGATTGCCAGAACCAGAATACGTTGACCGCGACCACGCCGGATGAGTTCGGATAGCAGGATGCCTGCTGCCAGCGTTTTGCCTAGTCCGACGGCGTCAGCGATTAGGATGCGCTGACGGGGCTGATTCAAGGCTTGTATCGCAGGGTCAAGCTGGTAAGGCACAAGGTCCATGGCGGCCTCGTGCCCGATGTAGAGGCGATCATCCGATGGCGCTGTCTGGCGAAGGAGACTTTCGACGTATAGCATACCGGCCGAATAATATTCAGATGTATCCTGCACAAGGCTGGTTTGGGCCGGGTCAAGCGCTTCGATGGATTGCTCGGCTTCCGTCAGGAAGATAGCCTCCCTGTTACGGACAATCTCGGAAACACCTGAAACAGCTATGGCCCTGCCTCCGGTGGACGTTACATCTACCCGCCTTATGAGCCATTCGGCGTCACGAATGAGTACACGGGCCCCTGGAGCCAATACATTCTTATTCATTATGGAAAAGCCTTTGTAATATCATGGACGCCACAGTCATATACGATCCTTTATTCCGCCATGATGCCCCGGAATTGGACAAAGCCATCCATCCGGCGGTGAGAATCCTTCCGTTGGAGGAACCCCAAATATCTGCAGCTTACTTGAACAGTTGATATATGACTGCCACAGAACATTCCACGAAAGCAATGTTTTTATGACCTAATTACATCGATGCTATTATATTTGTTCATCTTCGCTCAATGAAGGGAACACCCCATACCGGACTACGTATACAGACTTTTAGGATGACCCGTTTTTGATTCAACTTCCAGCACTGCAGCGTTCTGCGAACAGATGGCTTTCTAATGCGCCTGGAACATCACAAAACGCTGCAACCGCCATGCTGCAGTAAAGTCAAAGATTGATGTCGATCTTTTTCAACCCGGCGCAGTTCCCGGCATGATCTCGAAGTCGGGGGTGAATTCAACCAACAGACCCATGAGTTGTCTCAAAGGTTCGGGGTTGCCCTCCAGCATTGCCTTACCGGCTTTGACCTGATCCTCCAGCGTGGCATTGCCCAGCATAACCGTTTCAAGGTCTGAACGATTGATCACCAGAGTAAGATCCGGTTTTTTCGACTGAAAGCCTTTAAGGTTGGTAAGAGTGGCGTTACTCAGTTCAATGACGTACTTCTCATCGATGTCAGGATGAACCAGGTTGATGATGAATTCGATGCCCTCCGCTTTCCGACTATCGGTCATGATCCCCAGTAAATCGAGCCAAAGATCTGTAGAAATTGCCCGCATGGTATCCGCCCCCGAAGACTTGGTCGGTAGGGAAGGAATACCGGACCTCAATTCATAGGCGGCGGCGAGGAAACTGTTGCGCAGGCTTGTGCTCTCCTTCTGGTATCCGATCTGCTCGAATACGTCAGCCAGCAGATCCTTGGCCTCCTGGTTGGACGGTTCAGCATAGACAAGCTTGTTCAATATCTCCTGGGCGAGCATGTAATCCCCTCGATCGTACAGCTCTTTTCCCTTCGCAATGATCTTTTCGTCCCCTCCCATCATTTCAACGTACAGAGGCGCTGAATCGCGTGGTGAAAGTGGGATCAACGTGGCGGGATTGCAATCCCAGTAACCGAGATAGCGGTTGATGACCGCACGACTGTTGTGTTCTTCTGAACCGTGATAACTGTGAGCGGCCCACTGTTCCTGCAGGCTCTTCGGGGGCTTGTAACAGTTATGCGCCTCGTTGATAGTCACGCCCCTGTTGGCAAGGTGGAGGACATCATTGTTGAGGTTGGCGTAGATGTCACGCTGGGTCCGCATAACTTCCTGTATTCGTGCATTTCCCCAACGGGGCCAATTGTGTGAAGAGAACATAACCTCAGCTTCCTGTCCAAAAAGATAAAGAGCTTCATTTACTTTCTTGGACCACAATAGAGGATCACGAATCAGCGCGCCACGCAGGGTGTAAATGTTGTGAACCGTCCCTGTTATATTCTCCGCAGCCCAGAAAGCCTTTAATTCGGGAAACCATGTGTTCATCTCCGCAGGGGCCTCCGTGCCGGGTGTATTCTGGAACACCATTCTCACACCGTCAACGGTCACTTCCTCTATGTCCTTGCTGATTATCCTGGTCGGGGGAATCAGGCCAATGTTGCCAAGCGCCACAGCCTTGCCAATAGCCTGGTCCACATGACCGAACGGGCTTCTGGGAAGGAGCGCTCCATACTGGTAAAACAGGCGCCGGTTCATTGCGTTACCGGCATGGACATTCTCCGAAACAGCGTGTTCCATGAATCCTATCGGGGCGATTATCGATACTTTGCCACTCTGCACATCACGCTCATCCACAATGCCTCGAACCCCGCCGTAATGATCTACGTGGGAATGCGAATAGACGACTGCCACAACCGGACGCTGCCCGAGCTTTTCATTAATCAGAGCCAGACCCGCTTCTGCAGTTTCTTTGGTGGTTAGCGTGTCGAACACTATCCATCCAGTGTCACCCTTGATAAAGCTCATGTTGGCAAGGTCGAAGCCGCGCACTTGAAAAATCTTGCCGGGCGCCACTTCGTACAGGCCGTAAGACATGTTCAAGACGGCTTGTCTCTGTAAAGAGGGGTGGATGGAGTCAAAGTTCTCACCTTGAAGAAGAAATTCGTAATTGCCCATGTCCCAGGCAACATGTCCCGCCTCTGCCTTAATCTGTTTGTACGGAGGCTCGGCAATGAAGCCCTTCCTGCTCTCCTCGAAATCCCTCTGGTCCTGAAACGGGAGAGATTTCCGAAGCTTTTGCTGAAGTTCTATGGTGAACTTCGAAGGCATCTTTCCTTTTTCATGAAAATGCCTGATCGGGTTTCCGCCTCTAAGTTCAGGGGAGTCTTTGAGCGATGAGGTTTTGTCGGATGTTTTGTCGTTCAGCCTCTTCGGTTCTTCCATGAGGAGCCTCCTTCTTAATGGGATTTGTCATGAATGGTCACACTGATGACACTTCTGCTGTCATACCAGTCCATATTTTATGAAGAACTCAGTAAAGCTGTCGAATCTGTGACATTTGAACATGGTTGGGCTCAACCAGATAGTGTAGAGAAAAGATAAACCCTGGCCCTGAAAAAAGAAAGCGACTCAAAATTGCCGTCATTCCCGCGACAAAAGAAAAAGGCCATGCTGGCGCATGACCTAAACTATTTAAATCATTGGTAGGCGGGAAAGGGATTGAACCTTCGACCCCTGCCGTGTGAAGGCAGTGCTCTCCCACTGAGCTACCCGCCCGCTGAATCCTAAAATTAACATTTTGGAGCCGTGTTTGTCAAACCAAGAAATCAGTTATTTTTCGATTGCGGTCTCAGGTCGGCCTGTTGGCTCAAATTCCACCACGGCCCAAGCTCATGTGGCCGACGTTTCATGGAGGTTAAAAGACATTCCCCAGCTTGATGATTCTTACTATGCGTACGCTCAAAAACAAGCTTGCATTATTGTAGTATTTTAATAGTATGTTGGAGTTGAAATATCAGGATGCGGAAGTTCTTGGGCTTGGCAATTGGCGTTAGTAATCAATAGTTATTAATAGCGGACCTTGTTAGAAGGCTTTTTTCGTTCCTAAGGCTTTATTTTCCATATCGCTTTACGAGTTACCGTCATGTCTGAAACCAGTCATGTGATTTTGCCGCCATTCAGGTCAGGGGGTTTTACGTGGGTATAAAGAATATACAGACAGCGCATCTCGTTCATGATCTTAAAAACCCGATAAACATCATAGAGTCGGGCGCCAGATCATTAATTGACAAACCTGATAGATACGGCGTATTGAACGCAAAACAGGAGAAGGTCATCAAGCGCATGCTGCGCAACGCCGTTCGTTTGAGACACCTCACCAACAGCATGCTTGAAGTTGACATGGCGACCCTCGGCATTGTCAACCACTCGGAATGTCTCCCGGTTAACATTTTACGTGAAGCGCTGATAGAGGTGTTTGACCTGGTGGACCCGTCAATCTCGGACGCCCTGGAGGAAGAACACGATCTGGAACGGTTCCGGGCCACTCTAAAAACTCATGACGTGCATCTCGAGGCCGACGCAGCGAATCTCTCAACGCCGGTCATCACCGATGAGACAAAATTCAGCCTTATTATTACAAACCTGCTCTCCAACGCGTTCAAGTACAAAACGAAAAATGTTTTCCTCAAACTAGTTGTTGCAGACGATACGATGACCGTATCTGTTAGAGATGACGGCCCCGGCATACCTGAGAACTATCACCAACAGATTTTTGACCAGTATTTCCAGTGTGACAAGGTGGAGGGCTTCCCTGTTCGTGGTCACGGCCTGGGCCTTGCGGGCGCCCAGGCTTTGGCTGACGCTCTAGGTGGCACACTGTCGCTTTGCAGAGGGGCTAAGGGAGCCGAATTCGTAGTAACCGTGAAATTTACCAAAACCTTTTAAGCCACGACTCCCGAATAGCCTGAATGTTTTTTTGCAATTTGACCGACATCTGACATCCGCTGTCATGAACAGCTTCGGCGCGTCGTAAATTTGTTGGGACTAGTTCCTGCTCCTCAGCTTGGACAATAGTCTCAGCATCTCTATGTACAGCCATATCAGGGTCACGAGAAGCCCGAAAGCGGCATACCACTCCATGTAATGAGGGGCCCCGCGGTTAACTCCGGTTTCAATAAAATCAAAGTCCAACACCAGGTTGAACGCGGCGATTACGACCACCAGCAGTGAAAATATAATTCCCATCCAGCCGTTGTCATTGATTAGAGGCGCCTGGATTCCGAACATGCTCAGGACCATTGACAGGAGGTAGTAGATGGCGATTGCGCCGGTGGCCGATACAATCCCTATCTTCAGATTGTCGGTCACTTTTATTAATCTTGAACTGTAGGCCGCAAGCATGGCGATCATGACTCCGAAAGTCAGTCCGACCGCCTGAATTGCGATTCCCGGATACTGCGTTTCCATGAGGGCGGATATTCCCCCGAGAAAAAGCCCCTGAAGGACGGCATATATGGGAGCCAGCACCGGCGACCACTCCATCTTGAAGACGGTGACCATCGCCACGATGAAGCCTCCGATTGCGCCCAGCATTGCGTACGCCTGGACAGCCTTAGCCCCCGCCTCGGGATTGGCAAAAAATTTCGTCCATGAAAACATGGCGGCCGCGAGCACTATCAGGGTCAGCAATCCGGTTTTGTTGATGGTTCCCTGAAGAGTCATCTGGGCTGTTCCCGAACCAACCCCGGCCACCTTTTCGAATGTCGATTCCCCCAAGGTCGGATTCCCAGTCCTTAAAGCTGACGCATTCATTTACAACCTCCTCAATAATTACTCTGTGCTGTGGATTCTACAACATTTCACAGGCTTTCAATATCGGTTGGACACTTGTGCGGGAAAATAATTTTACAGGGTTTGAACCTTTCATTTCTTATAGCGCATAGTAATATTATAAAATGTAATGTTGAAGCGAGATTAATGTCATAACCGAGGAAAGACCATGACAAGATATGAATACGATATCACGAGGCATTCTTCCGAGTCTTTCAACAGGGTAGTCTATTTCTGCACCGACAAGGGTGACTGCAGGATTGACGAGGTCCCGGCCGAAGAGCCCGGAGCGCTGGTAGAAATACTTAATGAACGCGGGGCGCTGGGTTGGGAACTGGTTCAACTCATGTTCGGTCGTGAAGGAGTTCTGGCCTGCTGGAAGAGACAGATACCATAACAACATCAATAGACTTACGGAGAGGTTAAGAAATGGAATCAACAGTCAAAATCAAGGGTATGTCTTGTCAACATTGTGTAATGTCGGTCACAAAAACGCTTAATTCATTGACGGGAGTGTCCGATGTGAAAGTTGATCTCGGCAAGGGAGAGGCTTCATTTTCGCATGATACCCCTATAGATATGAATGACTTACGTAGCAAGATAGAGAAGGCTGGTTTTGAAATTGGCTAAAGCTACTCTACATGTCCAGGGAATGAGTTGCGCTGCCTGCGTGAGGCGGGTTGAGACGGGATTGGCTTGTGTTGACGGAGTGTCCCAGGCAACAGTGAATTTCGCGACCAACAAGGCCACGGTCGATTACGACAGTTCCGTCACCAGCATTGAAGACCTGAAGGAAAAGGTTTCAGACCTGGGTTACGAGGTCGTAGGGACTGAATCCGTCGATAGCGCCAAACCTGCCAAGACCATAATATCGGTGGGTGGGATGAACTGCGCAGCTTGTGTCCGGCGTGTGGAAAAAGTTCTCAAGTCGGTGGACGGGGTTGGGGACGCAGAGGTCAATCTGGCGTCATCCAAGGTCACCATAACATCAGACGGGTCAAGCCGTCCGGACTTGCGTGATGTTAAGGAGGCCCTTCAAGACGCAGGTTACAACTACCTGGGCATAGTTGATATTGATTCATCGGACCCGGCCGAAAAACTCAGGGAAACAGAGATTAAGAGCCTGAAACTCAAGCTGGCTGTCGGCGCAGCGTTGAGTATTCTGGTTCACGCAGTGGCCATGCTCCCAATGTTCTCCGACCACGGTCACGCCAATTTTTTTCTGTTGGCCTTTATCCAGCTTGTCCTGACGACACCGGTCGTTTTCTGGGTGGGCGCCGGTTTCCTGGTAGGGGCTTACAAGGCCCTTAAACAGAAAACATCCGACATGAACACACTTGTGGCAATGGGTTCACTATCGGCCTATTTCTATTCGGTCTTTGCGACGTTCAGACCCGATTTCTTCGCCGCCGCCCACTCCATGCCTCATCTTTATTATGACGGCGCCTCCATGATCGTCACTTTGATCATACTGGGGCGCTTCCTGGAAGCGAGGGCAAAGTCCCGGACCTCTCTGGCCATCAGGAAGTTGGCCGGTTTGAGGGCAAAAACGGCCACCGTGATCAGGGATGGATCAAGTGAAGAGGTCCCGGTGGAATTCCTCAGGGTCGGTGACATAATCCTTGTAAAACCCGGCGAGAAGATACCGACCGACGGAGTGATAGTCTCCGGGGACTCGGCCATGGATGAGTCCATGCTCACCGGGGAAAGCATGCCGGTAAACAAGGGACCGGGTGATGAGGTATTCGGCGCCACGATTAACCGCAGTGGCTCTTTTACCTTCAGGGCGACTAGAGTAGGCGCGGACACGGCATTGTCTCAAATAATAAGGATGGTGGAAGACGCCCAGGGGTCCAAGGCGCCTATTCAGAGGCTTGCAGACAGAATCTCATCTATCTTTGCGCCGGTGGTCATTGTCCTGGCCGTCTCCACTTTTCTTGTCTGGTATTTTATCGTGCCTGAGTCCACTTTCGCGGTGGCCTTGCTGAATTTTGTCTCGGTCCTCATCATAGCGTGCCCGTGCGCCATGGGACTGGCTACCCCCACGGCGGTGATGGTCGGCACTGGGGCGGGCGCTGAGAAAGGGATTCTAATCAAGGGCGGAGAAACACTGGAAAAGGCCTATAAACTTGACACCGTCATCTTTGACAAAACCGGCACCCTGACCAAGGGGACCCCACAGGTCACCAACATAATAGCCTGCCCAGACTACTCACCGGAGAAAGTCCTCGAAGCGGCGGCGGCCATAGAGGCCAGGTCGGAACACCCGTTGGCGGGGGCCATCATGAGGGAAGCTCAATCCCGAGCCATAACGCCCAAAGATGTGGACCAGTTTCAGGCGGTCGCAGGCAAAGGCGCAACAGCTACGCTTTCAGGCATTGACCTGTCGGTCGGAACGGCAAGTTTCATGGACTCACTTGGAGTGAGTGTTAATGAACTGCTTGTCGAGGCGGGCCAGGAAGCTGAACTAGGCAGGACTTGTGTTTTTGTGGCGATGGGAGGGCAACCGGCAGGGTTGATCTCGATATCGGACACACCGCGGGATGAAGCGGCGGAAGCAATAGCCGAACTGAAGAGAATGGGACTCAGGGTAGGAATGATCACGGGCGATAACCGCCAGACCGCCCAATCTACGGCCGACATGATCGGCGTCGATCATGTCCTTGCCGAGGTCCTTCCGGGCCAAAAGGCGGAAGAAATCAGAAAACTTCAGTCCGAGGGACATGTGGTGGCGATGGTGGGCGACGGCATCAACGACGCTCCGGCCCTTACTGCCGCAGACATCGGCATAGCTGTGGGAGCAGGCGCTGATATCGCAATGGAGGCCTCGGACATCACACTGATGAAAAGCGATGTCCGGTTGGTGGCTTCCTCCATAAAATTATCACTTCAGACAATGAGGGTGATCAGGCAGAACCTCTTCTGGGCATTCTTTTACAACGTCATCGGCATACCGGTGGCGGCCGGTGTGTTATATCCGGCTTTCGGCATATTGCTCAATCCCGTGTTCGCTGCGGCGGCCATGGCGATGAGTTCCGTGTCGGTGGTGACCAACTCACTTAGATTGAGATGGGCTCTAAAAAAGAGATAATGTTAAAAACCGTCCATGTTTCGGCGGATTAGTGGTAAGACGCCAGGTACCTGCTCCTGAGCCTGTCTACCGTCGCCATATCCGCCTGAAACGGGTTTTCCGGCGCAATCAGTTCGGTTTGAATAGTGTGAGAGCGCTGAAAAGGGGTTGACTGCAACTTGAGGTTGAAGGCCGTGACCATGAGTCGTTCAAGGTTCACGGCGTCCAGTATGTTATACGCCAGCAATGTTTCCAGCGCTTTTCCGTTCTTGTTCCTGATGTAGTCCTGCCACAACAGGATGGCGAAATAGCCGTCCAGGCCATCCAGTTCATCCCTGTCTATTCCGAGCTGCTTCTCACAGCCCTTCAGACCTCCACGATAACCGAGGCTATGCAATAAATAGCGCAAATCAATGTGAGCCTGATCCATCGGGGTGTGCAGAAGCCTGCGAATGACCGGCAAATCAAAGCACTTGCCATTATAGGTCACTAACAACCGGTACTTCTGGATGTCCCGCGCAAACCGTTCCAGGTTCTGGCCGCGGATATAATAATAAATTGTGGCGCCGTCGTAGACCGAAATAGTGGTGATCTCTTCACGAGTCCCTGCCATACCGGTGGTTTCTATGTCCAGGTAAGCGACACTATGCCTGAAATCCGAAAAGATCCTCCAGGTCTCAGTGGCGCAAAGCATCCGGGAGAAGTACCTTGCATTGTCCGTCTCC